>NZ_JBIIGK010000007.1:0-37548 GCF_044236515.1 Phenylobacterium sp.
ACTCCCGGCTTGTGCTCGGCGTCGGCTACGGCCTGGCCGCCGCCCTGACCGGCGTCGCCATCCTGCTCGCCGCCTCGCCCCCGGAGACCGGGCCGCTCGGGCCCGCGAGCCAGCCCATCCTCGCCGTCCTGTCGCTGAACCTCGTGCTGATCCTGGCGATCACCACGGTGATGGCGCTGCGCTTCGCCGTCCTGCTGAAGGCCCGAGAGAGCGACGCCGGCGCCCGCCTGCATCTGCGGTTCGTGACCATGTTCGCCATGGCCGCAGCGGCGCCGGCCGTCGTCGTCGCGCTGTTCTACGGAGTCCTCGTCAGCCGCGGCGTCGACAACTGGCTGGGCCAGCGGGTCCAGACTGTGGTCGAGAATTCCGCCACCGTCGCCCGGTCCTACGTCGAGGATCAGAAGCGCTACATCGGCGACCACGTCAGCCTGATGGGCGCCGATCTCAACCGCGCCGCGCCTGGCCTGCAGGAGAGTCCCGTCGCCTTCAGCCACTACCTGGCCCAGCAGGCGGCCTACCACGCATTCCCGGCCGCCTATCTGATCGACGCCGAGGGCCGGGTCCTGGCCCGGGCCGAATCCGCCGACGCCCCGCCCTACGTCATCCCGCCGCGCTCGAGCTTCAAGGCCGCTGATGAAGGCGACATTTCGGTGCCGGCGTTCGACCAGCCGGACCTGATGCGCGCCGTCTACCGCCTGCGCGGCTATTCCGACGCCTACCTCTACGTCGCCCACCCGGTGGAGAAGGGCATCATCAACCACCTGCTGGAAGCCGAGGCCTCGCTGGTCAGCTATCGCGAGGCGGCCCAGAACCGGGAGCGGATTCAGGCGATCTTCGCCCTGTCCTACGCTGAGACGGCGCTGCTGGTGCTGGTCGGCGCGGCCTGGCTCGGCCTCGGCGCCGCCAACACCATCTCCGGCCCCGTCGCGCGGCTGGTGCAGGCGGCGGGGCGGGTGGCGGCGGGCGACCTGTCGGCGCGCGTCGACGCCGACGCAGATCCCGACGAGATCGCGGTTTTGTCTCGTGCGTTCAACAGCATGACGCACGATCTTCAGGTGCAGCAGGAGGCCCTGAGGCACGCCGGCCAGGAGGCCGAGCGTCGTCGCCAGTTCATCGAGACCGTGCTGTCCGAAGTCAGCGCCGGGGTCATCGGCCTCGACGCCGAAGGCCGCATCTCGGCCGCCAACCGCCAGGCCGCGCGGCTGCTCGACCTGCCGGGCGATCACGGCCGCGGCCAGCGGCTGTCCGACGTGGCGCCGGAACTGTCCGACGTCGCGGGCAACGCGGGTCACGAGGCCGAGGCCGAGATCGACGTCGTCCGCGGCCGCGAGACCCGCCGGCTGCGGGTCCGGGCCAGTCAGAGCGCCGACGGCCTGGTGCTGACCTTCGACGACATCACTCGGCTGCAGGCGGCGCAGCGCAACGCCGCCTGGCGCGATGTCGCCCGCCGCATCGCCCACGAGATCAAGAACCCGCTGACCCCGATCCAGCTGTCGGCCGAGCGGCTGCGCAAGAAGTACCGCAAGGATATCGCCGAGCCCGACCTAGAGGTCTTCGACCGCTGCACCGACACCATTGTCCGCCAGGTTGGAGATATCGGCCGGATGGTCGACGAATTCTCCGCCTTCGCCCGCATGCCGGCCCCCAAGTTCGCCGAACAGGACGCCGCCGAGTTGCTGCGCGCCGCGGTCTTCGCCCAGCGGGTGGCCAGCCCCGACCTGGCGGTCGATCTGGAGGAGCCGCCGGCTGACGTCACGCTGCTGGCCGACGGCCGCATGCTTGGCCAGGCCTTGACCAACGTGCTCAAGAACGCCGCCGAGGCGGTCGCCGCTCGCCGTGAGAAGACGCCGCGCCTCAAGGGCCGGATCCTTGTGCGGCTGGTCTCCGACGAGACCGGCGTCAGCTTCGAGGTCGAGGACAACGGCGTCGGCCT
Source organism: Phenylobacterium sp. (assembly GCF_044236515.1). Lineage (GTDB taxonomy): Bacteria > Pseudomonadota > Alphaproteobacteria > Caulobacterales > Caulobacteraceae > Phenylobacterium. The sequence continues at coordinate 1,934 of NZ_JBIIGK010000007.1, forward strand.
GCCGGCCGCCGACCGCGACCGGCTGACGGAGCCCTATGTCACCACCCGCGAGAAGGGCACCGGCCTTGGCCTCGCGATCGTGAAGCGGATTTTGGAAGACCACGGCGGCGAGCTCGAGCTCACCGACGCGCGGAGCGGGCAGGGGGCCATGGCGGTCCTTCGGCTGCCGCCTGGCGCGCGGGTGAAGGCCCGGGGCGCGGCCGAGGTCATGACGGCGTGAGGGTTTGAAGGCGATGGCGTCAGACGTTCTTGTGGTCGACGACGAGGCGGACATCCGCGAACTCGTCGCGGGAATCCTCACCGACGAGGGCTATTCGGTTCGCACCGCCAACGACGCCGAATCCGGCCTCGCGGCGATCCGCGCGCGCAAGCCGGCCCTGCTGATCCTCGACATCTGGATGTCCGGCGGCGGCATGGACGGCCTGAAGCTGCTCGACATGGTCAAGGAGCTCGACCCCGACCTGCCGGTGGTGATGATCTCCGGCCACGGCAACATCGAGACCGCCGTTAGCGCCATCAAGCGCGGCGCCTACGACTTCCTCGAAAAGCCCTTCAAGTCCGACCGGCTGCTGCTCAGCATCGAACGTGCTCTGGAGGCGGCCAACCTGCGCCGGGAGAACCGCCGCCTGCGCGCCCAGGTGATCACGCCGGAAGGGCTGCTCGGCCGCTCGACAGCCGCCCAGCAACTGCGCCAGATGATCGGCAAGCTGGCGGGCGCGAACAGCCGCGTGCTGATCTCCGGCCCGCCGGGCTCGGGCAAAGAGACTGTGGCCCGCCTGATCCACGGCGCCTCCCTGCGCTCGCGCAATGAGTTCGTGGCGATCAGCGCCGCCGGCATGACCCCGGAGCGCATGGACGTCGAGCTGTTCGGCGAGGAGGGGGAGGGCGGCCGTCCGGCCAAGATCGGCGTCTTCGAACGCGCCCACGCTGGCACCCTTTACCTCGACGAAGTCGCCGACATGCCGCGCGAGACCCAGAGCCGCATCCTGCGCGTCCTGGTCGAACAGCGGTTCCGCCGGGTCGGCGGCAGCTCCGACGTCCAGGTCGATGTCCGCGTCGTCTCCTCGACCTCCCGCGACCTGCGCGAGGAAATCGCCGCCGGCCGGTTCCGCGAGGACCTGTTCCACCGTCTGAACGTCGTGCCGGTCAACGTCCCGGGCCTCGCCGAACGTCGCGAGGACATTCCCGAGCTGATCGACGATTTCATCCAGCGGATCTGCGAGGCGACCGGCATGCCGCACCGGCGCCTCGCCGACGACGCCCTGGCCAGCCTCCAGGTCCGCGCCTGGCCGGGCAACCTGCGCCAGTTGCGCAACCACGTGGAGCGGATGCTGATCCTCGCCGCCGGCGCGCCGAACGAGCCGATCACCGCCGAGATGCTGCCGGCCGAGGCGACCGTGACGGAGGCGCCGGCCTCCCTTGGCGCCGAACGGATCATCGCCCTGCCGCTGCGCGAGGCCCGCGAGGTGTTCGAGCGGGAGTACCTCAATGCCCAGATGCTGCGCTTCTCGGGCAACATCTCGCGCACCGCCGCCTTTATCGGCATGGAGCGCTCGGCCCTGCATCGCAAACTGAAGTCGCTCGGCCTGTCCGGCGGTCGCCAGGTCGAAGAAGAGGCCGTCTGATGGGCCGCATCGCCTACGTCAACGGCCGCTTCGTCCCGCACGCCCAGGCCTATGTGCACATCGAGGATCGCGGCTTCCAGCTGGCCGACGCGGTCTACGAGGTCTGGGCCCTGTTCGGCGGCAAGCTGGCCGACGCTGAGGGCCATTTCGCCCGCCTCGAACGTAGCCTCTCCGAACTGCGCATCGACATGCCCATGAGCCGCCGGGCGCTCACCATGGTTCTCAAGGAAGCGGTGCGCCGCAACCGCGTGCGAGAAGGGACGGTCTACCTGCAGGTCGGTCGCGGCGTCGCCCCGCGCGACCACGCCTTTCCGACGGCGTCCGTACGCCCGTCGATGGTGATCACCGTCAAGGCGCTCGACCGCGCCGCTTCGGAGGCCAAGGCGGCCCTGGGGATCAAGGTGATCACCACGCCGGAGAACCGCTGGGGGCGTTGCGATATCAAGACCGTCGGCCTGCTCCCCAACGCTCTCGCCAAACAGGCGGCGCGCGAAGCCGGCGCCGGCGAGGCCTGGTTCGTCGACGAGCTCGGCTTCGTCACCGAGGGCGCCGCCTCCAATGCCTGGATCATCGACGCCGACGGCCGCCTGCGCACGCGCGACACCAACGCCAACATCCTGCGCGGCGTCACCCGTCGGACCTTGATGGACGTCATCACGAACGAGGGCTTGCAGGTCGACGAACGGCCGTTCACCCCCGCCGACGCGGTCGCCGCCAGGGAGGCCTTCGTCACCGGCGCCGGCTCGCTGGTGCTGCCGGTGATCGCCGTCGACGGCAAGGTCGTGGGCGATGGCAAACCGGGACCGGTGGCGAAGCGGCTGCGAGGCCTCTATATCGAACGGGCGCGGGCCACGGCGGTCTGAAAAGCGCCTTTCGAGGTTGCGATCGTCGCCGTCCCTGGTCCAGCGTGACTTTTGCGTGTGTGGGCGGCGCGTGGCTGCTCGACCAGAACAAGAGGCGGAAAGCCAATGAGCGAGAAGAAGCAGAACCTGCAGGACACGTTCCTGAACAGTGTGCGCAAGTCCAAGACGCCGCTGACCATCTTCCTTGTGAACGGGGTCAAGCTGCAGGGCGTCGTCAGCTGGTTCGACAACTTCTGCGTCCTGCTGCGGCGCGATGGTCAGTCGCAGCTGGTCTACAAGCACGCCATCTCCACCATCATGCCGGCCCAGCCTGTGCAGCTCTATGAGCCGGCCGAAGACGAGCAAGATTGAGTTCATCCAAATCCGTAGACCGTGAGGCGCCTGTCCAGGGCGCCCTGGTCATCCATCCCGACCGGGAAGGCCGCGACGCCGGACGCCAGCCCGAGGCGCGGCTGGAGGAAGCGATCGGCCTCGCCCTCGCCCTCGACCTCGAGGTCCGCGAGGCCCTTGTCGCGCCGCTGCGCAAGCTGACGCCGGCGACGCTCTTCGGCCGCGGCAAGGTCGACGAGATCGCCAGCCTCGTGGAGATCGAAGGCCTCGACGTCGTCGTGGTCGACGACGCCCTGACGCCGGTCCAGCAGCGCAACCTCGAGAAGGCCTGGAAGGCCAAGGTCATCGACCGCACGGGCCTGATCCTCGAGATCTTCGCCCGCCGGGCCCGCACGCGCGAAGGCCGGCTCCAGGTCGAGCTCGCCCGCCTGACCTACGAGCGCTCGCGCCTCGTGCGCACCTGGACCCACCTCGAGCGTCAGCGCGGCGGGTTCGGGGTCATGGGCGGCCCCGGCGAAACCCAGATCGAGACCGACCGCCGGCTGATCGCCGAGAAGATCGGGAAGCTGAAGCGCGAGTTGACTGAGGTGCGCCGCACCCGGACTCTGCAGCGCTCGGCCCGCCGCCGCGTGCCGTTCCCCAGCGTCGCCCTGGTCGGCTACACCAACGCGGGCAAGTCGACCCTCTTCAACCGCCTGACGCGGGCCGAGGTGCTGGCCCAGGACATGCTGTTCGCCACCCTCGATCCGACCCTGCGCAGCCTGAAGCTGCCGGACGGCCGGGCCGCGATCCTCTCGGACACCGTGGGATTCATCTCAGACCTGCCGCACGAGCTGGTTGAAGCCTTCCGCGCCACCCTTGAAGAGGTCCGCGAGGCCGATGTCGTCCTGCATGTCCGCGACATCGCCAGCGAGGAGAGCCTCGCCCAGGCCAAGGACGTGCGCGAGGTCCTGGCCCGCCTCGGCCTCGACATGGACGAACGGCGGATCATCGAGGTCTGGAACAAGCTCGACCTGCTGCCCGAAGACGATCGCGACGCCGTGCTCGGCGACGCCCGGCGGGCCCACCCGCCGGCCATTCCGGTCTCCGCCGTGACCGGGGAGGGGACCGACGCCCTGCTCTCCGTCATCGCCGGCCTGGTGGACGAGGCGCCGCCGATCGCCATCCGCATCCCGGCGGGCGAGGGCGCCGCGATCGCCTGGCTCTATCAGCATGGCCGCGTCCTCGAGCGGGAAACCGAGGACGACGGCGGCGTGCGGATGTCCGTCAGCCTCACCGCACAGGCCCAGGGCCAGTTCGAGCAGCAGTTCCCACAGGCGCTGGTCGGGGACCTCTAGGCTCTCTCGGCCGCCTTCGCCTCGTCCCACAGGGCGTCCATTTCGGCGAGGTCGGACTGATCCGGCGTGCGCCCGGCCTCGGCCAGGCGCCGTTCGATGTGCTGGAAGCGGCGAACGAACTTGGCGTTCGTCGCCCGCAGGGCGTCCTCCGGATCGACATCGAGGTGCCGGGCGAGATTGGCGACCACGAACAGCACGTCGCCCAACTCGGCGCGCGCCTTGCCGAGGTCGCCGGCCGCGACCTCGGCTTCCAGTTCGCCGACCTCCTCGTGCAGCTTTTCGATCACCGCCTCGGCGGTCGGCCAGACGAAGCCGACCTTGGCGGCCCGCTTCGAGAGCTTCACCGCGCGGGTGAGGGCGGGGAGGCCGACGGGCACGTCGTCCAGCAGGCTGGCGTCGCGCCCCTTCTTCGCGCGCTCGCCCGCCTTGATCTCCTCCCAGCCGATCTTCTGGTCGTCGAGGGAGGCGTAGCTTTCCTCGGCGAAGACGTGCGGATGGCGGCGGATCATCTTGTCGGCGATGGCGGCGGCGACATCGTCGAAGGCGAAGGCAGCCTGCTCCTCCGCCATCCGCGCGTGGAACACCACCTGCAGCAGAAGGTCCCCAAGCTCTTCCTTCAGGTCCGCCAGGTCGCCCCGTTCGATGGCGTCGGCGACCTCATAGGCCTCCTCCACCGTATAGGGCGCGATGGTGGCGAAGGTCTGCTCGACGTCCCACGGGCACCCGGCGGTCGGATCGCGCAGGGCGGCCATGATCGCCAGCAGCCGGTCTATAGGCGGAAGATCGGCAGGCGGCGCGGGGGCGGGCATTGGCGAATCCTGAAGGTCGAAACGAAAGACGGCGCGCGGCGATCAGGCCGCGCGCCGTCGGGTCGCGCAAGAGGCTGGCTCGGGCTTTAGCGCAGGGCCAGCGCCTGGCCGCGGCTCAGCTGGCGGGCGAACCGGTCGAAGGACCATTCCGCGTCGCCCCAGACCCACTTGTAGGGGGCCTGGCGGATGTCAGTTTCGTACCAGCGGTAAGAAACCGGCGTCACCGTGCCGTCGGCGGCGATGGTGCGGCCCTCGATGGTCGCGCCGCCGATCCCGAAGCTCTCCATGGAGAGGCCGGGCTGCTTGCCCATCTGGTTGAAGGTCGGCCGGTTGGGCTTGGCGTCGGCGAGGACCAGCTCGATCCGGGCGTCCTGATAGGCGCCGGTGCGGGCCAGTTCGCGTTCGACCTCGGCGCCGAGACGATCCGCCAAGGTGCGGATCTCCTTCACGCCATAGGTTTTCACGGCTTTCTTCTCCAGTTCCGGGCCGACGGAGACCGAAACCTGGGCCGGCGCCGCGAGGGCGACGCCGCCGCTCACGGCGAGCGCCGCAGCGGTAAGGGCGAGAATACGCATGGGAAGCTCCCGATGGGGTCCAGTAATTACTATACTCCAGCCGAAACGCCCGTCACGCAACGACTTTCTCTGAAATATAGGCCGTCAGCGGCGGAATACGAGGCCGACGGCGATGCGCGGCGCTCAGTGGGGGTGCGGCCGCAGGCGGTGCACCACCAGCACGATCAGGCCGCCCAAAACCAGCCCGACCACGGCGGAGACGGCCGCCTGCAAGGCCCAGTCGAGCGCCGAGCCGACCCACGGCAGGCCGCGTCCCAACGATCCGGCCAGTTCAACCAACTCCGGCACGCCGTTAATCTGGAAGGCGTGCAGGCCGTGGACGATGATCCCGCCGCCGACCCACAGCATGGCGACGGTTCCTACCAGGGCGAGGGACTGCAGGACGCCCGGCATGCCGCGCACCAGCAGGCGGCCCAGGGCGCTGAGCCCGACGTTGCGCCTCTTGGACAGCGCCAGGCCGATGTCGTCCATCTTCACGATCAGACCGACCGCGCCGTAGACCGCCACGGTGATGCCGAACGCGACCACGGCCAGCGCCGCCGCCTGGAGGGCAAGCGGCCGGTCCGACACGCTGGCCAGCGAGATGGCCATGATCTCGGCCGACAGGATCATGTCGGTGCGGATCGCTCCGGAGACCTTTTCGGCTTCCAGCGCCTCGGAGCTCTGTGCGAGCTCCTCTGGCTCGTCTGCGGCCTCGTGGTGGGTGACCGCCTCGATGATCTTCTCGGCGGCTTCGAAGCACAGGTAGGCGCCGCCGATCATCAGCAGCGGCGTCACGGCCCAGGGCGCGAAGGCGCTGAGCAGCAGGGCGCCGGGCAGCAGGAAGAAGAACTTGTTCCGCAGCGAGCCGATGGCGATCTTGCCGACTATCGGCAGTTCGCGGGCCGGGCTGAACCCCATGGCGTAGCCGGGCGTCACCGCTGTGTCGTCGACGACCACGCCGACGGCCTTGGTGCCGGCCTTGCCGGCGGCGGCCGCCACGTCGTCGACGGAGGCGGCAGCGATCTTGGCGATCCCGGCGACATCGTCGAGGAGGGCGAAGAGACCGGAAGCCATATATGTTTCTCGCCTAAGGTATATTATCGGAAATTATGTGAGGCGGAGTTCGCCGCTGACGATCTGACGCAACGTCTCGACGAAGACGTTGGGTTCCGCCGCCGCAACCCGGGCCTCCAGCGCCGCCGCGTCGTCGCCGGGCTCCACCGGCACGGCGCGCCGAGCGATCACCGGACCGCGGTCGTATTCCTCTTCCACCACCAGAATGCAGATTTCGCTCTGGATTTCGCCGGCCGCGATGACCGCCTCATGGACCCGCCGCCCATACATGCCGCGGCCGCCATACTTCGGTAGCGGCCCGGGATGGATGTTCAGCATTCGCCCGGCATAGCGCCGCAGCATCGCCGGCCCGATGCTGCGCAGATAGCCGGACAGCACGACGAGCTCGACGCCGTGCGCCGCCATCTCGGCGGCCAGCGCCTCGTCGGCGCCTTGCGGATCGGCCTGTGTCGGAATGCACAGGCTGGCGAGCCCGACGTCGTGCGCGAACGTCAGCGCGGCCGCCTTGCGATTGTTGGTGACCAGCAGCCGCGGCTCGGCCTGCAGCTGGCCGGCCTTGATCGCGCCGACGATCGCCCGGGCGCTGGTGCCGTTTCCGGACGCGAGGAAACCGAGCTTAAGGCCTTCACCGATCACGAAAAATCGGCTCCGACTTCATGCGTGAAACGCAGCCCGTCGTAGGCGGGCTCCACGCCCGCCGGCAGTTCGGCTTTCAAGGTCTCGTAGTCCATGTCGATGTGCAGGTTGGTCAGGATCGCCCGCCGCGGCCGCGCCCGCGCGATCCATTCCAGCGCCCGCTCCAGGTGCGCGTGGGTCGGGTGCGGCCGGTAGCGCAGCGCATCGACGATCCAGACGTCCAGGCGTTCCAGCGCCGCGAACGCCGCCTCGTCGAGGTCGACCACATCGCTGGAATAGGCCACGCCGCCGAAGCGGTAGCCGACCGATCGCACCGCCCCGTGATCCTGGTCGAAGGTCCGCACGGGGATCGGTCCCGACGGCCCCTCGACCGTCCAGTCCAGTCCATGCGCCGGCAACGCCCGCCGCTCGCAGATCGCCGGATAGCCCGCCTCGCCTTCGAAAACGTAGCCGAACCGGCGCTGCATGGTCGCGTCCGTCTCTGCATCCATGTGGCACGGGATCCGCGCCCCCTGGCGCAGATAGAAGGCCCGCACGTCGTCGAGGCCGTGCACCTGGTCGGCGTGGTCATGGGTCAGCAGGATCGCGTCCAGCCGTCTGGCTCCCGCGTTCGCTGTCTGCAGCCGCAGGTCCGGCGAGGTGTCGACGATCGCCGTCGTCTCGGTCTCCGCCCTCTCCCCGCGCCGCCGCACAAGCAGCGAGCAACGCGAGCGGTGGTTCTTCGGATTGGCCGGGTCGCACGCGCCCCAGGCCCCGTCGGCGCGCGGCACCCCGCCGGACGAGCCGCTGCCGAGGATGGTGAACTCCAGCAGGGTCATGGCCGCGGAATCCGGTCGAACAGGGCGAAGAACGCGTCCTCGGTGCGCCGTTCGGCCTCGTCCAGGCTCCAGCCCCGCACCTCGGCCAGCTTGGCCAGCACGTGCGGCAGGTAGGCCGGCTCGTTGCGCCGGCCGCGGTGCGGGATCGGCGCCAGGTACGGACAGTCGGTCTCGACGATGATCCGGTCGGCCGGCATCGCCTCGATCACCGCCCGCACGTCCTCCGCCGCTTTGAACGTCGCGATGCCCGAGACCGAGAACCAGGCCCCCATCGCCGCGCACCGACGGGCGAGCTCGGCGCCCGACGTGTAGCAATGCATCAGCAGCCGGAACGGCCCGCGCGCGAATTCCGCCTCGAGGATCTCGCCCATAACCTCGTCGGCTTCGCGCGAGTGGACGACCAGCGGCAGGCCGCTCTCACGCGCCGCCGCCACATGGGCGCGGAACACCTTCGCCTGCACGTCCCGCGGGCTCAGGTCATAGTGGAAGTCGAGGCCGCACTCGCCGATGCCGACCACGCGCGGGTCCGCCGCCAGCTCGATCAGCCGGCCGGGCGGCAGGTCCGGGTCTTCCTTGGCCTCGTGCGGATGGCAGCCGACCGTGCACCAGATGTCGGGCTCGTCGGCGATCGCCCGCACGGCCGCGAAGTTGGAGACGCGGTCGCAGATGTTGACCATCAGCCCGACGCCGGCCGTCCGCGCCCGGGCGATCACCGCCTCGCGGTCGTCGTCGAACTGAGGCGCGTGCAGGTTGACGTGACTGTCGATCAGCATCGGTGGTTTGTGAACTCGCTCAGGGTCTCGCCGCCTGGCGCAGCTCGCGCAGGGCGGCGAACAGCGCGTCCGTGCGGTCGAGGTTCAGCCCTTCGACCTCGCGCGGCAGGCGCTGGAGCGTCTCCCACGCGCGGGCCCAGGGATCAAGCGACCCGGCCCCCATCGCCACACGATCCAGGCTGAAGGCGTGAACCCTCTCGGCGAGCCGGTCCATCAGCAGGTTGAATTGCGCCTGCCCCTCCCCGCCCTTGAAGCGGTCGGCAAGCGACAGCGCCCTGGTCTCGTCCAGCCCCGGCAGGTCGGAGAGGATCTCGCGCGCTGCGTCGTCGAGCGCCAGGGCGTTGGTCTCGGCCAGCGACAACGCCTTGCCCGGCGCCCCGCGCGCCATCTTGGCCAGCCGCAGGGCCTCCTCTTCGTTCACCGCCAGCCGCTCCCGCACGAACGAGGCGGCGGCGTCGAGGGGCAAGGGCGAGAACGCGAGGCGGCGGCAACGCGACCGGATCGTCGGCAACAGCCGTCCCGGCGCGTGGCAGACCATCAGCAGCACGCCCCGCGGCGGCGGCTCCTCGAGGGTCTTCAACAACGCGTTCGCGGCATTGACGTTGAGGTCGTCGGCGGCGTCGACGATCGCCACCCGGTGCGGCGCCGAGGCGGGCGATTTGGAGAAGAACTCCGACAGCCGCCGCACGTCGTCGACCGGGATCACCTTACGCGGCTTGCCGTCCGGTCCCTCGCGCTCGATGGTCATCAGGTCGGGATGGGCCCGGACCGCGACCTGGCGGCTCACCGGGTGCTCCGGGTCGGCGCCCAGCACTCCATACGTCGGATCGCGCGGCGCGCCGAGCAGCAGCCGCGCCGCCCGATAGGCGAAGGACGCCTTGCCGACGCCTTCCGGCCCGGTCAACAGCCAGGCGTGATGCAGCCTCCCGCGCGCGCGGGCGTCCTCGAACGCCGTCTCGGCGGCCTCCTGCGCCTCCAGCTCGAAGGTCTCGCGCGGATGCGTGACCTCAGCCATCGGCGCCCAGGCGGCCGCAGACCGCAGCCCAGACCCGCGCCTCGACCTCGTCCAGGCTGGCGTCGGCGTCGATCACCGCGCATCGGGCCGGCTCCGCCGCGGCGATCGCCAGGAAGCCCTCGCGCAGCCGCTCGTGGAACGCCAGGCCCTTGGATTCGAACCGCATCTCGCCGCCGGCCCGCGCCTGCGCCCGCTGCAGGCCGACGTCCGGCGGCAGATCGAACACCAGCGTCAGGTCGGGCCGCGTGTCCTCCAGCACCTCGGCCTCCAGGGCCGAAATCAGGGCCGGTCCGACGCCGCCCGCCGCTCCTTGGTAGGCCCGCGTCGAGTCGGCGAAGCGGTCGCAGACCACCCAGGCGCCCCGCGTCAGGGCCGGCCGCACCACGCGCTCGATGTGGTCGCGTCGCGCGGCGTACATCAAAAGGGTCTCGGTCGTCGGGCTCCAGCGGTCGGCCGCGCCGTTCAGGACCAGTTCGCGGATGCTCTCCGCCCCCGGCGACCCGCCCGGCTCGCGCGTGGCGACGACCTTGCGCCCCTCGCCTTCCAGGCGCGCGACCAGGCGCTTGAGTTGGGTGGACTTGCCCGCCCCCTCCCCGCCTTCGAAAGTGATGAAACGCCCGCGGCTCACGCCGCCAAATTGGCCGGTTCGGGCCTAATGTCCAGAGACGCCCGCCGCCAGCCTATTCGTAGCGCGCCTGGATCGTCGCCGTCCGCACGCCGGCCTCGCCGACGTAGCGCACCCGCACCCGGGCCAGCCCCCTGCCCTCGAAGCCCAGCCGCCGCGCCGCCTCCTGCGACAGGTCGATGATCCGCCCGTCGACGAACGGGCCGCGATCATTCACCCGCACCTGGATCTTCCGACCGTTGTCGAGGTTCGTCACCTCGACGACCGAGGGCAGCGGCAGGGTCTTGTGCGCCGCCGAGACCATGTCCTTGTCGAACCGCTCGCCGTTGGCCGTCGGCCGGCCCTGGTGATGGCCGCCGTACCAGGAGGCCAGCCCGACCTCGTTGTAGTTCGGCTGCTCCTGCGGCACGTACCATCTGCCGCCGACCTGGTAAGGCTTCCACGTCCCGCCCCGCTTGGCGGTGGCCGGCGGGCTGGAAGGCGGCCGCGGCGCCCCGTCCGCCTGGCCGCCATAGCCGATCGCGTACTTCGGCGTCGCGCAGGCGACCAGCGAGGCGGCCCCCGCCATCACGACGGCTCCGCGCAGCAACGATGACATGCCCATGGCCAGCCCCAGCATCGGCTCGCCCCACGATAGGGGCGTGGTTAAGCCTGGCTAAGGAAGTTTGCCCTGTGGTTAACCGACGCGGGTTCGCCGACGTGGCGGTGGAGCGGCGGCCCGCCCGCTGCTAAGAGCCTCACGCAAGGAAGTGTGGCCGAGTGGTTTAAGGCAGCGGTCTTGAAAACCAGCGGCCCCGCCGGGCTACCCCTTTGAGCGGGTTGAGGTATGTGAGCGGGATCGCGCCTCTGAGGCCACACGGAGGCCACAGGAGCGCATGGTGAGGTGGCCGAGCGGTTTAAGGCTCCAGTCTTGAAAACTGGCGTGGGCGTAAGCTCACCGTGGGTTCGAATCCCACCCTCACCGCCACCCGCGCTTGGAGGGGAGCTACAGCTAATCGGCTGTCGGCTCTGTCCAAATTGGACACTCCGCAGACTTGAACAGACGCACCGACAGCGGCCCATTGCCGAGGTCCTGCCGACGCTGTGCCCAGGTCGCCACCACCCGGCGGGCGCGCGTTTCGTCGTCCCCATTGAACACGCCGAGGTACACATCGGCGCTCCCCTCCCCGATCACATCAGTGATGTGAGAATCAACGTCGGCGAGGCTGTGCCCCACGACAAACAGGGAGGTGTTGGCTGACTTCGTCACCTCGCGGAATTTGCGCCGGACCCTTTTGAGGTAGGGGTTTCGACCGATGCGACGCAGCTTGCTGTCGGGTCCTCCCTCCGAAACGAACAGCGGGAATCGACCGGTGCGAAGATTCGCCCGCACTTGATCGATGAGCGTCGCGTCCTCGCGCCAGAGCAACTTTTGCTGCTCCATGCCGGGAGGCACCATGCCGCGAGGAACTTCGTAAAGGTGCAGCGCACCGTGAAGGTAGAATACGTACGAATTCCACACGCGGGCGGAACTCCAAACGCCATAGTTATCGAAGCCGTCGTACATCTTGAGCGCCTGCTTACGCTGCATCAGCACCCAGTAGAGGAGCAGGTCGTAGTTGGTCGTGAAGACGCTGCCGCGAAGCTCTGCCCTTTCCACCCCTGCAAACTGTTCGAGGAACCTGCCGCAAGCGATCCTAGCCTCTACGGAAAGATACTTGCGTTTGGGGTGCACCTTAGAAATCGCCCTAATGAAGGCCGACCGGATGCGGTCTTGGTCTTCGGCGCTGCTGGCAGCCCCAATGGCGGCTTCAAAGTCCGCGCCGTGCCCGGCGAAGAGCGGCACAATTCCATTATCGATACGGGCGGCCTCTTCGAAGAGCGAGCCATACCGGAAGCCCCCGTGGATGCTCATGCTGAAGCCGTTGCCTAGCAGCAGGTGACGCCGGTGTGTGGCGGTGTCCGCCATCGCCTGGGCGAAGCTCATTGGGGGTTGGTCGGCCGTCATCACGTGTCAGCGAGGCGGCGGGGGCAAGGTGTCAGGAAGCCACGCGAGCGGATCACCAAACGCCAGCATTGCCGCGTTCCCACCTAGGATCACGAACACGACACCCAATCCAGTAAGCAGTAGGCGAGGATAGCTTGCGGCAAACAGCCAATGGCGGAGGTAACTGCCACCCAAGATGCCTGCGTAGAGCATCACGGCGAACGTCACCCAGCCGACCGCCCGACCTAACCTGTAGCGAAGGTACTTCGGTGGAGGTGGCTCATGCTTTAGGAGCCAGAGCAGGCGCAGATAGCAGGCCACCGAGAAGGTAAGCAGCAGGCCCGCTGGCCACGCGACGAACCAGAGTCCCAGCAATACGAGGCTGGCGAGCGACCAGCCCAGCCAATGGGTTGTGCGGGCCAACTTCTTTCCCTGATAGGGGTCTTCATCCCCTCCGCTCGCGGTGTACCGGAACGCCAATTCAAAGAGGGTGCGTCCGTACTGTCGATGCGCCTGAATGTTCGCTGCGCTGACCAGCAGGCCGACGATCACGAGCATGTCGCGCTGAGGGCTCGTGAGGCGGAAGGGCAACCAGCCCAACACCGCATCCACGAGAAAGCGCCACCATGCGGCCAACCATTTCAATGAGGTGGTGAAGTGCTGAATCCACTCAAGGTATTCAGCCACATTCAACAGCCCAAGTACGGCTAGAACGAAGCTGACACGCAGCCAGATGGCGGTGGCGCGCTGCTTCCAACTCATGCGCGACGGCGGCCTTGCAAAGTCAGCCAGGGCAAGACCGATGTTCGCCGCACGTGTTGAGCCTCCCCATCGAAATAACCTAAGCTGTAGGTGCCCCTGTAGGGCAAGGCCAATGGCGGCACGCGAGTAACAGCTAAGCAGATGGCGAGCCTGTCGGCCGCAGATATGCGGTTCCTAGATCATGTGTTGCAGATGCAGGCGGGCTATTGCCTGAACTTCTCGGATCGTACGTTCGCACAGTTCTTCTTCGAGGCCCTGAACGTCGACATCGATGACGACCGCTTCCGGGTGGAAGGCGACTCCAAAGGCAAGCGTATGCGGTACTTTCTCCGCTCGCAGCCCGACCACGTGGTGGCGCGCCTTCTCCGCGCGCTGTGGGAGTACCGCGTGGACCTGAAACTCTCCGGCTATCGCGCTGACGATCCCGAGGGCGTCGAAGCGAGGTTCAACGGAATTGTTGATCGGCTTGGCTCGGCTGGCGGCATGGCGACCGATGCCATCGATCGCTTCACCGCCGATCCAACGCTTGAGGAACTTGTCGCCTCGATCCAGCGCGATGTTGACGCGGGGGCGCCGGAAACCGCGCTCGACCGGCTCCACACCTACTGCATGAAAAAGTTCGCGCACCTTCTTGAGAAGCGCGATCCCAGCGTCAAACCCGCTGCGACTCTAAACGCCCGCGCGGGTCAATACCTGGGCGAAGCTCGCAAGAGCGCCAAGACCCATCACCCCGTTTCATTCAAGATCATGACGTCGGCGGTCGAAGCGTTCGAGCTTTTCAATGACGTGAGAAATAACCACTCGCTTGCCCACGACAACTCGCTGATCGAGAGGGCGGAGGCTCGATTCATTTTCGATGCCGTCGCCAACTTCCTGCGGTTCATCAAAGCTACCGAGGGCCAAGCTTTCGGGCCGTAGCTCACTGGGTTTGTCAGCAGCGGCAGTGGCTCCCGCGCTCCGCGCCTATGCTCCCACCCGCCGACGCACCACGCGAGCGCCCGCCTCCTTGTAGGCCGCGTCTGCGGCTTCAATTTCCCGTCCCAATCGCTCCACGTCGGCGCGGTCAGGTCCCGCGATCTGAAGCAGCGTACGGGAGCCGGGGCGCGCGTGAGCGGCTTCGCCTGGGCTGCTGCCCTCCCGGCGGCTCTTAGTGTACGCAGCGTATGTCGCGCTGCTGAACCCGAGGCGGTGCAATTCCTCAAGCTCGGCTTTCCGGGTCATCGGCCCGAGGGCCTGCATGTGGCGGTCGATGATCTGCGAGGCCAGCGCCGCGTGTTGCCGGTAGAGCGCCATAGCGCCCTCCCCGGCGCGCGCCGCCGCCTGTTCAGTGGCCCGATCTACAAAGGTGCCGGAACCCTGTAGGCGCCATGTGCGCGAGCAGTGGGAGCAGTCGAGCGTGTAGCGAACGTCCGCGCCGCCGAATGGATAATCGGTTGACGCGACGTGCTTGGTCACCTGCCCCTGACCACAGAGGCAGTCCGACTCCTTGTAGCTGTCGTGTTCGACGCGGCTCACTGGGCTCTCCCCATCCTGTTCGCCGAACCTATCGCGGCGGCGTGGTGAGGCAAGAACGGCCAACGTCGGTGCTGAACATGCGAAGCCCGCCGGGCGCGGACGCCGGGCGGGCTGTCGAGGCATCTGGGTTCAGGTGCCCTGGGCGGCGCTCAAGTCGGGGGGGGCGTGCGCCGCCGTACTTGTCGAACGCACCGCTCGCGCAATGGTTCTGAGGTCGGCCGGACGGGGGTAAGCAAGCAACCCCCCGCCCGGCCTCGCTCGCCCAGGAGGAATGGCGTCCCTGGGCTGTGTCCCGGCCCGTTGGCGTGCTTGCCTGGGCGGGGGTTCGGACTCAATGTCGAGCGGAGGCCGCTAGTACGATCACCTCCGCAGGCGGCCGGTCGAGTTCGGCGGCCTCTAGGCGGTCTGCGATGTGCCGCAATGCTTCCACCACGTGCTGGGGCTTGAGCGGGCCGCCCTCCGCGCCGTTGACACCTGCGGCCAGCCCACGCGCCATGGCGAGCAAGGCGCGGTTCTGTTCGGCGGCTTCAGCCGCGTCGGCGGCGAGGATCATGCCCCGCCTCCCCGGCTCTCGGCTTCCAACTCGGCCACCCGGCGCTCAAGCTCGGCAATGCGGTCATCCCGCACCGCCAGCGCGGCGACCATGCGCTGCGCGATCTTGGGCAAGAGCAGGTCGAGGGTGTCACCGGTGAGGAAGCCGCCCGTCTTCCCCTTCAAGTGGTCCAGCCACTTGTTCAGCACCCGCCATGCGGCTCGCTCAGCGATGCGCTGCACCTCGCCTGCGGCTGGCGCCGGTGCCGGTGGCGCAACGGGCGCGGGTAGGTCGCCGGACAGCAGCCGTTCGGATTCCGCGCGTAGCTCACGGGCGCGAGTGGCGAGGTCGGTCATGGCTACCACGTCACCCCTTCGACCACCTGCACCACGCCCGACGCGCGGACGGCCCAGGCGCCACGCTGGATGCACCGCAGGCTCAGCGTGTCCTCTTGGAATCCCGAGCGGACTGGGGCTGCGATGGCATTCGGAGCACCGGGCGTGCTGACCGGCGGCGGGTCGGCGTCCTGCCAGACGATGGTGGCCTCACGGCCCACCTCGATTTCGGGCAAGGGCGTGAAGCCGCTGGCCACGGCGCCCGCCTCCGCAGCCACCACGGTGCCTTCCGCCAGCCCAACGGTGGGGATCACGGGGAGGTCGAACGCCCCGCTTGCCAGCAGCTTGAGGGCAACCGCCTGGGCTGGGTGGGCGAACAGCCAGATATTGGCGCCGCCGCCCGCGTCCGCGATGGCGCTTACCAGAGCCTTGAGGTCGGCGGTCATCGCGCCCAGGCCGCCACCGGCAGCCGGGGCAATGGGCACCACCCCCGCCAGCAGGCCGCCGGGGTGTTCCTCGCTCGCCGCGACGGCGCTGAACACTGCCGAGTCGAGCGCGAGGGCGGCGGCTTCGGTCATGGCCAGCCGGATGATGGTTTCGGCTGCCTGCCCAGTCGCCTCGGACAGCTCGCCGGTTAGCCCGACGATGAAACCCAGCTTGCGGGCGGGGCCAAGCTCAGCGCCGCCGATGGTGCCGCGCACGGCTGGAAGCGGCGCGCCCTCGCTCACGAACGCCGGTGGCGGCAGCACAGGCGCCATGGGCAGGCTGATCCGGCTGACGCCCGTCAGGTCCAGGCGGTCGGCCGCATCGAACAACTGGGCGGCGGCGGACCTGCTGCGCAGGATGCGGAGGAACGGCTGTTGGGCGACGGCGCCCAGGGCTGCGCCAGCGGAGTCTGTGCTGATCGGGTTCGCCAGCGCACGGATCACCGCCGGGGCTGCTGTCGAGCCCCATAGTTGGCTGGCTACAGCGTCAACGGTGACGTTGCCGCCGCGCAGGTGGGCGATGGCCAGGGCGGCGCGGCTGCGGAAGAACAGCGCCAGGGGGTCGGTTTGCGCCACGTCTGAGGGAAGAAAGGGCCGGTTGCCGTCCATCTGATCGCGCCTCCAAGTCTGAGGCGTTCAACATGCCGAGCGGCCCGGCGGGGGTGCGTTATCGATAACTCGACGCATGCAGCCAATGGGCGGCCCACTCCTCAAGCACCTGGGCGGCCTCGGTCGCGAGCGGCCCCTCACGGCCCGCAAGTCGCAGCGCCAGCAGCACGTCGGGACTGAGGTACACGTGGGCGCCGGTCAGCCCCAGTGCGATGCGGCTGCGGTATTCCTTCTGCGTCTGGGCCTGGGTCTTCCGGCGGCGACGCGGGGCGCTGAATCGCCAGCAGTGGCTAGCCGACTGAGGCACCGCAAAGGCGTGGTTTCGGGCGGCGGTCATCGCCCCTTCTCCGCGCGCCGCCGGGCTCGCCGCCGCCGCTCGCGCAAAGCCTTGCCGCTAGGGGCTGTCGTTGGTGGCGGGTTCAGGAATCGATCCGCGTTTTCCTCGGTGATCGCAGATGCGTCCAACATGGCCCCGCCTAGCCGGGCAGCGGCTTCAAGGTCGGGCACGGTGAAGCCGGGGTGAGCGGGCTTCGGCGGGGGCGGCTTTCGCATGCGTGGTGGCCTATGTGAAATCTGCGGACGCGATGTTTGAAGGGGCGCAACGCCTTCCTCGCGGGTGTGGGTTAGGTTTTCGCCCGCCCCCCCCTTGGGCTGCTCAGGTCGCGGCGTCGGGGGCGATCAGTTCCAACGCCGCGACAGTCGCGGCGGCGGCCATGTTCGCAGCATCCTCAGGCTCACGGCCTGCCGCGAGGGCGCCAGCAAGGGCAGCCGCATACAAGGTCCTGACAGGCTCGCGCACGGTCGGCGCGGTGGTGCCCAGGTCGCTCGCGGCAGTTCGGAGGCGGCTCAGGGTGGCAGGGTCTGCGTCATGGGTCATCGGGTAGTCCTCTCGGTTCGAAGGAAAGGCGGGCGCGGTGGAGCGCCAGCGCCAGGTGGTGGCGTGGTCGCCTTCCAGGGTGAGTGTCGGGTGATCCTCGATCAGCAAGCCGGACGGCGGGCCTTGGACCGTCATGCCAGGAACTCCCCAAGCCGGTGCCAGCAGCCGCGCAACACGGCACGGCGTAGCTCGACGTTCCGGCCGTCCTCGGGCGCCAACCGGTCAACGGTGTCTTCCAGCAGACGCCATCCGCCGATGGTTTCCAGGCGGCGGCCCAGGGTGCGGATGGCAAGGCAGCGGGCGGCAAGCTCAGGGTCGGTAGCGACGGCCAGGGCCTGCCGTGCGTGAGTGGGGCTCGCGAGGTCCAGCCACACCGAATCATAGATGCGGCGGCGGCCTTCCTGAGCCTTGGTCAGCAGCGCGTCGCACGCACCCTCGATAGCCTGCACCTCCGCCACGTAGCTCCGGGGCACGCGGGGCAGCGGGGCCTTCTCAGCCTGGGGTGCGGGCCTTGTCACACGCCGCTTGCGGGAAGCCGCCTGGAGCCGGTTGGGGCTGTTGCTGCGGTCTGTGGCCGGGAAGTGGTTCACGGGCATCCTGCGTGCTCCCCAGCGGCCCGAGTGCGTGCCTTCTGGCGGCGGTCGAGTTCGGCGGCGGCGTAGGCGCGCACGGTTTCCAGGGCCGCCTGCACGTCGGCGGGCGGGCGCAACTTCTGGGCGGCGGCAGTGCTGTCGCGAAGCGCGGCGAATGTGGCGAGGCGTCGATTCACGCTGCGGCCTCCATTGCGGCGGCCTTCGCTGCGATCTGCTGGGCAAACTCTCGAATGATGGCGTCGGCGTCGCAATGCTCATCGCCAACGTGTTCCGCCTGAGCCTTCTCAACCTCGCGCCTGAAGTAGCCGAAGCTCTGGATTGGCTGTTTGGCGTTCAGCACCGTGAGCAACACGCCAAGCTGAACGGCGGCCCACGTTATCCCGCCCCTCTCCCACCTGGGCAGCCAGTGCACCGCGCTCTTGAGAAGCCCGGCGGTGGGCTGGAGGCCCGCCAAGTCGCAGATGAGCCGTGCGCGCTCCGCCACTCCCACGGAGGGCCAGTCGAGCGGTGCGGGATGAAGATGCTGCTGGGTACCAGCAGCTTCTTCATCTTCAGGCAGAGTCCCTAAGGAAAGATCGGGGGTCAGGATTGTCCCACCCCCTGGGGCGCCAATGTCCGAGGGGGGTAGGACACGGTTGTCCGAGGGGGGTAGGACATTTGTGTCCGCCCCTCCGACGGCCGGGAACGCTGGAATGTAGAGGCTGGCCTTCCCTTCCTCAGCGCGCCGCGTCGTGAGGATGAACCCGGTCCCTTCGATGATCGGAAGCAGTCGGCGGGCCGTGCGGCGGTCGCGGCGGATGGCTGCGGCAAGGGTCTGCAAGGACGCCCAGGCGATGCCGCTCTCTGAGTTCATGTGGTCAGCAATCGCGCCGAACAGCATGTAGGCGGTGGGGTGCTCTTGGAAGGTCGGGAACTTGCGCGCCGCGTCCGTCCAGATGCCAAAGCGCTTGCCCCGCTCCTTCTTCATGGCCTTGGGCTGCCTCCCCACCGCAGCGGCGATGCTCGCCGCGCTCAGGAAACTGGGCGTGCCTGCAAGGTCCCACATTCGGGGGTTGCGTGTCGGGTCACCGGCCATGGCGGATGCCTCGTTGGCGAGGCGCTAGGCCGCGTCCGCAAACAGGGCCTTGATGCGTTCCACCTCGCCCGCGGTCACCCGCTCCAGGCCGCCGAAGTTTACGGTCTTGACCTGCCCGAGTTGTATGGCGCGGCGGAGGGTCTTGTAGGGGATGCCAGCCGCTGCTGCGGCGGCCGGAATGCTGTAGCCCACACCCGCCCGATGGCCGCCTTTTCCCTTCGTTTCACTCACAGTCGCCTCCGTACGTTCGTCACCTGTTCCAATCCTTAAGATGCGCTTTTGTGCCGCGTCAATCCGTATATTGCGGATTTTCTCGCGCAGGCGTATCGAAGGGTAAGACAGGGCAGATGAGGGAGCGGAGGGTGCGCGAGGCGCTTGAGTTCGAAGGGCGGCGATGGCCAGCGGCGCGGGTGGCGGGGCACTCCACCGCCCTAGTGGCGGGTGAGCCCCCTTCCCTCGTGATCGAGGTGAGCGGGACCGGGCGAGCGTACGCCGTCCCGCACGCGGAAGGCTGGTGGCGCGACCTTGCTGAGTTGCGGCCCCACGACGAGTCCCGCGTTCTCAGCTTCCTGCAACGGCGTGGCGACCCGCTGGGCTTCCTCGCGCCTGGGCACCGGATCGACACGAAGGATTGGAAGGGCCTCATCTGGACCTTCCGCCAAGCCGCCATGGCGTGGGCGCCGCGACAGGCGCTTGAGGTCAGCACCTACGCCGGTGGCGAGGTCCCGCCGGTCGAGGCAGAGCGGGCGTTCCTCAGTTCAGTCGAGGCCAACCGCCCGGGCTGGGCCACCGACCTTGGGGTGACCTTCCAGGGCCTTGAGCCCGTCGTGAAGGCCAACAGCCTCCAAGCTTACATGATCGCTGCGGCGATGGCCGGGCTGCGCCGGAAGCTGCCCATGCGCCCCTGCAACTACTGCTCAAGCTGGTTCTACGTCGCTCACGCCGCAGCCCGGTTCTGCACCCCGTCGTGCAGGGCTGCCAGCGGCAACAAGAAGGTGTCACCCCATGGCGTCGCATAGGAAGGTCATCACCAAGTCTGGCGCGGTCAGGTGGCAGAGCCGGTGGCGCGAGCCTGGGCCGGGCGGCGCGCGGATCGACCGCAAGCAGAACCACGCCACCGAGAAGGCGGCGAAGGCCCACGCCCGCCGGATGGCCGAAGAACGGGAAGGCAAGGGCGTCGGGAGCGGCAAGCACACCCTGGGCACGTACCTCGCCCATTGGCTGGCCCATCTTGAAGGGCGCGATGATCACAGCCCCACCACGTTGGCGGGCTACGCCCGACACGCGAAGGCGGCCACCCACCACGTCGGCCACATCCCCTTGGAGAAGCTGGCCGCGCTGGACCTTGACCGGCTGTATGGGGTGCTGCTCACCGAAGGCGGCTCGCCCCGAAAGGATAAGAGGCCCTCGCGTCCCCTCTCCCGCCAGACCGTGCTGCATGTCCACCGCTGCCTGCACACCGCGCTGCGGCAGGCTGTGAAGTGGCGGCTGATCACGGAGAACCCGGCCGCCAACGCCACACCGCCGAGCCTGCCCACCAAGCAAGCGCGCGGCTACACAGCGGCCGAAATCGCGCGAATCATCGAGGCTGCCCAGGCTGACCCGGTGGGGTACACCGCCGTCGCGGTTCTGCTGGTCACTGGCATGCGCCGCTCGGAACTGCTGGGGCTGGCGCTGGACGCCATCGACTTCGAAGACGGCTCACTGTCGATTGTCCGTACCGTGGTCGAGGTCAACAAGCGCCCAGTGCTGCGGGAACTCACCAAGACGAAGCACTCCCGCCGGACGCTCGGCATTCCGCCCGCACTCGTAACCCTGCTGCGGGCGCAGAAGGCCCGCGTCTTGGAGGCCGCCATGACGGCGGGCGCAGCCTACTCGCGAACCCCTATGTTCCTGTTCCCCGCCCCAGACGGCAACCCGATGCCGCCCATGGACATGACGCTGCGCCTGCGCCAGTTCCGGCGTCGGGCGAAGGTTGAGGGCGTCGCGCCCACGCACGGCTGGCGGCACAGCGCGGCAACGCTGCTGGTGGGCGCCGGTGCTGACGTTAAGACGGTTCAGGGACGGCTGGGCCACAGCACTCCCGTCATCACGCTCAAGCTCTACACGGACGTGATTGAGGAACGCGACCGGGCGGCCGGGGAAACGCTGGGGGGCTACCTTCTCCCCGCGAACAAGGTTGGAACGGGTGACGCGTAAGGCCACGCGGAGGCCACAAGCCAGAAGGGAAACGACGGGACAGGAAGGGAAATGCCGGGCAACCCCCAGTCCTGCCATGCACGAAACATGCAGATATTTCCGGGTCTTAAAGCAACATGCTGGCGCGGAGGGGATCAGGAGTGCATATATGGCAGCGGTCTTGAAAACCGCCGTGGGTTTGCGCTCACCGTGGGTTCGAATCCCACCGCTTCCGCCAGGCCCGCCCGCATTGCCGCGCCCTCCCCACATCGCGCGCGGGACGGAAGCGACACTAACAGTTCGACTAAGGGCGGCTAACTTCCCTGCGGGCGTCCCGCGCCTATGCTCTCGTCATGCTCGAGCTTCGATCTTCCATCCTGGCGCTGACCGTCGGGCTCTTCGTTGCGACGTCGGCGCTGTCGGCGCCGGCGAACGTCGTGACGCCGCGCGGAGCGCCGATTTTGGTGGAGGCGCAGGTGCCGCCCGGCCCCGGGCCGTTCCCTGCCGTCGTGCTTGCACCGGGGACGGGCTCGATGCGGCAGCCGCTGAACGACGCCGTCGCTGCGAGCCTGCGCCAGCAGGGCTTCGCCGTCTTCCGCTTCGAGTGGGCCTATTACGTGCGGGACAAGGGGTCGACGCCGTCGGACACTGATCGCGGCCCTGAGATTGAGGAACTGACGACCGTCGTGGACCTGGCCCGGGCGGACGCGAGGATTGATCGCGCGCGGATCTTCGTCGGCGGCAAATCGCGCGGCAGCATTATAGCGTGGCGGGTGTTCCGCGCCGATCCGACCCTTAGGGGCGCCGTGCAGCTGACGCCGGTCTGCACCAAGGCTGGCTTCACACCGGCGCAGCTCTACCCCGAGATCGCCCTGGAAACGCGGCCATCCCTGTGGGTCCACGGCGACGTCGATCCGGCGTGCCGGTCGCGTACGCTCCATGGGTTCTTGGCCAGCGCGGGCGAGCGGGCGCGATCCGTCGGTCTGCGCGGGGATCACGGGCTCAGCTCGGCGACCACCAGCGCGTTAGCCGGGGCGCTTACGGCCGACTTCGTGCGGAGCGCGGCGGAGTAACGGTGCGCCCGGTCGCTCCGCGAGGAGAAACTGGGGGAACTGTGGACGCGTCAGTCGGTTTGCGTCGGACAGTTCCAGGAGGTTTCCCGATGCCCCGTGGCGACAAGTCCGCTTACACCGACAAGCAGGAGCGCAAGGCCGACCACATCGCCGACAGCTACAAGGAAAAGGGCGTGTCGGCGAAGGAAGCCGAGCGGCGCGCCTGGGCCACCGTCAACAAGGACGACGGCGGCGGCAAGAAATCCGGCTCCGGCCGGGCGCCGGACAAGCGCACCGCCGCCGAACGCTCGGCCTCGGCCAAGAAGGCGGCCGCGACCCGCAAGCGCAACGCCGAGCACCACGCTTCGCACTAGCGTTCAGATCCAGCATCAATGATCCAAGATCCTCCTTCGGCGTTTCAGCCGCTGAAGGAGGAGACGGAATGCTGAGATCCTACGCCTATGCCTGGATAACCCTTGGGTTCTTCCTGGTCTCGTTCGTACTGCACTGGGGCTTTGGCTGGGCGGCTTTCGTGGCCGAGCAACAGGCGCACCATCAGGTCCCGCAGCTCGCCGAATATCTCGTTGAGGCCGGCCGGGACACCTTCGAGAACTGGCAGTCCGAGTTCCTGCAGCTCTTGTGGCAGGTCGTCGGCCTCGCCTACTTCCTTTACGTCGGCTCGCCGTCTTCCAAGGAGAACGACGATCGGACCGAGGCCAAGCTCGACGCCCTGCTCGAAATGGTCGGCAAGGAAGAAGGCAAGCGCCGGATCGCCGAGATCGACGACAAGTTCCTGCGCCACCACGGCCACGCCACGCCCCACGGCCACGAGAAGTAGGCCGCGGGGCGCGACGGCCGCGCCTCAGTTCAGCTTCGCGCCGTACTCGGCCATCAGCTCTTCCTTACGGGCCTTCAGGCGCTCGCCCATGGCGTCGAGATCCTCGTCGCCCTTCTTGGCCTGGGCGAAGATGCCGCCCGGCTGCTCCTCTTCCTTCACATGGTGCTTGATGTACTCGCCCAGCACCTTGACCTTGGCGTCATAGAGATCGTCGCTCGGCTTCATCGCCTCGATCTCGGCGATCAGCTTCTTGGCGCCGTCGTGTTCGACATAGGCCTCGTCGAGCATGTCCTCTTCGACGTCCGCCCGCTCCTCCGGATAGAAGATCTCTTCCTCGATCTGGGTGTGGACCTTCAGGGCCGTGGCGATGCGGTTGAAGAGTTCGAGTTTCTCGGAATCCGCTTCCAGCTGTTCGTACTCGTCGAACCAGCCCTCCACCTCGCGGTGATCCTTCTTGAGCAGGCTGATCGCCAGCGGGTCGCGACGACCGGTGCGACGGGTCCGGCGGGTCTTGGTCGTCTTGCTGCTGCTGCTGCTGCTGGATTTACTGCTGCTGCTGGACTTGGAGGTGGAGGCTTTGGCGGTGGCCATGTTGGAAATCTCCCTTGGTCAGATCTCAGACAGCGCGGAAAGGGGCCTTGCCTGGCCACGTCCTGCCGCCTTCGCCGTGAACGGCCCTGAAGCGGGGGCCGTTCCTATGTGGCCTGGCCGACACCTCGGCCGCGGCTCAGCGCTCCCGGATGATCACCGCGCCGACGACGGCGATACGCTCGACGTCGCCGTAGGCCGGCGTCTCCAGTTCCTCGCCGAAGACGTCCGGATCGAGCTCGGCGTAGGTCAGCCGCCCGCCGCCCTGCTCGGCCACTTCGGCCAAGGCGTCCCGCAGTTCGTCGCGGCCGCCCTCGCAGATGGCGCTCCCCGAATAAAGCAGCATCCGTCCGCCCGGCCTAAGCTTGGCCAGGCCCGCCGCCGCCCACTCCACCGACAGCGCCGCGCCGTGCATGTCGCCGCCGTCGCGGTATGTCTGGTCGGCGTCGGCCATGTAGGGCGGATTGGCGACGATCAGGTCGAGCCCGGCATGCGCCGCCATGACGCCCGAGGCCTGCTGCAGGGTGATCGTCAGGCCGGCGTGCGCGGCGTTGACCCGGGCCAAGCGCAGCGCCGATGGATTGACGTCGGAAAGCGCCACTTTCGCGGCCGGGGCCGCGCCGGCCACGGTCAGCGCACCCACCCCCGCGCCGCCGCCGACGTCCAGGGCCTGCGATACGGCCGGCGGTATATGGCGCAGTATGAAGTCGGCGAACCGATAGCTGTCCGGCCCGAGGAACACCGCGTCCTGGGCCTCGGTGGGGAACGCCGAGTGAAGATAGAGACGACCGTTCACGCGCGAGACCCGCACCCGGCTCTTTGCAGGCCCGTCACGCCGCTCCAGTAGGTCGGCGGCCGCCAGCGCTTCGACCAGGAAAGCCGGCGCGTCGCTCGGATCGAACAGGCGACCCCAGCCGAGGATGTCGCGCAGGTCGCCCGGACGGGCCTCGCCCCGGCGCTTCAGGACGCGGCGATGGGTCGCCGGCGTCGGCGTGACGAAATCATAGCCCCGGGCGTCGAGCTCGCCGAGCAAGGCGAGCAATCCGGCGTCGAGATCCTGCGGTGCGGCCGAACCATCCATGGTGAAGGTAAGGCCTGAGCGGCGGGGAAGTTTCCGGCCGCCAACCCGCGTTTAGAAATCCACCGTCAGGGCCGCGGTGGTCGTCCGGGGCGCGTTGACGTCGAAGGTCCCGCTGCTCACCACCCGCCAGTCGAATTCGTTCGTCACGTTGGTCATCGTCACGCGCAGCAGCGCCGGCGTCTCGCCGATGTCGAACCGGTAGCGGATGCCGAGGTCGGTGATCGTCGCGGCCGGGACCCGGCTGCGGTTCAGCTGGTCGGCGATGCGCGCCCCGTGGTGGTTGGCCCCGAAGGTCAGTTGCAGCCCAGGCATCGGCGTCTGCCAGGCGCCGCTCAGCGTCAGGGTGCGAGCGGCCTGGCCGACGGGTCGCGGACCGATCCGCCCTTCCCGCACCGGATCGCCGGTGACCCTTGGCTGCATCAGCACCGCCCCGGCCACCAGGGTCAGGCCCTCGATCGGCGCGCCGGTCAGGCTGACCTCGACGCCGCGATGACGCACCGCCCCCAGCTCGCGGAAGACGTTGGCCGCGTCGGGCGCGAAGTAAGGCTTCTTGACCTCGAACCCCCCGGCCACCAGCCGCAAGTTCGGCGTCAGCACGACGCGAACGCCGGCGTCCCACTGGTCGGTGATGATCGCCGGCAGGGCCTGGGCCCGGTTGGCCGCGCTGTCGGGGGCGACGCCGCTCTCCTCCAGGCCCCGCGTGACGCTGCCGTAGAGCGCCAGGCGCTGGGTCATCGTCCAGCTGGCGGCGGCGTTGTAGAGCCAGGCCGGATCCTCGCTCACCGTTTCCGGTGTCCCCGGACGCAGGACCGTCCGTCGATAGTCGGTGCGCTGCAGCCCGAGCATCAGCGAGCCGCGCCCGCGCCAGCGCAGGTCGTACGCCAGCCCCGCCGTCCATTGCCGCACCTCGTCGCGGGTGCGCGGGCCCAGCGCGAACTCCGGCTCTGGCGTCGTCACGATGTCGCTGATGTGGACCGGCCCGTAGTCGAGGTTGACGCCGCCGCCATAGCGGCTGTCCCGCTGACGGGCGCGCAACGAAAGGTGCACCGCCTGCGCCAGGTCGCCATGGACGAAGGGCCGGCTGACCCGGAACTCGCCGCTCGTGGAGGCCTGCATCGGCCCCGGGTCCCGGCCGATCCGCCGCCGCGCCGAGCCGTCCGCCTGGACGTTGGTCAGCAGGTGGACGTAGTTCGCATGGGTGTCGGTGGTCGACCGGAACAGGCCCGCCGCCAGCTCGAACCCGCTGCCCAGGGCCGTTCGCCCGAGGACGCCGTAGTTGGTGTTGGTGTTGCTGTTGTCCGCCCACCGCGGCGTGACGAGGCGCAGGCGCTTGACGGCCGGCGGCACGATCCCTGGCGCTCCGACGTAGAGCGGCGCCGTTTCCCGATCCCAGTTATGGACCTGGCCCAGGAACGGGGCGACCAGGGTCTGTGGGTTGGGCGTCCATCGCAGGACGAAGCCGTGCGAGATGGCCGGACCGTCCGCCCCGCTGGCGAACTCGTCGTAGAAGGCCCCGACGCCCGCCGCCAGGCTCAGGGTCGGCGAGATCGGAAACTGTCCGTCGATCTCCAGCCGCGAATGCCCGGTGTCGGCATAGCTGGTCATGACGCTGACCACGCGCTCCGACCCTGAGGTCCGCAGGCGGTAGTCCACGACGCCGGTTGGGGCCGGGAACAAATAGTTCTGCGCCGCCAGTCCCACCCGGACGGCATGGCTTTCGGTCATCCGGTCGGTGAAGTTCGCCGGCCGGTCGATGTAGAGGCCTTCCAGCCGGATGTTGCCGGCGGTGATCGGAGAGAAGCCGCGAACCTCGCTCTGGCTATAGAGGCCGATGCGCTCCTGGCCGACCCCGCCGCCGAACGCGTCCTCGGCGCTCGCGACGGCGTTGTCATTGACCCGCTGTGCGTGAACGGCCGACGGCAGACCTAGGACGCAGGCCAATGCGGCCGCGGGCGCGATCCGTCTCAACTGGTTTCCCCCTGGAGCCGAGTCTCCGCCCGGCGCTGCCCCTGCTTAGGTGATCACAGATGTCTTGGCGAGGGGGGCGGCGCCTCACCAGTGGCGCGGTCGGCGAATTCCCGCCATGAGGGGAGCGATGAGTTCTCCCGCCGCCCCCAGTCCGCGCCGGTCGACCCCGTTCCGCCGGGTGGTTTCCAACGCCGGGCTGCTACTGGGCGGCAAATCCGTCAGCGCCGTGATCAGCCTGGCCTATCTGGCGATCACCGCCCGCGGCCTCGGCGTCGCGGCGTTCGGCGTCCTGGCCCTGATCCACGCCTTCGTCCAGTTCCTCGGCGAAGTGGTCAAGTTCCAGTCCTGGCAGACCCTGATCCACTATGGGGCCGGCCCGCTGGCGGAGCGCCGGCTGCCGGCCTTCCAGCAGGTCCTGCGCTTCAGCCTCTTCCTCGACGCCGCAAGTCTCGTCGTCGGGCTGGTCATCGGCGTCGCCGGGGCCTTCTTGTTCGCCGGCCCGTTGGGCTGGAAGGGCGAGGAGGCGCCCGCCGCCGCCTACGTCGTCTCGATCGCCTTCATGGTTTCGGCGACGCCCCTCGGCTTGCTGCGCCTATTCGACCGCTTCGACGTCATGGCCTGGCAGGCGGCGGCAATCTCGGTGGTCCGCGTCGCCGGCTGCGGCCTTGTCGCCGCGCTCGACGGGCCGCTGGAAGCCTACCTCCTCGCGTGGGGCGCGGGCACGGCGGTCGGGTTCACCTATCTCGCCCACGGGGCCTGGCGCGAGCTGCGGGCGCGCAACCTGCTGGACGGCTTCACCTGGCGCGGGCCGCTCGCCGAGGGCCTGCCCGGCGTCTGGCGCTTCGCCTGGTCGACGAATCTCAGCGCCACCCTGGACGTCGCCTTCACCCACGTCGTCACCCTCGCGGTCGGGGCGTGGGTCGGCCCGGCCCAGGCCGGCTTCTGGCGGCTCGGCCGCCAGGTCGCCGACGCCATCGCCAAGCCGGCCAAGCTGCTAACCCCCGCCCTCTATCCCGAACTAGCCCGCCTCCGCGTCGCCGAGGGCGAGGCCCAGATGGCCCGCCTGGCCCTGCAGATCGGCGCCACGACCGGCGCCTTCTGTATGGTGATCGTCGCCACCGCCGCTTTCGCCGGCGCGCCGCTGCTGGGGCTGATCATGGGCCGGGAATTCGCCCCCGCCGCCGAACTGATGACCTGGCAGGTCGCCGCCGCCGCCATTGGCATCTTTGCTTTGCCGCTCGAGCCGATGCTGGTCTCACAAGGCCGCCCCGAGGCGGCGTTCAGAGTGCGGTTGGTGGTCTCGCTTGCCTTTCTCGCGACCCTGCCCGCCGTCGTCGACATCTACGGCGCGCGGGGTGCGGCCATCGGCCTAATAGCCGCCGCCGTCGCAATGGCGCTGGGTAACCTTGGCATGTTGCTGCGTCGGCGCCACATGCGCCCAGCCCAACAAGCCGCTTGCGGGGACTCACACGCAGGCGTGAAAGACAGACCGTGACACCGACTCCCACAGCTCCCGACCGCGACCTGCGCCTCGGCTTCGCCACCCTGATCGAGGCCCTGGAGTTCGCCGCCACCCGCCCGACCGGCGTCAACCTCTACGACCAGCGGGGCCAGCTCGCCCTCGCCCTGCCCTACGCGACCTTGCGCGACGAGGCCGAGGTCCTTGCCCGCCGCCTGCTTGCCTGGGGCCTGGCGCCCGGCGACCGGGTCGGTCTGGTGGCCGACACCGAGGCGGACTTCGTGCGGCTGTTCTTCGCCTGCCAGTATGCCGCCCTGATCCCGGCCCCGCTGCCCCTGCCTGCGCCGCTCGCCGGCCGCCAGGCCTGGATCGAGCAGATCGGCCGCCTGCTCTCCTCGGCCGGCGCCGCGGCGGTCTTCGGCCCCGCCGGCCTCATGCCTTGGCTTACGGAAGCGGCCGAGGCGTCCGGCGCCCGCCCCCCGATTGCGCCCGAGGACCTGCCGGCCGACGCCGCCGCGGCCCTTCCCGAGATCGCCCCGGCCGCCCCCTGCTACGTGCAGTTCTCGTCGGGCAGCACGCGCACGCCCACCGGCGTCCTCGTCACACACCAGGCGCTGATGGCCAACGCCCTGGCGATCACCCGCGACGGCCTGAAGGTGAAGCCGAGCGACCGGGCGGTGTCCTGGCTGCCGCTGTACCACGACATGGGCCTGATCGGCTTCCTGCTGAGCCCGCTGGCCAGCCAGATGACCGTCGACCTGCTGCCGACCGCGGCCTTCGTGCGCCGGCCTCTGATTTGGCTCGACCTTATCACCCGCAATGGCGGCACGGTCTCCTACAGCCCGACCTTCGGCTACGAGCTCTGCGCCCGCCGCGCCGACACCGCCGACATCAGCGCTTACGACCTCTCAGGCTGGCGGATCGCCGGCAGCGGCGGCGACATGGTCCGCCCGGGCCCCTTGCGCGCCTTCGCCGCCCGCTTCGCCGAAGTCGGGTTCCGCGAAAGCGCCTTCGTCGCCAGCTACGGCATGGCCGAGGCGACGCTCGCCCTGACCATGGCGCCGCTCGATACCGGCATCGGCGCGCTTGCGGTCGATATCCAGCGCATGGAGCAGGACGGCCTCGTCCGTCCCGCCGCCGCCGGCCGCCAGCTCCGCGAGTTCGTCAGCTGCGGCCCGGTCCTGCCCGGCCACCAGCTCGAGGTCCGCGGCCCCAACGGGGCGCCCCTCCCGGAGGGCCAGGTCGGCCGCGTCTTCGTCCGCGGTCCCAGCATCATGCAAGGCTACCTTGGCCAGCCCGAAGCCACCGCTGCGGTGCTCGACGCCGACGGCTGGCTCG
Organism: Phenylobacterium sp.; assembly: GCF_044236515.1. GTDB lineage: Bacteria > Pseudomonadota > Alphaproteobacteria > Caulobacterales > Caulobacteraceae > Phenylobacterium. The sequence goes on from NZ_JBIIGK010000007.1 coordinate 31,647, forward strand.
ACACCGGCGACCTTGGCTTCCTCGACGGCGGCGCCTTCACCCCGACCGGGCGGTCGAAGGACCTGATCCTGCTCAACGGCCGCAACATCTGGCCGCAGGACCTTGAATGGACCGCCGAGGCCGAGGTCGACCGCCTGCGCAGCGGCGACGTCGCCGCCTTCGCCGTCGAAGGCGACGAAGACAAGGTCGTCGTCCTCGTCCAGACCCGCTCTAGCGACCCAGACGTCCGCGCCGGCCTCCTGACCGAAGTCACCGCCGTGCTCCGCGCCCGCCACGCCCTCGACGTGCAGGTCGAGCTGGTCGGCGCCCACGCGCTGCCGCAGACGTCCTCCGGCAAGCTCAGCCGCTCCAAGGCCCGCGCCCTCTACCTCTCGGGCGCCTTCCGCGCCGTCGAGCCGGCCTGACGGTGCTCGTCGCGGTCACCGGGGCCACCGGCTTTCTCGGCCGTCCCCTGGTCCGCGAACTGGCCGCCCAGGGCTTGGCCGTCCGCATCCTCGCCCGCCGTGACCCGATCTGCGCCGAATGGCGGGGCCTCGCGCCCGAGGTCGTGGTCGGCAGCCTCGGCGACGAGGGGGCCTTGCGCGCTTTGACGAACAGCGTCGACGTCGTCATCCATGCCGCCGGCCTGGTGAAGGCCCGCACCGCCGCCGAGTTCACCGTCGCCAACGCCGACGGGGCGCGGCGCGTCGCCGCAGCGACCAGCGGCCGGATGCTCCTGGTCTCCAGCCTCGCCGCCCGCGAGCCCCAGCTCTCAGCCTACGCCGCCAGCAAGCGCGCCGGCGAGGACGCCGCCCGCGCGGTGCTCGGCGAGCGCCTGACCATCGTGCGGCCGCCGGCCATCTACGGCCCCGGCGACCGCGAGCTCTTGCCGCTCTTCCAGACCGCCGCCCGCAGCCCGGTCCTGCCGGTGTTCTCAGACCAGGCCCGCACCGCCGTTATCCACATCGACGACGCAGCCCGCCAGATCGCCGCCCTCGCCCGCCGCTCCGGCGGCGGGACCTTCGCCCTTAGCGACCACCGCCCCGAGGGCTACGGCTGGCGCGAGATCATGCGCGAGGCCGCCGCCGCCGTCGGCCGTCGCCCACGCCTGGTCCCGACCCCGGCCCCGGTGGTGCATGGCGTGGCACGCCTGGCCGGCTTCCTCGGCGGTTTCGGCGGCGTCCCAATGCTGACCGCCGGCAAGGCGCGGGAGCTGCTGCACGACGACTGGAGCCTGCGCCCGGAGGAACAGGCCCAGGGCCTGCCGCCTCCGCAGTTCGGTCTCTCCGCGGGGCTGGCCGACGCGGTCCGCTGGTATCGGGCCAGGAACTGGCTGTAGCCCAAACGACGAATTCCGCGGGTTTTTATGACCGCGGCGTTACAACCGGTGGCAAAAATCAACATCCGGCATTAGGTAGGCGGTTGGGGACAAGGCCCTGAGGGGGTAAGGCGTCAAGCATGGCTGAAGTCGTGACTGACCTCACGGTGCGTGAAATCGAGCGCGCTGTGGCGACTGTGCTTGGTCGCGCGGTGCGCCTGCAGGATGAAACCGACATCGCGCGTGATCTTGCGGTGGATTCGCTGGCCCTGATGAACATCGTCATGGAGCTGGAGGATCGATTCGATATTTCGATCCCGCTCGATCGACTTGCGGATATTCAGACGATCGGCGACCTGAGCGCTCTGATCACCGAGTTGCGGGCTTAAGGCGGCGCGAATGGGACTGCTCGATAAACACCTCGGCTATAGCCAAGCCTATGACGGTATCCGCAGCATGGGCGCGGATCCGTTCAACGTCCGGTTCGACGCCGTCCGCTCGCCGACCGAGGCCGAGCTGGAAGGCCGCCGTGTCATCCTGCTCGGCACCAACAACTATCTCGGCCTGACCTTCGACCCCGACTGCATCGACGCGTCGGCGGAGGCGGTCCGCGCCTGGGGCACCGGCACCACCGGCTCGCGCATCGCCAACGGCAGCTTCGGCGGCCACCTGGCGATGGAGACCAGCCTGGCCAAGTTTTACGGCCGCAAGCACGCCATGGTCTTCACGACCGGCTACCAGGCCAACCTCGGCGTGCTGTCCTCGCTGGTCGGTCGCGGCGACCACCTGATCCTCGACGCCGACAGCCACGCCTCGATCTACGACGGCGCGCGCCTCGGCCATTCCGAAGTGATCCGCTTCCGCCACAACGACCCGGAAGACCTCTACAAGCGCCTGCGCCGCCTCAAGGGCCAGCCCGGCGATCGGCTGATCGTCGTCGAGGGCATCTACTCGATGATGGGCGACGTCGCCCCGCTCAAGGAGATCGTCGCGGTCAAGCGCGAGATGGGCGCCTATCTGCTTGTCGACGAGGCCCACTCGATGGGCGTGCTCGGCGAGCGCGGCCGCGGCCTGGCCGAAGCGGCCGGCGTCGAGGCGGATGTCGACTACATCGTCGGCACCTTCTCCAAGAGCCTGGGCGCCATCGGCGGCTTCTTCCTCGGCGACGATCCGGCCTTCGACATCCTGCGCGTTGTCAGCCGGCCTTACATGTTCACCGCCTCCTTGCCCCCGGCGGTCGTCGCCTCGACCCTGGCGGCGCTCGAGCGCGTCGAGCAGGAGCCCGGCCTGCGCCACAAGCTGGCCGCCAATTCCGAGCGGCTGTTCAACGGCCTGCGCGCCATGGGCTTCACCACCGGCGAGACGGCGAGCCCCATCGTCGCCGTGGTGATGCCGGACCTGCCGGCCGCTCTGACCGCCTGGAACGCCCTGCTCGCCAACGGGGTTTATCTGAACCTCGCCATGCCGCCGGCGACCCCGGACAACCGCCCCCTGCTGCGCTCCAGCGTCAGCGCGGCGCACACCTTCGAGCAGATCGACGAGGTGCTGGCGGTGTTCGAAAGCGTCGGCCGCCAGTTCGGCCTGCTGCCGTCGGACCAGCGCGCCCTGGCTTGAGACTTCAGGCCGCCGGACCCCGTTTCCTGGCCCTCCAGAGCAGCCAGAGCACGCCGGGCGCCGACAGGATCGGGTGGCGCTCGCGGAACGGCGTCAGCGGGACCTTCAGTCCGGTGTGCCGCTCGATCTTCCACACCGCATAGCGGGACGCGCCGTCGAAGGTGAAGGCCGCCTTGATCAGCCGCGCGACGTTCAGCGGCTTGCCCATCGTCCGGCGCAGGCGCCAGCGGGCCAGCAGGCGCCGCCTGCGGCGCGCGCCTGGCTGAGGCCGGAACGCCTCGCCGACCTGCTCGGCCTCGATCCCGCCGGCCGCCCAGGCGAGCGGCATCAGAGCCGTCCAGCGCTCCGGCGCGACGCGCAGGATCTCATCGGCCCGCCCCGCAGTCTCTACGCGCAGCTCGGCGCGATAGGTCTGGCGGAACAGGGCCCGCCAGTAGTCGAGCGCGCTGCCTTCCTCCGGGCCGACGGCGGCAGCGAACCGCGCCGCGGTCCGCGCCGCCGCGGCGACGGCCTCGGCGACCTCGCCGGCCGCGGTCTCATCGCGGCGCCAGACCAGGGCGACCGGCTGCACGAACCGGGCCCAGATGGTGGTGTCGAGCGTCCGGCCCGAGGCCGCCCGGCGGAAGGTGTCGAGCGGCATGGTCGCCACCTTGGCCCGCAGCGTCCCCGCGGCGGTGTCGAACTCGCGGTAGCTGACCTCGGGCCAGAGCTTGCGCTCGACCAGGCCGCGCAGGCCGCGGCGGTGCGGCCCGTCGGTCAGCACATAGTAGTCCAGCAGTCCCCCGAGGTCGCCGGTCCGCAGGGTCGAGCCGTAGTAGAGCACGGCGGCGGTCCGGCGCTCGGCCGCCAGGCGGCCCGCGAACGCCACCGCCTCAGGCGTCGCCCTCGTCGCCAGTTCCCGCGTCGCGAAGGCGAGGAGCGCGCCTCGGCTCACGTGACGAATTCCAGCGCCGGTCCGGCGGACACCGTGAGCTCGCCGCCGGGGTAGGCTTCCCCGTCGAGCACGAACTCGCCGTCCAGCGCGATCTTGAAGTCGCCTTCGCCCCGCACATAGCCGGCGCGCGCCAGCCAGGCCGGCTCGGTCCCCCGCCACAGCGGACCCAGGGCGGCCAGCAGCAGCCGGGGCGGCGCATCGATCGTCAGCGACTTCAGGCCCGGCCGCTCGGCGCCGAACGGCTTCAGGCCCAGCGGCAGGCGCTCCAGGGTGCTGGCGATGACCAGGAAGCGGGCCCGAGCCTCGGCCTTTCCGCCGCGCGCCAGTTGCATGACCTCTCCGGCCCGCCAGCCGCGGTCGTCCCGCCCGGCGATGCTCTGCACCACCGACATGGCCAGGGTCAGGGCCACCGACGCGGTCCCGAACGCCCCCATCCGGTGCGCCGACTGCGCCAGCCGCGTCGCGCGGACATAGGCCCCGGTTCCGAACACAAAGCCACGCCGCAGACTGCCGTCTTCGCGGACCACGTCGATGCAGGGCCGGACCTGGCGCGGGGCCGCGGGATCGAGGATCCGTCCGACCGCCGCCTCGACGGACCAGTCCGGAGCGACGCCCAGGTCCTCGGCCAGCACATTGGTCTTGCCCGAGGGCGTCACCGCCAGCAGCGGGATGCGCGCGCCGAACGTCGCCGGCAGCCGGGTCAGCACGTCCCGCACCGTTCCGTCGCCGCCGTCCAGCACCAGCCGGTCGACGCCGGCCTCGGCGAAGCTGGTCAGCGCCTCGGTCAGCGCCGCCTTGGTCTTCGGCTTGGCGAACAGCACGTTGTCTGGCGCCGTCACCCACGGCATGTCGCGCCGGTTGCGATAGCTCTTCGGGTTGCGGACGACCCCGACGCGCATCAGCGCGAGAGCCAGGAGACCACGCGCTCGCGCGGCGTCGCGAACGCCTGCACGAGTTGCGCCGCGTGGACCAGCAGGGAAATGCCGGTCCACACCGCCACCAGCCACAGCCCGATGTCCGGCCGCATGGCCAGGACGCTGAGCGTCAGGATGATCAGGTTCGGGTTCCGCCGCGCGGTGATCAGCCGGAAGAAGCTGTCGAACGGCCGCCACGAATGCACATGGAAGCCGTAGCGGTGCATGAACACCCCTTCGAGGCCGCGCTGCACCCAATAGCCGATCAGGATGACGCCCAGGGTCGCCGCGGCCTGCGGCGCCGGCTGGCCGGTCCGCTCCAGGCCCACCCACCAGGCCCACCACCAGAACGGCGGATGGATCAGGTCGATGCCGTGGTCGAAGATGTTGCCGAACTTCGACGACGTCAGGGTGACGCGCGCCAGCTTGCCGTCGACGGTGTCCAGGAAAGTCATCACCCAGGCGCAGACGAGGCCGAGGCCGAACTGGCCGATCCAGAACAGCCAGAAGGCGGCCAGCACCAGCAGGAAGCCCGCGAAGGTGACCTGGTTCGGCGTGAACCCGGCCTGCGCGCACCAGCGGGTGACGATCCGCGCCGGAACCGGCCAGGCGTATTTGGTGACGAGGTCGGTGACGCCCTTGTAGGAGCCTTTGAACGTGCGCCGCTCGACCGCACGCACCGTCGCCTCGCTTAGCGGCTCCAGCACCGGCGGTTCGCGTTTGCGCAGGGCGCTGTTGTAGGCGATGGCTTCGGGATCCAGCCGCTCCAGCCCGGCCGGCATGCGGCCGGCCTCGAGCGCCGACGACGTCTCGGCCGCCCGGTTGGCCGGCACGTGCGCGGCGACCGGCACGTTGCCGGGCGCCACCAGCACCGCCCCCGGCCGGCCGACCAGCGCCTTCACCAGCGGCTCGTCCAGCACCCAGTCGCCGCGCGCGATCAGCGCCGGGCGGTCCGGGGCCGGGGCCTCCGTCGGTTCGACCCCGGCGCGCACGAAGGTCCGGCGCAGCCGTTCGGCCCCGGTCATGCCCCAGATCCGGGCCGCGCCGCCGCTCACGACGACGCCCTGCGTCCGCTGGTTCGTTCCCGACTCGCTCAAAGCCCCGATCACCCCTATCCAGTGCTGGCGGACTTGATAGCCAGAT
>NZ_JBIIGK010000008.1:0-37435 GCF_044236515.1 Phenylobacterium sp.
AGACCGTCTGGTCGCGACCGTTGATGGTGATCTGGCCCTTGCCCGGCTTGATCCAGACGCGGGCGATAGCGTTCTTGCGCTTGCCGGTCGCGTAAGAGCGGCCCTGAGCGTCGATCTTCGGCTCACGGACCACCTCTTCGGCGGCCGTGGTGCCGAGGCCCTTCAGGGCGTCGAAGCCGGTGGCTTCCTGCGTGTTGGCTTCGCTCATTACGCGCTCCGCACGTTCTTGGCGTTCAGGTCGGCGAACGCGATGATCTCGGGGTTCTGGGCCTCGTGCGGATGCTCGCCGGCCGCGTAGATGCGCAGGTGCGTCATCTGCTTGCGGGCCAGCGGGCTTTCCTTCGGCAGCATGCGCTCGACAGCCTTCTCGAGCACCCGCTCGGGGTACTTGCCGCCCAGGATCTGGCCCATGGTCCGCTGCTTCACGCCGCCCGGGTGGCCGGTGTGCCAGTGGAAGACCTTGTCGGTCAGCTTCTTGCCGGTGAACTTCACCTTGTCAGCGTTGACGACGACGACGAAGTCGCCGCAGTCCACGTGCGGGGTATAGTCGGGCCGGTGCTTGCCGCGAAGACGCATGGCGATGAACGAAGCCAGGCGGCCGACGACGGCGTCCTGAGCGTCGATCACGATCCACTTCTTCTCGACCTCGGCCGGCTTCAGCGAAGCCGTAGTGCTCTTCAGCATGAGGGTCAGATCCGTAAGTTGGCGGGACCCTTACGCGCCCCGACGTGAGGCGGCGCATATGCGCGACCCGGCCCGACCTTGTCAACCGGTACAAATTTCCCGTCGCCAGTAAACTCGCCGATAATTCAGCCACTTAGCCGACGCGGTATTATTATACCGCACTAAATCCGCCGGACGCGCCACGCGAACGCCACCGCCAGGCAGAGCGTCAGCGCCGCGACGACCTGGTGCGCGAGACCAAGCGCGATTGGCACGCGGGCCATCAGAGTCGCGATGCCGAGCGCCGCCTGGAACACAACGGCGGTGGCGGTCGCGACCGCGAGAAGTTTGGTTTCCCGCGCGAGATAAGACGATCGCCAGGCCCCGGCCCCCGTCGCCACCGCCACAACCAGCAGCAGGTAGGCGAACAGACGGTGATGCAACTGCACAGCCCCCTGGCTGTGGGCGAGCGTCGCCCAGAAACTTTGGCCAGCGTAATCCTCCGGGAGCAGGCGACCATCGAACAGCGGGAAGTCGTTGTAGATGAAGCCCGCATCGTTGCCGGCCACCAGGGCGCCCAGCAGGATTTGCACAAAGATCAGGGCCAGCAGCACCAAGGCGCGCCGTCCCCACGGGCTGGGCAGGGTCTGGCGCGCCCATCCGGCCCAGGCATCCAGCGCCGTCCAGACGAGTGCGCCGAGCAGGGCGAAGGCGAGGCCCAGGTGAACGGTCAGCCGTTCCGGGGCCACGGAGACGCGGTCGACGAGGCCGCTGGCCACCATCCACCATCCGATCAGGCCCTGCAGGCCGCCGAGGACGAAGAGGATGGCAAGTCGGGGAAGCAAGCGCCGCGGAATCTGGCGACGGACCGCGAACCAGACGAACGGTGCGAAAAAGGCGAGCCCGATGACGCGGCCCAACAGCCGGTGCGCCCATTCCCACCAGTAGATGGCCTTGAACTCACCAAGGCTCATGCCGCGATTGACCTGCTCGTACTGCGGGATCTCCTGGTACTGGCGGAACTCGGCCTGCCAGTCGGCCTCGCTCAGCGGCGGAATGGCGCCGGTGACAGGCCTCCACTCGGTTATGGAGAGGCCCGAGTCGGTCAGGCGCGTCGCCCCGCCGACCACGATCATCGCCAGCACGAGGGCGGCCATCGCAAGCAACCAGACAGCGACGGCTGGCGAGCGGTCGGAACGCAGGAACGAGGTCATGGAGCCGGAATTGCGCCGCTTTCAGGCTGAACTTTGGCGCTGGCTAAACGGAAACGCCGGTTCCGTCCACGCCGCGGCGCCGTTATCACGAGGCGATGATCGAAACCGCCCGCGCCCGCAAACTGATCGGCCTGTTCGCTCTCCTGGCGTTCATGGTCGCCTACATCGCTTTGGTCGCGACGGTCGGTGATTATGTGCCGCGCCACTGGGCGGCGCAGCTGGTCTATTATGTCGGGGCTGGCGTCCTGTGGGGCGTGCCGGTGCTCCCCCTGTTCCGCTGGATGAACGCTGGACGCTGACGGCCGGGCCTGGCCCCGGCGTTTGGGGATTGCCGCACGACGGTCACGCCGCCTATAAGGCGCGCCTCGCCGCCGGGCCGCATCGGAGCGTAGCGCAGCCTGGTAGCGCACTTGACTGGGGGTCAAGGGGTCGTGGGTTCGAATCCCGCCGCTCCGACCATCGGCCGGCGGCGAGATTTTCCTCCCTTTTGCAGCAATCATCACATCGCCCACCGAGGTGGTGGTGACGTTTCGACAACTCCCGCGCGAAGTTCATCACCTTCGCAGCGCCCGATGTCCGGTCCAGCCTTGCCGAAAGTGAAAAGCGCCGCTTCGCGCGGGCATGAGATTCGGGGAGAGACGTCGTGTCGGGACTTTACGCTCGTACTTTGCGCAGCCTGCTGATGGCCGGGGGCGCGATCGCCCTCTGCACGACCTCCGCTCAGGCGCAGGACCAGTCCACCGTCGGCGAGATCGTCGTCACCGCCACGAAGATCGCCACGCCGCTAAGCAAGGTGCCGCTGAGCGTCAGCGCCTATAGCCAGGAGTCGATGGACGTGAAGGCGATCCGCGAGATCCGTGATCTGGCGGCCCAAACTCCCGGCCTCGACTTCGCCCAAACGACGGCCAGCGTCGGCGGCTACCGGCTGTCCATCCGCGGCATCGATTCCACTGCCGGCGCGGCTACGACCGCCACCTATGTCGACGAGACGGCGATCCAGGCCCGGAACGCGGCCCTGAACTATTCCGGCACGACCTTCCCGCAGATCTTCGACCTGGAGCGGGTCGAGGTGCTGCGCGGACCGCAGGGCACGCTGTTCGGAGCGTCGGCCCAAGGCGGCGCCGTGCGCTTCATCACCCCGACGCCGAGTCTGACCGACTTCGGCGGCTATGTGCGCGGGATGGTGTCGGCGACGGTCGATGGCGATCCCAGCTACGAATTCGGAGCCGCGATCGGCGGGCCGATCGTGGCCGACAAACTTGGCTTCCGGATCAGCGCAAACCGCAAACACATCGGGGGCTGGGTCGACCGGGTCAGCTGGCAGATCCCTGAGGACAAGTTCGAGAACGTCAACACCGACAAGAGCTGGATCGTCCGCGGAAGCCTCTTGTGGCAGGCGACCGAGAAGCTGAGCATCACGCCGTCGGTCTATTACCAACTGCGGGAAGTCGACGACACGTCGTTCCTCTGGTCGACGCTGTCGAACCTGGAACACGGCCGCTACGTCACCGGCTATGCGAAGGCCCAGCCCTATCGTGACCGCTTCGTGCTGCCGTCGTTGAAGGCGGTATACGACGGCGACGCCGTCACCCTGACCTCGGTGACCGCCTATTACGACCGAGACGTGCGCGAGACCCGCGACCAGAGCAACACCAACTATCGGACGGTTCTGGGCGCCAATTACCTCTATCCCCGGATGCCCGGACGTCGCGAAATCCTGACGATCATGCACCCGCACACCACGCAGCGGGACTTCACGCAGGAAGTCCGGATCAACAACTCCGACCCCGACGCGCGCCTGCGCTGGCAAGCCGGCGTCTACTATTCGCACGGAGTGCTGAAGAGCGATCCCAAGCTGACGGCGCCCGACTTCGCCGACGTTTATCTTTACGCCACCGGCCGCTCGATGCTGACGCGGTACGGCTCGTTGCCGGTCAACGGCATCTACACCTACATGGGCGACGAGAAGACCCAGGAAACGTCGCTGGCGGCGTTCGCGAATGTTGACTTCAAGATCACCGAGCAACTGACGTTGACGGTCGGCGGCCGGATCTCCAAGGACAAGCTCGAGTTCAACGTCCTCGAGCGCGGCGTCGACTACGGCGCCACCGGCCAACAGAGTGCGCAGGGCGAGCTGAAGAACAGCCCGTTCGTCCCCAAGGTCGCCCTCTCCTACCAGGCCAACGACGCCAACCTGTTCTACGCGTCTTACGCCGAGGGCTATCGGACCGGCGGGGTCAACAAGTCGGTGCCCGGCACCTGCGCGGCCGACCTCGCCGTGCTCGGCCTTTCGTCACCGAAGACCTATGAGCCGGATCGCACCAACAGCTATGAGATCGGCTCGAAGAACCGCCTGTTCGGGGGGCGCCTCGAGATGGAGGCCAGCGCCTACTACATCAAATGGAAGAACATCCAGCAGCAGATCCGTCTGCCCTGCCAGTTCAGCCTGGTGGCCAACACGGGCCAGGCGACCAGCAAGGGCTTCGACCTGAACGTCAACGTCGAGCCGACGGACGGCCTGATCCTCAGCGCAGCGGTCGGCTACAACGACTCCGAATACACGAACACCATACTGGTCGGCACGTCGCCGCTTGTGTTCGAGGGCCAGACGCTCGGGGCGACGCCGTGGAGCGCCAACCTGGCGGCCGAGTACCACTGGGCGGTGGGCGAGCACGACGCCTACGTGCGGGCCCAGTACAACGTCCGCGCCGCCGAGCAGAACGGCTTCCCCTACCAGAATCCGATTGCGTCGGTTTACGACCCGACGCGCGTGCCCAGCGAAAAGACTAAGCAGTTGGACCTGCGGGCCGGGATGTCGGTCGCGCAGGCGGATATCTCGGTGTTCATGGAGAACGCCCTGAACGACGCGCCGGCCCTCGACTTCACCCCCGCATATATCCGCGGACCTCTGCAGTACGGACGGACGTTGCGCCCGCGCACGGTCGGCGTGATGGTCACGTCTCGCTTCTGATGAACTTCCTTCAGCCCATGAGCGTCATGCCGATGTCGAAGACCAAAGCCTCCGCCCTGGCCGTCGCGGCCGTCCTCGTCGCCGGGCCGGGCCGGGCCGCCGAGGCGGCGGCCGACCTGGTGATCGTCAACGGCCGGATGCCGACCGTCGCCAGTCCGAACGCCACGGCGCTGGCCGTGCGCGGCGGGCGGATCGTGACGATCGGCACGGACGCCAAGGTCTCCGCGCTGCGGGGGCCGCGGACGCGGGTGATCGACGCCCGCGGGCGGACGGTGCTTCCCGGCTTCAACGACAACCACGTCCACCTCAGCTGGGGCGCGCCGACGCTGTTCATGCCGGACGTCCGCAATGAGAAGAACGTCGCCGGGATCGTGGCGCGGGTGCGGGCCCACGCGGCGGCCAATCCGAACCTCACGTGGGTCGAGGCCGGCGGGTTCGGCTTGGAGCAGATCGAGGGCGGGCGGCCGACGCGGCAGATGCTGGATGCGGCCGTTGCAGACCGGCCGGTCGTGCTGTGGTCGCTCGACCGGCACATGGCCTGGGCCAACTCCAAGGCGCTGGAGCTGGCCGGCGTGACGCGTGAGACGCGGGACCCGCCGCACGGGATCATCGAGCGGGACCCGGCGACCGGCGAGCCGACCGGCTGGTTCAAGGAATTCTCCGCCCTCGACCTGCTGACCAACGCCATGCCGAAGCCGAGCGTCGCCGAGCAGCGCGAGCGGATGACGGCGGCGATGCGCGAGGCGCACAAGTTCGGCGTCACGGCGGTGGCTGAGGCCACGGGCTCGATCGAGGAGTACAAGGTCCTCGACGACATGCAGAAGTCGGGCGACTTGAATCTTCGCGTGACCTATGCCCTGCCCGTCCGGCCCGGGTTCACCGACGCCGACTTCCAGCGCTACCAGACCTTCTGGAAGGCCAATCCGCCGAGCGACACCCTGAAGGCCGGCGCTGTGAAGATGTTCCTGGACGGGGTGCCTCAGGCCCACACCGCCTTCCTGCTGCATCCCTACGGGCCGCAGCCGATGGAGGGGCAGCCGGCCTACGAGCCCTCTGACCTAAAGAAGGAAGTTCGCCGGTTCGACGCCGCCGGGTGGCAGGTCATGATCCACGCCATGGGCGATGCGGCCGTGCGGCTGGCGCTCGATTCCTACGAGGAGGCGGCGAAAGCCAATCCGGCTCCGGCCCGGGGGCGGCGGCATCGGATCGAGCACGTCTTCATCATGGACCCGGTCGACGTGCCGCGGTTCGCCAAGCTGAACGTCATCGCCGCCTACCAGCCCACGGACGTCTTCCTGCCGCCGAGCACCCAGCCGGTTCCGCCGGCCCCGAACAAGCCGCCGCAGGATAGCGCGCGCTGGAACGCCATCCAGGCCGCGAAGGGCCACGCGGCTTTCGGCAGCGACTGGCCGGTCTTCACGATGAACGCCCTGGCGCGGATCTACGCCATCGCCAACAGTCGGCGGGCCGACCAGCGGATGCCGGTGGTTAAGGCGATCGACACCTATACCCGGGAGAGCGCCTACGCGACCTTCGACGACGCCGACCAGGGGGCGTTGGAGCCGGGCAAGTTCGGGGACATTGCGATCCTGTCGCGGGACATCCTGGCCAATCCGCCGACGAAGCCGGAGGACCTGGCCGTCGACATGACGATCTTCAACGGCAAGGTCGTCTACGAGCGGTGAGGATCAGCCCCGGAGCAGGGCGTCCAGCCGCTGCTTCAGGGCCTCCAGCTCGGTGAGGCTGGCGACGAGGCGGTCGCGGGTCGAGGTTTGCGGCTCGACCCGGGCGCCTTCGCCGGCGGCGATCAGATGGCGGGAGCCATGTTCGCGATGCACGCGCTGGACGCCTTTGATCGTATAGCCGTCCTCGTGCAGAAGGCGGCGGACGCCTCGCAGAACGGCGATATCCGAAGGGCGGTAGAAGCGGCGGCCGCCGGCCCGTTTCATCGGGCGGATGAACGAGAATTTGGTCTCCCAGAACCGCAGCACATGCTGCGGCACATTGAGCTCGTCGGCCGCCTCGGAAATCGTCCGAAAGGCTTCCGGACCCTTGGCCATCGGCCTAGCCGGCCTTGCCCGCCGACAGAGCGGCGTCAACGCGCGCCTTCATCACCTGGGAGGCGCGGAAGCCGATGACCCGGCGCGGTTCGATCGCGGCCGGCTCGCCGGTCTTGGGGTTACGGCCCATGCGGGCGCGCTTGGCGCGGACCTGGAATACGCCGAAGCCGGACAGCTTGACCTGTTCCCCACGCTCGAGCGCCAGGGCCATCAGCTCCAGCACACGTTCGACCATTTCGCTGCAGTCCTGCCGCGTCAGGCCAACCTCTTCGTGAACCGCCTCGCAGAGATCGGCTCGCGTCACCGTCGCGCCCTTCATCATCGCCCCGCCCAGTTCCACGCTCAAGTCTGCCATTTGATTGTCCTATTGCGACAAGGACTTCAAGGCTCAGATTACTATGCGCGGTTAAAGACCAGCGATAACGGCCAAGTCAAAACCGAATGACACAGGCGCCCCAGGTCAATCCGCCGCCCATGGCTTCGAGAAGCAGAAGCTGGCCGGGCTGGACACGGCCGTCGGCGACGGCGGCGTCGAGGGCGAGCGGGATCGAGGCGGCGGAGGTGTTGGCGTGCTCGGCGACGGTCGTCACCACCTTGACCTCGTCGATGCCGCAGCGATGCGCGACGCCCTGCAGGATCCGCAGGTTGGCCTGGTGGGGGACGAACCAGTCGACGTCGGCGACCGCGACGCCGGCGTCCGTGGCGGCGGCGCTGATCGCCTCCGAGATGTTGACGACGGCGTGGCGGAACACCTGGTTGCCGAGCATCCGCAGCAGGCCGACCTGGCGGTTGGATGACGGGCCGCCATCGGCGTAAAGCAGGTCCTGCTTGGTCCCGTCGCAGCGCAGGGCGAAGCCCAGGAGGCCGCGATCGGCGGTCGTCCCCTCGCCTTCCCGCGGCTCGACCACCACGGCGCCGGCCCCGTCGCCGAATAGCACGCAGGTGCCGCGATCGGTCCAGTCGAGCAGGCTGCTCATCACCTCGGCGCCGATCACCAGAGCGCACTTCGAGCGACCGGCGGCAACGAGCCCGTCGGCCACCGACAGGGCGTAGACGAAGCCCGAGCACACCGCCTGGACGTCGAAGGCGATGCCGATCGGCGCGCCGAGCTTGCGCTGGACGATGGCGGCCGTGGCCGGGAAGGTCAGGTCAGGGGTGGTGGTGGCGACGATGATCAGGTCGACGTCGGCGGCGGTCCGGCCGGCGGCGGCGAGCGCCTTGCTGGCGGCGGCCACGGCGAGGTCGGAAGTCGCCTCGCCCTCGGCGGCGCGATGGCGGCGGGCGATGCCGGTGCGCTCGCGGATCCACTCGTCGGAGGTGTCGACGATCTGCGCCAGCTCGTCGTTGGTGACCACCCGTTCCGGCAGGTAGCCGCCGACGCCCGTCAAAACGCTTCGCAGCACCTTAGGCAATTCACGCAGCTCCATCGGCGACCGCCGGGCTCGTCTCGGCGAGGGCGGCCGGCAGTCTCGTCATATTGCGTTCGATCTCGGCGGCGAAGTCGCTTTGGGCCAGGTCGGCTGCGACACGTAGCGCCTCGCAGATGTCGCGCTCGCCGGCCCCGCCGTGGCACTTGAGGACGATGCCGTTGAGACCGAGCAGCGGAGCCGCGCCCGGCGGGCTCATGCGCTCGCGGAACTTCTCCAGGGCGCCACGGGCCATCAGGGCCCCAAGACCGGCCATGGCGCTGGAGGTCAGGGCGGTCTTCAGCTCGGAGCGGATCAGGCGCACGGCGCCCTCCATCGCCTTGAGGGCGACGTTGCCGGTGAAGCCGTCGGTGACGACCACGTCGACGACGCCCTTGGTCAGGTCGTCGCCCTCGACGAAGCCGCGGTAGTCGAGGTCGATGCCGCCCTCGCGCAGCACCCGGTGCGCCTCGCGGACCTCTTCGTGGCCCTTCATGTCCTCGGAGCCGACGTTGAGGATGCCGACCGTCGGGCGGGCAGACTTGTGGACGGCGCGATGGAAGGCCTCGCCCATGATCGCGAACTCGACAAGCCGCTCGGCGTCGCAGTCGACGTTGGCGCCGACGTCGAGGAAGGTGACCACGCCCTTCGGCGTCGGAATGCCGGCGACCAAGGCGGGTCGGTCGAGGTCGGCGCTCATCCGCAGGATCAGCTTGGAGACCGCCATCAGGGCGCCGGTGTTGCCGCAGGAGACGGCGGCGGCCGCCTCGCCCTCGCGGACGGCCTCGACGGCGTTCCACATCGAGGTGCCCTTTCCGCGACGCAGGGCCTGGGCGGGCTTTTCGTCCATGGCGACGACGCGCTCGGTGTGGCGCACCTCGACGCGTTCGGCGAGGCCGGACCGTCGCGCCATCTCGGCGCGGATCGCTGTCTCGTCGCCGTGCAGCAGGACGCAGACGTGCGGCGGCAGGCTGCGGATCGCATGGGCGACGCCCGGCACGACCACGGACGGGCCGTGGTCTCCGCCCATGGCGTCGATCGAAATCACCAGTTTCTGGGTCAAAAGGCGGCTGCGGTCCTTCGCCGGCGCGGAATCGTCATCGAAGATACCGCCCGTGCGGCGGCGGTGGCAAACGGCGACGATCTAGCCCTTGGGATCCTTGAGCTTCCTGAGCACGGCGAAGGGCGATTCCTCAACCGTAGGCGGAACGTAGTCGAAGGACGCCCCAGGCTTGCGCGGGAACGGATCGATGGCCAACGACAGGTGCTCGACCAGATAGGCGGCGAGGTCGAGGGTGTCGCCCGCCAGCACGTCCGGCGGGTCGGGCGCGTCCGGGGCCAGCTCAACCTCCTCGCCGTCGTCGGGGGCGGCGTTCGGGCTGTCGGCCGGGACAACCTTGACCTCGATCTCGCCGGAGACGTCCTGTTCGAAGGGCTCCAGGCTGAGGGAGCAGATCTGCTCGACCCGCCCGCGGAAGCGGCCGCGAATCTCCGCGCCGTCGAGCCACGGCGTGACGGTGACGTCCGCCGTCAGGGCCGGCAGGGCGCGAAGGTCCAGGGTTTTGGCGATCCGCGCGCGCTGCTCGGCGTCGGGCTCAAGCTTCGCGGTGACCGGGCCGCGGTCGATCTCGTGCAGCCGCACGGGCCAGGTCCACTCCCCGCTCATGCCGCCCCCCAGGCGACGTCGCCGGCCAGGATGTCGTCGAGCGGCGCCGCCGCCAGGGCGGTCTGCTGAGCGATGGCGTAGCGGGCCAGGGCCGGCGCCTGGGCGGCGTCGCCCTCGGCGTAGACGGTGCGGGCGATCACGGCCTCGAGCTCGCCAGCGTCCGGCAACTGCTCGAAGGCCGCGTGATAGGTCTTCACCCGGCCGAAGAAGGCCTCGCCGAGCTTGCGCATCTTCTTGCCCACCGAGAGGTCCCCGACCCCCATGCCGCGGAGGGCGTCGTCGAGGCCCTTCAGGTAGGTGTCCAGCAGGGCCTGGGAGGTCTCGGCGGCCTGCTCGCCCTGCCCGAGGAGGCGGCGCATGAGCAGGATGACGTGCAGGCTGTAGATCTCGAACCGGCCCTCGACGGTGTCGGGGACGCCGAGACCGGCATAGAGGGCGGGGGTGCGCGCCTGTTGCACCGCCGAGCGGTAGAGCGTCTCCCCGACGGCCTTGGCCGGGCGGGGTCGGAACAGGCGTTGCAGCATCACGGCCTCGTTTTCGCCAGAAGCGGCGGCTAAAGGCGGCATTGAACTAAGCGGCGGCGACGGATAGGTCAAAGCCTGCAACCTGCCAACGGGGCCCAAACTGCACATGTTCCGCCGCGCCGCCTTCGCCGCCGTCGCCCCTGTCTTGCTGGCCGGCGCCCTGCTCGCCAGCTCGGCGTGCGCACCGATCACCACCTATTCCGGCTTCCAGACGGTCGAGGCCGACCCGAAGGACGTTGCGGTGGGCACGGACAGCAAATCGACGGTGCGCGGCAAGCTGGGCTCGCCCTCGGCCACCTCGACGTTCGATCCCAACGTCTGGTTCTACATGAACCAGGTCAAGGAACGCGTCGCCTTCCGCAAGCCGCGCGTAGTGACCCGCAACGTCACCGCCATCAAGTTCAACAAGGAAAGCGAAGTCGTTGAAAGCGTGAACCTTTACACGCTCAAGGACGGCAAGGCGATCGCCTACAACAGCCGTGAGACGCCGACTCGCGGCCGCGAGATGACCGTGCTCGAACAGCTGCTGGGCACGGTCGGCCGCGGCGGCATGCTGCCCAACGACGACGAGGGCGTTCCCGGCAATCGCCCGGGCGACCGCTAGGGGCCGCGCCCTCCCGATTTTGGGCAAAGAAAAACGCCCCGGAGATCGCTCTCCGGGGCGTTTGCTTTAGGCGATGTCGCCGAGGATCAGCCGACCGCGCCGTGGGCCAGCACCGCCAGGAGCAGCAGGGCCACGATGTTGGTGATCTTGATCATCGGGTTCACGGCGGGGCCCGCCGTGTCCTTGTAGGGGTCGCCGACGGTGTCGCCGGTCACCGCCGCCTTGTGCGCGCCGGAGCCCTTGCCGCCGAAGTGGCCCTCTTCGATCAGCTTCTTGGCGTTGTCCCAGGCGCCGCCGCCGCTGGTCATCGAGATGGCGACGAACAGGCCGGTGACGATCACCCCCATCAGCATGGCGCCGAGGGCGGCGAAGGCGTCCGCCTTGCCGGCGATGGCGTTGATGACGAAGAACAGCAGAACCGGGGTCACGACCGGCAGCAGCGACGGCACGATCATCTCGCGGATCGCCGCCTTGGTCAGGATGTCGACGGCGCGGCCGTATTCCGGCTTCACCTCGCCGGTCATGATGCCGGGGTTCTCCTTGAACTGACGCCGGACCTCGGTGACCACGGCCTCCGCCGCCCGGCCGACCGCCGTCATCGACAGGCCGCCGAACAGGAAGGGCAGCAGGCCGCCGAACAGCAGGCCGACCACCACGTAGGGGTTGGACAGGTCGAAGGCGACGGCGCCCAGGCCCTCGAAGAACGAGCCGGGGGCGGCGTTGGCCGAGAAGTACTTCAGGTCCTCGGTGTAGGCCGCGAACAGCACCAGGGCGCCGAGACCGGCCGATCCGATCGCATAGCCCTTGGTCACCGCCTTGGTGGTGTTGCCGACCGCGTCGAGGGCGTCGGTGGAGACGCGCACTTCCGGCGGCAGGCCGGCCATTTCGGCAATGCCGCCGGCGTTGTCGGTGACGGGACCGAAGGCGTCGAGGGCGACGATGAAGCCAGCCAGCGACAGCATAGCGGTCGTGGCGATGGCGATGCCGAACAGGCCGGCGAGGCCATAGGTCACGATGATGCCGACGATGATCACCAGCGCCGGCAGGGCGGTGGATTCCAGCGACATGGCCAGGCCCTGGATGACGTTGGTGCCGTGACCGGAGACCGACGCCTTGGCCACCGACTTCACCGGGCGGAAGTTGGTGCCGGTGTAGTATTCGGTGATCACCACGATGGCGGCGGTCACGATGAGGCCGACGACGCCGCACCAGAAGAGGTCCATGGCCCCGAAGGTCGTGCCGTCGGCCAGCGTGACCGCGCCGGGCACTAGCGCGTCGGTGACGAACCACAGCGCCGCCAGGGACGTGACGCCGGTGACGATGAGGCCCTGATAGAGAGCGCCCATGATGTTGCGGCTCTTGCCCAGGCGCACGAAGAAGGTGCCGAGGATCGAGGTGACGATGCAGGCCCCGCAGATCGCCAGCGGGAGCAGCATCATGTCGAATTCGAAGCCGGTGCCGCGGAAGAAGATCGCCGCCAGGACCATGGTCGCGACCGTGGTCACGGCGTAGGTCTCGAAGAGGTCGGCGGCCATGCCGGCGCAGTCGCCGACGTTGTCGCCGACGTTGTCGGCGATGGTCGCCGCGTTGCGCGGGTCGTCTTCCGGAATGCCGGCCTCGACCTTGCCGACCATGTCGCCACCGACGTCCGCGCCCTTGGTGAAGATCCCGCCGCCGAGACGGGCGAAGATCGAGATCAGGGAGGCGCCGAAGCCGAGCGCGACGAGGCTGTCGATGACTTCGCGGCTGGTGGCCTCAAGCCCGAGCGGCCCGGTGAGAAGGGCGAAGTAGCCGGCGACGCCCAGGAGCGCGAAGCCCGCCACGAGCATGCCGGTGACCGCGCCGGAGCGGAAGGCCAGCGACAGGCCGCGCTCCAGGCTTTCCGACGCCGCCTGGGCGGTGCGGACGTTGGCCCGGACCGAGATCAGCATGCCGGCGAAACCCGCGAGGCCCGAGAGCACCGCGCCGATGGCGAAACCGATGGCCGCATATTGGCCGATCAACAGGGCGACGATCACGAGGATCACGACGCCGACGAGGCCGATGGTGGTGTATTGCCGCTTCAGATAAGCCTGCGCGCCTTCCTGGATGGCGGCGGCGATCTCCTGCATCCGGGCCGAACCGGCCGATGCCTTCAACAACGCACCCGTCTGAACTGCCCCGTAAAGGACGGCCAGCAAGCCGGCGATGATCACCAGCGTAAGCGTACTCATGTGTCGCGTACCCCTTGCGTGTTGCGCGGAAGGGACCGCCTGCGGCTTCCGATTAGAGGAAAGACCGCCGGTTCCGCCCCAACCCCTTGGTTTCCCCCTTGATCGGGACGGACATTCGCGCGCCGCCCCTGAACAGACGAAGCGACACTGCCAAGGAAACCAGGGCCGCGCAACGGCCCATAACGCGGGTCTCTTTGAGGGTCAGACGGTTGGGCCGCGCGGGGTCGCCGCCGGGCGCGGCGGACCAGGAACGCGCCGGCGCGGCGCCTGGGAGGTGACGACGACCGACTTGATGACGCCGGGGCCGGTGATGCCGGTCGCCTCGCGCGACAGGGCGGCGATCAGGCGGGCCTCGTCGAGCTTCTGGTAGTCGTCCTTTCGGCCGAACGGGGCGCGGTGGCCGGCGCGGACCAGGGCGTCGCGGAAATAGGGCTCCTTGGCCCGCCAGTTGGCGGCGTTGGCCTTGGCCGTGAGGTTGATGCGGACGTAGACGAAGACATAGTTCACGAGCTGGCCGTCGGCCACGATCGGCAGCCCGACCGGCGCGAGGTCGACGTATTGGCCGGCGTCGGTCTTCGGCGCCTCCCCGCCCCCGCCGCCGGCGGCGAGGGCCGGGGTGGCGCCGAGAATCGGGGCTGCCAAGAGAATCAGGACAGCAGCGAGGATGGTGCGCATCATGGCGTGAGGATGCGCCGGACGGGTTGAGGGTCCGTGAAGACCTCAGTCCATTTAGGCGTCCCGAAGAACAGTGGTATTCTGCGCCAGTAGCTGCGGGAGGACGAGGCCATGCTTACCCGACGTCAGACAGCCGGTCTGTTGGCGGCCAGCGCCGCGTTCACGCCGATCAGCTGGGCCCGGGCCCAGGAGACCGCGCCCGAGGCATCGGACGATCCCAACGCGCCGCCGACCGTGTTGCAGGCCGAGGAGAGCCGCTATGACCACCTGCTGGCGCCGGTGACCGTCAACGGCCAGGGCCCGTTCCACTTCCTGCTGGACACCGGGGCGAACACCTCCTGCGTCTCGCAGCGGCTGATCGACAAGCTCGATCTGCAACCCGGCCCGCCGACCCGGGTGCACACCGTCGTCGGGGCGCGGATGCGGCCGAGCGTGCTGCTGGACACGCTGAAGGTCGGGGCGCGCGACCGCCGGCGGGTGCGGACGCCGACCCTGCCGATCCACGGCGCCGAGGTCGATGGCGTGCTGGGCGTCGACTGGCTGAAGGGCCAGCGGCTGTCGCTGGATTTCCGCAAGAACCTGATCGAGATCACCAAATCGCAGGCCGACACCTCGTCCGAGGGGGTGATCGTGGTCGCCGCGCGCCGCCGGCTCGGCCAGCTCACCATCGTCGACGCCGACCTCGGCAGCGAGCGGATCAGCGCGATGATCGATTCGGGCGCGCACCTGTCGATGTGCAACGCGCCGCTGCGCGAGCTCGTGCTGGCCAAGGAGCGCGGCCGCGGGCTGGTGCGGCCGCCGCAGATCATCCGCATGGAGACCCTGGCGGGCGAGCCGTTCCAGGGGGAGCTGTTCTTCCTGCCGTTCCTGCGGCTCGGCGGTCTGCACCTGGGGAACGTGCCGGTGGCCTATGCCGACATGCACATCTTCGACATCTGGGGCCTGCGCGACCAGCCAGCCCTGGTGCTGGGCCTCGACCTCCTGAAGCAGTTCGGCCAGGTCGCGCTCGACTTCGGCCGCTCGCGGGTGCGGTTCGACATCGCCTAGTTCGGCCGACCCTTGCGTTTGCCGCCGGCAGCCGGCGGGCCGCCCTTCGGCCGCGCGCCCTTGGGCGGCGGGCCGCGGCGCGGCGGACCCTCGCCCGACGGACCGTTCTGGGGCGGGCCGTTCCGGGCCGGACCGTTCCGAGGCGGCCCGCCGCGGGGCGGGCCCTTGCGGGGCGGACCGCCGCGGCCCGGCGGCCGCGAGGGTCCCGCCGTCGGCGGACCCGCGGGCTCGATGCGGATGTCGCCCTCGGCCGCGGTCTTGATGGCGGCCCGGAAGCGGTCCTCGGCGTCGGGGGCGATCTCGAACTTGGTCTCGCGGTCGAAGATGCGGATCTGGCCGACGTCCTTTTTGGTGACGTGGCCGAGGCGGCAGATCAGCGGCAGCAGCCACTTCGGGTCGGCGTTGTTGGAGCGGCCGATCGGCAGGCGGAACCAGGCGGCGTCGCCAGCCATGTCCCCGCCGGGTTCGGCGCGGCGCATCGGGCGGGGTCCAGGCGGCGCAGCGGCCTGGCCGTCGTCGAACAGCTCTTCCGGCGACGGCAGGCGCGAGCGGTAGAGCCGGACCAGGGCCGCGGCGACGGCCTCGGGGTTGCTGCCTTCGAGGATCTTGCGTCCGAGGGCCAGGTCGTCCTCGGCAGGCGCCTCGGCCAGCAGGGGGTCTTCCAGCAGCCGGGTCTGGTCCCGTTCGCGGATCTCGTCGGCGGTCGGCGGGCCAGACCACTGGACATCGACGCCGGCCGAGTTGATGAGCAGCTCGGCCTTGCGGCGCTTGTTGTAGGGGACCAGCAGCACCGAGACGCCCTTGCGCCCGGCCCGGCCGGTGCGGCCGCTGCGGTGGAGCAAGGCGGCCTTGCTCTGCGGCAGCTCGGCGTGGATGACCAGGGACAGCTCCGGCAGGTCGAGGCCGCGGGCGGCGACGTCGGTGGCGACGCAGGCGCGGGCGTGGCCGTCGCGCAGGGCCTGAAGGGCGTCGGAGCGCTCCTTCTGGCCCATCTCCCCGGACAGGGCGACGGCGGCGAAGCCGCGCTCACGCAGGGCCGAGTGCAGGCGGCGGACGGCTTCGCGGGTGGCGCAGAAGATCAGCGCCCCGGGGGCCTCGAAATAACGCAGCAGGTTGACGACCGCGTGCTCGACCTCGTTGGGGGCGACGCGGACGGCGCGGTGCTCGATGTCGCCGTGCGGCTCGTCGCGGCGGATGGTGTCGATGCGGTGGGCCTCGCGCTGGTAGCGGCGGGCGAGGACGACGATCTCACGGGCGATGGTGGCCGAGAACAGCAGGGTGCGGCGCTCGATCGGCGTGGAATCGAGGATCTCCTCGAGGTCCTCGCGGAAGCCGAGGTCGAGCATCTCGTCGGCCTCGTCGAGGACGACGACGCGCAGGACCGAGGGATCGAGGGCGCCGCGCTCCAGGTGATCGCGCAGGCGGCCGGGGGTGCCGACGACGATGTGGCAGCCGGCCGCCAGGGCGCGCTGCTCGCGGCGCGGATCCATGCCGCCGACGCAGGTGGCGACGACAGCCCCGGCGTCGGCGTAGAGCCAGGTCAGCTCGCGGCTGACCTGCAGGGCGAGCTCGCGGGTCGGGGCGATGCAGAGGGCGAGCGGGGCGCCCGGAGCGTCGAACCGCTCCGCCTCGCCGAGCAGGGCGTGGGCGGCGGCGAGGCCGAAGGCGACGGTCTTGCCGGACCCGGTCTGGGCCGAGACCAGCAGGTCCTTGTCGATGGGGGCGTCCATCACCGCGGCCTGGACCGGCGTCGGCTGTTCGTAGCCCTGCGAGGCGAGCGCGCGGGCCAGGGCGGGATGGGCGGTTTCGAAGGTCATGGGATCAGTCAGTACTCAAAGGATGGCGCCAGCCCCCGGGGCCGGGGTCGAGCGGGCGGTCGCCGAGGCGCACCTTGCACCCCTGCCCGGCCCGGAAATCGCCGATGATGGTGAAGCCGGCCGGCGTCGGCCGGTCGGGGGGAATAGCACATACCACTTCATAGTCATCGCCGCCCGTGGCGAGGCGTAGCAGGGCGGCGGCGGCGTCGGGCTGGGCCTCCAGCCAGGTGGCGGCGGATTTCGACAGCGGCAGGCGCGCGAGGTCGATGTCGAGCGCGACGCCGCTGGCCGCACCGAGGTGGCCGGCGTCGGCGACCAGGCCGTCGGAGACGTCGGCGGCGGCGGAGGCGCAGGCGCGCAGGCCGGCCCGCAGGTCGAGCCTGGGGCGCGGCAGGCGGTAGCGGGCGGCGAGGTGGCCGTCGGGATCGTCCACCTCGCGGCGCACGGCGGCGAGGCCGAGGACGCCGTCGCCGATCGTGCCGCTGACGGCTAGGCGGTCTCCGGGGGAAGCCCCGGCCCGGCGGATCATCCGGCCCTCCGGGACCCAGCCGAGGGCGGTCAGGCTGGCGGTGAAGGGCCCGGGGGTGGTGACGGTGTCGCCGCCGAGCAGCGGCAGGGCGAAGGCCTCGAGATCGGCGGCGAGGCCCTGGGCGAAGCGCTCGCGGTCGCGGGCGGTGTAGGCCTTGGGCCAGGCGACGGCCAGGAAGGCGCCGACGGGCTCGGCGCCCTTGGCGGCCAGGTCGGACAGGTTCACCCGCACGAGCTTGCGGGCGATCAGGTCGGGCGCCTCGCCGAGCGGGACATGGACGCCCTCGACGAGCGCGTCCTTGGTGACCACGAGGTCGAAGCCCGGGCGGCCGGGGACGACGGCGGCGTCGTCCTGAAGACCGAAGGCGCCGGCCGCGCCGCCGGTCAGCGGGCGGAACAGGCGGGCGATCTCGCCGAACTCGCCAGGATCGTCAGGTCCGGACATCCTGCGCCACGGCGTCGAGCGCCCCGTTGACGAAGCCGGGCTCCGGCCCCTCGAAGAACGACTTGGCGAGCTCGACGTACTCGTCGATCACCACCTCGACCGGCACGTCGTGGCGGCGGGCGAGCTCGAAGGCGCCGGCCCGCAGGATGGCGCGGACGGTGGCGTCGATGCGCTCCAGCTTCCAGCCCTGGGCCAGGCGGCGGGCGATCGCGGCGTCAATGGCCTTCTGCTCGCCGACGACGCCGCGCACGAGGTCGGCGAAGAAGGCTTCGTCGGCGCCGGCCAGGGTCATGTCCTCGACGTCGCGATCGAAGCGATGGTCAGCGAACTCGCGGATGACGGCCTCGGCGCCGACGGCGGAGACCTCCATCTGGTAGAGCGCCTGGACGGCGGCGAGACGGGCGACGGAACGGGCCTGGCGCGGCGTGCTCATCGCCTGCCGCCCTGGAGCTGACGGCGCAGTTCGATCATCGAGAGCGCGGCCCGCGCGGCCCCGCCGCCCTTGTCGCCCTCGCTCATGCGGGCGCGGGCCCAGGCCTGGTCCTCGTCCTCGACGGTCAGGACGCCGTTGCCGATCGCAAGGCGCTTGGAGACGCTGAGGTCCATGATGCCGCGCGCGCTCTCGTTCGAGACGATCTCGAAGTGGTAGGTCTCGCCGCGGATCACCGTTCCGAGGGCGACGTAGCCGTCGAACCGGGCGCCGCGGTGGCCGCCCTCTTCGGCGAAGGCGATAGCGGCGGGGATTTCGAGGGCGCCCGGGACGGTGACGACCTCATACTCGGCGCCGAAGGCGCGAAGGGCGTCGGCGGCGCCGGCCAGCAGGGCGTCGGCGAGGTCGTCGTAGAAGCGGGCTTCGACGATCAGGATGCGGATAGGCTCGTCAGTCATCGCGCTCCCTTTAGGCCGTTTCGCGCCAGCGGGCGAGATAGCGCGCGAGCATATCGATCTCGAGATTGACGCGGACCCCGGGCGCGAGCCGGCCGAGGGTGGTCACCTCCCAGGTGTGCGGGATCAGGTTGACGCCGAAGACGTCGTCCTCGACCTCGTTGACGGTCAGGGAAACGCCCTCGACGGTGATCGAGCCCTTGGGGGCTATATAGCGGTGCAGCGGGCGGGGGGCGCGGATGCGGACCCGGTGCGAGCCGCCCTCCTCCGCCACCGACAGCACCTCGCCGACGCCGTCGACGTGGCCGGAGACGATGTGGCCGCCAAGCTCGTCGCCGACACGGGCGGCGCGCTCCAGGTTTACCGGCCGGCCGACGGTCCATTCGTCGAGGGTGGTGACGGCGAGCGTCTCGCCGGACACCTCGACGGCGAACCATCCCTGGCCCTTTTCGACCACGGTCAGGCAGCAGCCGGCGTGGGCGATGGAGGCCCCGATGTCGACGGTGGAAAGGTCGAAGGCGGTGTCGATCTCGAACCGGCGGTCGCGGTCGGTCTGGCGCACCGCGCGGACGCGGCCGACGTCGGTGACGATGCCGGTGAACATTCAGATCCTCTCGTAGCGTTCCCAAAGGTCGTCGCCGGATTCGCGGACCTCGGTGCGGCGGAAATGGGGGGTGTCGACAAGCGTGGCAACAGCCAGGGCGCCGATGGCCGGCCGCCCCTCCCCGCCGATGACGATCGGCGCGCGGAACCACTCCAGGGCGTCGACGAGCCCGCAGCGCAGGAACGAGCCGGCGACCTGGCCACCGCCCTCGACGAACAGGCGCGAGAGGCCTTCGGCGGCGAGGGCGTGGACGACCGACTTCAGCTCCGGCCGATCCTCGCCGACGGCGCGGGCGGTGAGCACCCGAACCCCGGCCTCGGTCAGGGCAGCGTCGGGATCGCCGACTGCGACGACATAGGTGGGGACATCGCGGGCGGTGCGGACCAGCTTGCACTCAGGCGAGAGGCGCTGGCGGCTGTCGAGGACGACGCGGGCCGGCTGACGGCCGTTGTAGCCTGGCAGGCGGACAGTGAGCTCCGGATCGTCGGCAAGCGCGGTCTCGGCCCCGATCAGCACGGCGTCATGGTCGGCGCGCAGGCGATGGACGGCCTGGCGGGAGATCTCTCCGGTGATCCAGCGGCTTTCGCCCGAGGCCGTGGCGATGCGCCCGTCGAGGGAGGTGGCGAGCTTGAGGGTGACGGTCATCGGCCCTGGCCTTCTATGCGCCGGCGAAACGCGCAGCCAGGGCGGCGCGCAGCGGATTGGCGGGATCGGACAGCAGCTTGGCGACCATGGCCAGGCAGACGATGACCAGCAGCGGCCGGATGACCCGAGGGCCGAACCGCATGGCCGTGTGCGAGCCCAGCCAACCGCCGGCGACCTGGCCGACCGCCATCATCAGCCCGAGGCCCCAGACGACGTGGCCGCCGAGGCCGAAGATCACCACGGAGACAATGTTGCTAGTGAAGTTCAGCGCCTTGGTGTGGGCGGTCGCGCGGGTCAGGCCCATGCCCATCAGGGTCACGAGGCCGAGGGCGAAAAACGAGCCGGCGCCTGGGCCGAAGAAGCCGTCGTAGAAGCCGACCCCGGCGGCGACCAGGGCGAAGGCGGCGGGGGTCAGGCGGGCGCGAATATCCTCGTCCGAGGCGCGCGGTCCGAACAGGAAGTAGGCCGCGACGGCGACGAGCAGCAGCGGCAGGACCAGGGCGAGAAAAGCCGGATCGGCGATCGTCAGCAGCAGCCCGCCGATCGCCGAGCCGAGGAAGGAGCCCAGCAGCGGCCAGCGCAGCAGGTTGAAATCTATCCGCCCAGCCCGCCAGAAGTTGAAGGTCGCCGCGGCGGTGCCGCAGCAGCTCTGAACCTTGTTGGTGGCGATGGCGGCGACCGGCGGCAGGCCGGCGGCCAGCAGGGCCGGAACGGTCAGCAGGCCGCCGCCTCCGGCGATGGCGTCGACGAAACCCGCCGCGACCGCGACGGCGCAGAGGATGGCGATGACGTCAGGCCCGAGCTCCATGGGGCGTGGACTAAGCCCTCCGGCCGCGATGATCCAGCGCCGCCTAGCGCGCGGCGACGCCGGTCAGGTCGGTGCTGAGCTTCAGCAGGCGGGCCCGGGCCGCCGCGTCATAGGGCTGGGGATTGGCGGCCGGAACCGCCTTGCCCTTCACGTAGAAGGCCCCGGGCTCCAGCTTCGCCGCGTGGATCAGGCCAAGGACATGGTCGCGGCCCTCGTCGATGGTCGTCATCGCCGGGCGGCCGCTGCGACGGACCATGGCCGTGTCCATCATCGAGGCCGGATGCAAGGAGATCATGGTGATGCCGTCGCGCGCGAACTCCGGCGCGAGGGCCACGGTCATCGACACCTGGGCGAGCTTGCTCTGGCCATAGCCGCGGACGACAGCGCCGGGCTTTTCCAGCATGACATCGTCGAAGTCGATCGGGCTGGCGCTGAGGGAGGAGACGTTCACGATCCGGGACGGGGCGGCGGCAGCCAGGTTCGGGCGCAGGCGGTTCACCAGCACCCAACCCGGCAGGTAGTTGACGGCGAAATCAAGCTCGTGGCCGTCGGCGCTGACCTGGCGCGGGCCGTTGTTGGTGCCGATTCCGGCGTTGTTCACCAGCAGGTCGAGCTTCGGATAGCGGGCGGCGATGGTGTCGGCGAAGCCGCGCACCGCCTGCAACGAGGAGAAATCGGCGGCATGGAAGCTCGCCGAGCCCTTGCCAGACCGGGTGATCTCGTCGACCAGGGCCTGGCCCCGCTCGGCGTTGCGCCCGTGAATGATGACGTGCGCGCCTTCGGCCGCCAGGGCCCGAGCGAGTTCGCGGCCGAGGCCGTCGGTGGAACCGGTGATCAACACCGTCTTGCCGGCGTAGGACACCGGCTGGGCGGACGTCGCCGGGCTGAACGCGAACATCGCCAGGGCGGCGAACAGCAGCGAGACGATCCGGGTGCGCATGGTCGGGCTCCGTGGGGGTTTCGGAGCCTAGGTCAGCGTGCGATGTGGAGCAACGCCAGCCGAAAAGGACCGCGCCATGCCAAGCGTCGCCGTTGACGACCTCCAGGGCCTGATTGGACAAGAGGTCGGGGTGTCCGACTGGCTGGAGGTCGACCAAGCGCGGATCGACGCCTTTGCCGAGGCGACCGGCGATCATCAGTGGATCCACGTCGATGTCGAACGGGCGACCCGGGAAATCGGCGGGCCGATCGCCCACGGCTATCTGACCCTGTCGTTGATCCCGAGGCTTACCGCCGGACTGCTGCAGATCGAGGGCGTCACCCGCAGCCTCAACTACGGTTCGGACAAGGTGCGGTTCACGAGCCCGGTGCGGGCGGGAAAGCGGGTGCGTCTGCGCCAAACGCTGCTCGCCGTCGAGGCGAAGGCCGGAGGCTGGCAACTGCGCAACCGCTGCACGATCGAGATCGAGGGCGAGGACCGGCCGGCCTGCGTCGCCGAGACGCTGTCGCTGATCTTCACCTAGCCGCGGCGTCGCGGGTCGCCGGAGGGCCGGGCCGATCGGATTGGACCGGGCCGGGACTGGCGGGCTTCGGATCCGGGGTGATCCAGCCCATCACCGACTCGCGAATGACGATCCACAGGCGGCGCAAGAGAATCTCCAACTCCTCGTTGAAGGCGCGCCAGGATTCGCGCAGCCGGTCGGCGGAGGACAACGGCGGCGCGGTGGCCGCGGCGACCACCTCGGCAGCCGGAGCCTCGCCCGAGGCGTCCTCGACAACGGCGGGGCCGCCGGTCAGCAGGGTCAGGGTCTCGGCGATGAAGCCGGCCTGCGTGACATTGCCGATGGCCAGGCGCTCGCCCTCGACCTCCATCTGCTGGGTGAGCAGGCCGGTGACGACGATCCGGCCGGGGCCGCGGCCGTCGGCGGCGTAGACCGGACCGCCGGAGTTGCCTCCGAAGACGTTGAAGTCGACGAGATAGGTCGGGTAGCGCGTGGCCGGCGACAGCGGATAGGACGCCACCCGGCCCGACCGCAGGATCGGGAAACCCTCGCGGTTGGCGGCGGCGCCGATTGGATAGCCGAGCACCATCATCTCGAACCCTGGCCGTACGCGCAGCGTCTCCAGCACCCGCGCATCGCCGAGATCCTCGCGCGGCAGGGCCATGGGCGCGACACCGGGCGGCAGCTCGATGGCGGCCACGTCCTGGGTCGGATGGCGTGTCCACAGGGGCGCGCCGGCGGCGTCGCGGATCCGCAGGCTGATCGGGTCGTAGCGCCAGTTCCCGCTCGCGTCGCGCGACCGGAATCCGACCCGAGCCTCGTCGTGCGGCATGGCGGCGAAGACGTGGTGAGCGGTGATCAGGATGGTGCGCGGCGCGCCGTCCGTCGCGGTCTCGGTCACCATGAAGCCGGTTCCGACGGTCGCCTGGCCATCGCGGAGCGGCTGTTCGAGCCGGACGGTGGATTCGATGAGGCCGACGATATCGGTCACGCTCTGATAACGCCGGAGGACGGCGGGCGTTCATCTCTGGCCCGCCCCGGCCGGGACGGGCGGTCGGCGCCCGGCGCCACCACAGGCTGTGGCGTCGCGGCGGCGCGTCTGCATAACTTAGATTTCAAACCCGACCGCGGGCAGCCGGTCGGCAAAGTTCAAGGGCGGCAGGGTTTCAGTCGGTTTGATTTCGCATCACCACCATCTGTTGTTCGTCATCCTGTCGATCGTGGTGGCGATCCTGGGGTCGTGGACGGCGCTCGACCTGTTTCGGCGGGCGCGGGCCCACATCGGCCAGGCGCGACGGGTTTGGCTGCTGACCGCCGGGGTGGCGATGGGGTCGAGCATCTGGTCGATGCACTTCATCGCCATGCTGGGCTTCGACCCCGGCAGCCCGGTCAGCTACGATCCGGTCCTGACCCTCCTGTCCCTGGCCCTGGCGATCATCGCCACCTCAGGCGCCTTCCTGGCCGCCACGCGACAGCGGGCGACGATCCGCGCCCTGCTGGTGGCGGGGCTGGCGATGGGCGTAGGCATCTGCACCATGCACTACGTCGGGATGGCGGCGTTGCGCTCGGCGGTGTCGCTGGGCTACCGGCCAGGGTTCGTGGCGTTGTCGTTCGTCATCGCGGTCAGCGCCTCGACCGCCGCCTTGCTGACGGCGCGACAGGAACGCTCAGCGCAGATGATGGCGCTGGCCTCCGTCACCCTCGGACTGGCTATCGTCGGCATGCACTACACGGCCATGGCCGGACTACAGATCACCCGGCTAACGACCACGGCCGCGCCGCCGGGCGCGCCGCCGTTCATCCTCGGCGTGGCGGTGGCGACCGGCACGCTAGTGATCCTGACGCTGGCGCTGCTGGCCTCGCTCTACGACCAGCGGCTCAACGTGCTGGCGGCCCTGGACGCAGGCGGCGTCGGTTACTGGGAGCTGACCGTGCCGGAGATGACCCTGCAGGTGTCGCCGGGCGGCAAGGCGATCTTCGAGCGCGGTCCGGACGAGCCGTTCGGCTACGCCGACCTGATCGCGGCCCTGCCCCCGGACGACCTGGAGCGCCGGCAGGCCAAGCTGGCCAAGGCGCTGGAGGACGGCAGCCTCTACGAGATCGAGTACCGGCTGACGCCGGAGGGCAAGCCGGCGCGATGGGTCAACACCCGCGGCCGGGTCGTGGCGACGCGCAACGGCCGGCCGCGGCGAATGGCCGGGGTCGTACAGGACGTCACCGCCCAGCGTGACGCGTTCGAGCGGGTGCTGGAGGCCGAGCAGGTGCGGCGCGTCCTGATCGACGAGCTGAACCATCGGGTGAAGAACACCCTTTTCACCGTCCAGTCGATCGCCCGGCAGACGGCCAAGGGGGCGACCTCGATCGAGGCGTTCCGCAAGGCGTTCGACGCGCGCCTGATCTCGCTGTCGAACACCCACAACGCCCTGACCCGCGGCAACTGGGAGAGCGCCAGCCTGCGCGAGTTGCTGACCCACGAGTTCGCACCCTATCGCGCCGAGCAGGTGAAGATCGACGGCGAGGACTTGCAACTGTCGGCCCGGCAGGCGCTGGCGTTCGGGATGATCGCCCACGAGCTGGCGACCAATGCCGCCAAGTACGGCGCGCTCGCCCACACCGACGGCTGCGTGAAGGTGGTCTGGACCCTCGAGGCGGGCCGGCTGCGGCTCGAGTGGAAGGAAGCCGGGGGGGCGGCGGCCATGCCGCCGGCCGACCCCGGCTTCGGCACGCGGCTGATCCGAGGCATCGTCGAGACCGAGTTGCACGGCGAGGTGGACCTCGAGTTCGCGGCCGACGGCTTCGCCTGCCGGATCGAGACGCCGATGCGGTCCAGAACGCCCGAGGCCGAGGACGTCAGCCGATTTGCGGGCGCGGCGGCCTTGTGAACGCACGCCAAGCGTCACCATATCGGCAGCGACCCGCCGGCGGCGCAGATTCCCTGGAGATTGCTATGAGCTTCACCCTGTACGACGCTTCCGCGCCGGTGTTCATCAACGCCCTGACGAGCATGCAGGCCTGGATCGAGAAGGCGATCGCCGAGGGCAAGGACGAGCAAACGCTGATCGACGCGCGGTTGGCGCCCGACATGCGGCCGTTCAGCGCCCAGATCCAGATGGCGTCCGACAGCGCCAAGGGGGCGGTCGCCCGTCTGGCGGGGGTCGAGGCGCCGGCGATGGCGGACACCGAGACGACCTGGGCTGAACTGAAGGCCCGTTGCCAGCGCACCATAGACTTCATCCGCAGCGTCGAGCCGGCCGCCTTCGAGGGCGCCGAGGACCGGACGGTGGAGCTGAAGTTCCCGAACGGCTACGGCTACCGCTGGAGCGGCCGCGAATACCTGCCGGGTTTCGCCCTGCCCAACTTCTTCTTCCACGTGACGACAGCCTACGCCCTACTGCGGGCGGCCGGCGTGGCGCTCGGCAAGCCGGACTTCCTGCAGCACCTGGGCCCGCCGAACGTCACCCCGGAAGGCTAGGGCCGGCGGGTTGAGGACGGCAGGTCGCGGGATCAGACGACCTGACGGCCGCCGACGATGACCGCGTCGACCTTGACGTCGAAGAGCGCGCCGGGCGCCAACGTCCGGGGGTCCTGCGACAGCAGGGCGAAGTCGCCGAACTTGCCGACCGTGATGCTGCCCTTCTCGGCCTCTTCGTAGAGGCCGACGGCGGCGGCCGTGGTGTAGAGGCTCATGGCCTCGTCGAGGCTGAGCTCTCGGCCGGCCGGCTGGACGCCGCCCTCGCTGACCGGGGCGACGAGGGACGCGATGCCGGCCATCGGGCTGAAGTTGGTGAAGCTGCCGGCTGAATCCGAGACGGCCTGGACGCGGATGCCGGCGTCGAGGAAGGTGCGGAAGTCGGGCGTGGTGCGCGGGCGGCCGTCGCCTTTCTGGGCTCGGGTCAGGCCGACGCCGAGATTGAGCGCCTTGATCCGCTGGATGGCCGCGGGATCTCCCAGGAAGTGCAGGTGATCCATGCGGTGGCGCAGGCCGGCCGGGGCGCGGCGCTCCGCCTCGGCCACGGCGTCGAGACCGAGGTTCATGCCCCCTGGGGAGACGGCGTGCATGATCACCGGCAGGCCGGCGCGGTTGCAGCGGGTGATGATGTCGGCGAGGCCGGCGGCGTCCCACTTGTAGTCCTCGATCCGCTTGCCGAGGCCATCAATGCCGGCGCCGTCGATGAACAGCTTCACTCCGCCGAAACGATCCATGTCGTCGCCCGAGCCGCGGGTCAGGCCGGCGCGCTGGATATCGTCGAAGCCGGTGGCCTGCGGCACCAGGAAGTAGCGCCGGGTGCGCAGGGGCATCTCGCCCCGGCGGTGCAGGGCGGTGATCGCCGCCACCCGCTCGCGCGAGCCGGAGATGTTGATCGCAGTGGTGATGCCCTTGGCGGCGTAGTCCTTCAGGGCGTGCGCGCCGTAGGAGGCCTGGAGCTCGGCCGGGGTGTAGGGCTGCAGTTGCCAGATCAGCTCCTGGACCTCGGTGGCGACGCCGTGCGGCGTGCCGTCCGCCAAGCGGTGGACGCCGATCCCGCCGACGGGGGTGCCGTCGCGCCACTTCAGCGCCTTCTCCTCGCGCTCGGTCCAGACGCCGACGGCCTTGAGGGCGGGCGTGTTCAGCGAGACGACGTGGGGACTGGAGAACACCGCGATCGGCCGGGTGGCCGAGATGGCGTCGAGCTCCTGGCGGGTCGGCATGCGCTTCTCGGCGACCTGAGAGGTCAGGTTGGCGAGGCCGCGGATGATGATCCAGCGGCCGGGCGGCGTGGTCGCCACGGCCCGGCGGACGACGGCGAAGACCTCGTCCAGGCTATGCGAGACGGCCGGCAGCGCCGTCTGGAAATCCATGGATTCCGAGAAGGCCTCGATGTGAATGTGGCCGTCGATAAAGCCGGGAACCAGGGTGCGGCCGGCGGCGTCGAAGACCGGAACCCCGGCCCCGCGGCTGCGCGCGCCCGCGGCGTCGCCGACGTAGGCGATGCGACCGCCGCGGACCAGCACCGCCTCGGCGGAGGGCGTCGCCGGGTCGAGCGTCCAGACCCGGGCGTTAAGGATCAGCAGATCCCGGCCGCCGCGGCCCGCCTGGGCCAGCCCCGGCCCGGCGCTCATGGACAGCGCGGCGCCCGCGCCCGCGGCCAGCAGTTCCCGTCGGCTTTGCATGCCGTCCCTCCCCTCGTTTGGCGGCATCTTCCACGCCGCAGCCCGCGACGTACAGGTGATGATGCGATTGCGATCGGTGCCACAGGGGCAACACGCGCCGGGCAAGCTGGGGCAACAAATGACACCCTTCGCGCGCTGTGAGGCTCGGGACAGGAGCAAGCGATGGAAACCCAGGAGCTTCACCGGGGTCGGCTGATCGACCACATCCAGCTGGTCGTGCGCGACCTGCCGGCCAGCCGCCGGTTCTACGAGGCGGTGTTCGACGTGCTCGGCGTGCCGCTGGGCGGATCGGGCGAGGACTATTTCTGGGCCGACGAGCTGTTCGTCTCGACGGCTGACAGCGAGGCGGCGCAGGGCAAGCTGACCGGCCGCCACCACCTGGCGTTCCAGGCCGACAGCCGCGAGCGGGTCGAAGCGTTCCACCGCGCCGCCCTGGCGGCCGGCGGGCAGGACAACGGCGGACCGGGCGAGCGGCCGTACCATCCCGGCTACTACGGCGCGTTCGTCCTCGATCCGGACGGCAACAACATCGAGGCCGTCTATCACGGGCCGGCGGAGCGCAGCGCCAAGTCGGTGAAGGTGACGTTCGAGGGCTGAGGCGGCTCAGGCGTCGCGGTAGGCCAGCATCCGCGCCGGGGTGTGGATCATCATCTGGTCGATGTGGGCCTGGGAGACGCCGTGCTGCTTCAGCGTCGGCACGACGAAGTTCAGAAGCTGGGAGATGCCGCCGCCGCCGAACTTGCGGGTGCTCATCCGCGTCCAGGTGTCGGTCGCCATGACCAGGCGGTCGGCGTAGCCGCGCTGGCAGTACTGGTAGATCGCGGCGAACGAATAGATGTCGTAGTTCGGCACCGTGCCGCCCGGGCGGCCGATCCAGGCGTCGCCCGCCCCGAACAGGTCGAAGGACAGCAGGAAGCCGCGGTCCATGGCCCGGTAGCCGATGTCGAGATTGGGGACGAACTTCGACGGGTCGGTCATCAGGGTCTTGTAGTCCATCGGCCGCAGCGCCGTCGGGAAGTGGGCGATGATCATCCGGTCCTTCGGCATGCCTGCTTTCACGGCGCGATCGAGGACGGCGTTGAAGGTCGCATCGCCCACCGAATAGACGTGGATGGTCACCGGCACGCCGGTGTTGCGCGAGACGCTGGCGGCGCCGTCGAGGGCGCGGTGCAGGACCGCGTCGGTGGCGCCGGTGCGGTCGCAGTGCAACTTGATGTGGCCGGCGCGGATCTTGGTGTCGCGGATGCCGACGTTGAGCTCGCCCTCGAAGAACTCGGTGAGCTGGGCCAGGCTCATTTCCTTGTACTTCTTCCAGGTCAGGCGCGGGGTGTTGATCCCGGTGCTCATGATGATGTTCACGCCGGTCGCCTTGGACATCCGCTGCTGGGTGCGCGGATCGCCGCGGGAGTTGGCGACGCTGACGTCCAGGACGGAGCGGCCGCCGAGCTTCCGGAAGTCGCCGAGCTCGCCGGACATCAGCGCCTCGTCGAGGAGGAAGGCGTCCTTCGAGTTGGCGTAGAAGCTCATCAGGTAGTGCCGGTTCTCGAGGGTGATCGGATGATCCGGCGGCTGTGGGAAGAAGGCCTCGGGCACCGGCGCGGGCGCGCCGTAGCCGGCCATGAACTGCTTGAGGGTCTCGGCGTCGTAGACCTCGTGGGGATCGCCGACCTCGGAGCCGTCGCGCAGCAGGGTGTGCTCGTGCATCGAGGTGACGCCGAGTTCGGACGGCGGGATCAGGCCGTTGACGGTCTGGATGAACTTGCGGGCGGGCGCGGCGCTGGCCAGCGTCGAAGCGGAGAGCGCCGCCGCGCCGGCCAGAAAGCTGCGGCGGGCGATGCCGTCGTGCGAACCCATGGTCGTGCCCCCTGAGCGCCCGGCCCTCTCCTCGTGGGACCGTAACGGCGCCAGTCTTGCCCAGCTTGGGGCGTGGGGGAAAGGCCTAAGGCTGGCCGTTGATGCGGTCGAGGATGCGGGCGAGATCGACGAGCCTGGCGCCGGCGGGATCGAAGCGCTCGCCGGCCGCCAGGCGCTCGGCCCAGTCGGCGGCGGCGCGGCCGCCCCAGTCGTCTGACGGCGTGGTCAGGGTCTCGCGGCGGGTTCCGGTGAAGCGCTCGGCCATGAATTCGTAGAACGAGCCGTCGACGTTGCGCAGCCGGGCCCCGCCGGCGTCGCCGTAGAAGGTGGCGGAGATATCGGCCTCCTGGCCGGCGTGCAGGCGCCAGGAACAGGCGAGGCGCAAGGTGGCGCCGTCGGCGGTCTCAAGCGTCGCGACCGCGTAGTCCTCGACCGCTGCGGAATCCGGCGGCAGGGGCGCGCCGGCGGCGTAGAGAGCGCTTTCCACCTTGCGGACTTCGGGGAAGTCGAGGACCCAGAGCGCCAGGTCGACGAGGTGGACGCCGAGGTCCATTACGCAGCCGCCGCCGGAGAGCCCGCGGTCGTAGAACCACGGTTTGTCGGGGCCGTAGGCGTTGTGGAACACGAGGTCGGCGGCGAAGACCTTGCCGAGCGCGCCATCCGCGATCAGCCGCCGGATCTGCCGCATCCCCTCGGTGAACCGGTAGGACAGATCGACCGCCAGCAGGCGGTCGGCGCGGCGGGCCGCCTCGACCACGGCGGCGGCTTCGGCGGCGGTGCGGCCCAAGGGCTTCTGGCAGAAGACCGCGACGCCGCGCTCGAGAGCGGCGATGGCCTGGGCCGCGTGCAGAGCGCTGGGCGTGGCGATCACCAAGCCGTCGAGGTCGAGGGCCAGGAGGTCGTCGAGCGTCGCGGCGGCGGCGGCCCCGGGCGCGAGCTCGAGCGCGGCGGCGAGCTGTTCAGCCGACGGGTCGGCGATGGCGACGGGATCGATCACGCCGGTGGCCAGGGCCGCCTCCATGCGCAGCCGACCGATCCAGCCGACGCCAAGGAAGCCGACCCGCGGGCGACGCAGGGTCGAGACAGCGGGTCGGAGGGGGCTCACCGTCTCGCTCATGGGATGACCAATGCCTTCACGAAGCCGTCGGGCTTGTCGCGGGTGGCGTTGAGGGCCTCGGCCAGGCGATCGAGCGGATAGACGTGGGTGTAGAGCGATGACGGGTCCAGCCGGCCGGAGGTCACCGCTTCGATGGCTTCGCGCAGGCCCTGGACGTAGGCGCGCGGGTCGCGCTCGTGCGCATTGACGACGTCGAAGCCGCGCCAGTTCCACAGCTGCATGTTGACCTGCCGCGGGCCGTCCTGGTGGTAACCGGCGATCACCAGCCGGCCGCCCTCGGCGGTGAGTTCGGCCGCGAGGTCGAGGGGCCACTGCTTGCCGACCGCTTCGATCACCCGTTCGCAGAACCTGCCGCCGGTCAGCGTCTGGACCTGCGAGATGATGGCGTAGTGGTCGTCCATGGGGAGGGTCTCAGCCGCCCCCATCCGGCGGGCAAGATCCAGCGAGGACGCGCGCCGGGAGATAGCGATCACCCGCGCACCCGCCTCAGCGGCCAGGCGCGTTAGGACCGCGCCGAGGAAGCCGACGCCGATGATGGCCACAGTCTGGCCGGCCTCGATCTGCGCGCGGCGAAAGATGTTGATCGCGCAGGCCAGCGGCTCGCCTGGGAAGGGCTGGCCGGCGAGGCTTGCGGGGAGCCGCACGACGGCGTCGGCCTCAGCTAGGTCATATTCGGCGTAGCTGCGGTGCGAGAGGCTCGCCACCCGGTCGCCGGGCACGAGGCCCGTAACCCCCTCCCCGACCTTGTCGATGACGCCCCAGCCTTCGTGGCCGAGATCACCCGGCGGCGTCGGGAAGGTCATCCACTCCGGCCCGGCCCACGGTGTGAGGTTCGACGCGCAGACCCCGCACCCTTCCAGCCGCACCCGCACCTGCCCCGGCCCCGGGTCCGGACGCCCGACGCACGCGATGCGCACCGCGCCCGGGCCGGTGACGACGGCGGCGCGCATTGTGGCGGCGGCGGTCTCGGCTGCGGCGTCAGGCGACACGGGCGTCGGCCTCGTTTTCGAGTCGCTGCCCGGGGACAGCCGTGGCGGCTTCTTCCTCGAACCAGGCGATGGTGGCGCGCAGGCCCTGGATCAGCGAGGTCTGCGGCGTCCAGCCGAGGCGTTCGGCGGCCTTGGCGATGTCCGGTCGGCGCCGGCGGGGGTCGTCGATCGGCAGCGGCCGGTAGACCACCTCGGAGTCCGAGCCGGTCACGGCCAGGACCAGGTCGACGAGTTCGAGGATCGTCCGCTCGGCCGGATTGCCGAGGTTGATCGGGCCGGGCTGCTCCCCGTCGTACTCCATGAGCCGCACGAGACCGTCGACCAGATCGGCGACGTAACAGAAGGAGCGGGTCTGGGAGCCGTCGCCGAAGACGGTGATGTCCTCGCCGGCCAGCGCCTGGCTGATCAGGTTGGAGATCACGCGGCCGTCGCTGGGCGACAGGCGCGGGCCGTAAGTGTTGAAGATGCGCGCCACCCGAACCTCGGCGCGGCCGAGCCGGTCGTAATCGAAACACAGCGCCTCGGCGGCGCGCTTGCCCTCGTCGTAGCAGGCGCGCGGGCCGGTGCAGTTGACGTTTCCGCGGTAGGTCTCGGGCTGGGGATGGAAGTCCGGGTCGCCATAGACCTCGCTGGTCGAAGACAGCAGGAAGCGGGCTCCGGTGTCCGCGGCCAGCCGCAGCAAGCGGTGGGCGCCGAGGACACAAGTCAGCATCGTGTGCTCGGGGTCGGCCTGATAGAGCGGCGGCGAGGCCGCGCAGGCGAGATTGTAGATGCGGTCGAACGGCCGCTTGAGCACCTTGGCGGGCAGCGGATTGACGATATCGGCCTCGACGAACTCAAAGCCCGGGCGGCCGATCAGCTTGCGAAGGTTTGCGCGGTCGCCGGTCTGCAGGTTGTCGAGGGCGACCACCCTCGCCCCCTCCTCGACCAACCGTTCGCAGAGGTGGGAGCCGAGGAAACCGGCGCCGCCGGCGACGAGCACCTCATGTTGCCGTCCATTGCGCATCGCCGATTTCCTTCAACAAGCTTGACCGACAAGGTCGGGCGCCAGGGTTCGCCGCTTGGCCGTGGAGGCCTCCCGTAGGACTGTCTCCAGTTCCTCGGCTCTGCGGGACGATGTGTGGGCGAGGAGAATCCGTCGCCGGGCGGCCTCGCCCATCGCCCGGCCGTCGGACTCGGGCGTCTCCTCGAGCGCACGGAGCACGGTCTCGCCATGCTGGGCCAGGATGATCTCCCGGCCCGGTTCGAACAGGTCGCCGAGCCCTTCCCACAGGTCCGAGATGATCGGCGTGCCGCAGGCCGCGGCTTCGAAGAGCCGCACGCTCGGGCTCCAGCCGGCGGCGATCATGTCGGCGCGGGTGACGTTCAGAGTGAAGCGGCTGGCGGCGTAGAAGCCGGGATGATCGCCAGGAGGCACATGCTCCAGGCGCTCGACATTGGCCGGCCAATCGATGTCGACCGGATACTGCGGCCCCGCGACGCAGAAGCGCAGATGCGGCGCGCGGCGGGCGGGCTCGATCAGCAGGCGGTCCAGCGGCGGCTGGCGGTCGGGGCTGTAGGTGCCGAGATAGGAAAGATCCCAGCGCCGCGGGGCGTCGGTGGGGACATAGGCGTCAGCGTCGACGGAGCAGTAGAGCGCGCGAGCCGCCGGGGATCCGTAACGGCGCTCGATATCATCCAGCGTCGGGCCGCCGGTGAACGACAGGTAGACCCCATAGCCGGGGATCAGCTCAGGGGAGAGGTACTCGCAGTCGCCGGCCGCGAGCCGCGCCAGCGTAACCGGCGTGTCGATGTCGTAGAAGGCGGTAACGCCCCTCGCGGTCGCCTGGACCCAGCGGCCGACCTCGACGCCGTCGGGAACATAGGAGCCGACGATCACCGCATCAGCCGCGGTCACGTCGTCCCGCCAACCGGCCTTGAGGTCGGCGACGTCGGCGTAGAACGCCAGGCGGCAGAAGTCCGGCTCGGCCAGATCGCGATTGGCTCCCGCGTACCAGGGGACCTCGCGCTCCAGGAACAGCACCTCGTGGCCGCGGCCAGCGAAGGCGCGAAGCAGGGCGCGATAGGTGGTCGCGTGGCCATTGCCCCAGGACGAGGCCAGCGACAGGCCGAGAACGACGAGCTTCATGCGACGCTCCGTTCGCGCTTGGCGGCGACCTGCTCGCGGATCAGGGTGTCGGCCTCGGCGGCGCGGCGCGCATAGGTGTGCTCGGTCAGTATTCGCTGGCGGGCGGCCTCCCCGATTGCGCGGGCGCGCTCCGGCGACAGGGTCTCGAGGTGCTCGGCGACGTCCCGACCGTCGCGCGCGACGAGCACCTCCTCGCCGGGGTTGAGGAACAGCTCGATACCTTCCCATGCGTCGGTGATCAGGCAGGCGCCCGCGCCGGCCGCCTCGAACACCCGCGTCGCCGGCGAGAATCCGACGTCGGCCATGCTGTCGCGCGCGACGTTGAGCACGGCGAGGCCCGAACAGTTGAAGGCGTTGTGGTCGCCGGTTCCCACATGGCCGACCCGGCGGACATTGTCCGGCATCGGCTTGTCGTCCCAGCCCGACCCGCCGATCAGGAAGCGTCGCTGCGGCGAGCGCGCCGCCGGCTGGAGGAAGAACCGCTCAACTCGTTCCTCGCGGTCCGGCAGCCGGTTGGCGAGGAAGTTCAGGTCGCCGGCGAACCGGAGGTCCGTGGCGACCGGATGATGGGTCGACGGATCGAGGGCGTTGTAGATCGGTCGGCAAACGCGGGCGCCCAGGCTTTCGTAGGCGCTAACGACCGGCGGCCCGCCGCCGTAGGTCAGAACCATGTCGAGGTGCGGCAGAACGCGGCCGAGCGGCTGGCGGGGATCGTCCCGCAGGCCGGCCAGGGTCGCCGGAGCGTCGACATCCCAGAAGATGCGGACCGCGTCCGGCCGCGCGCGGGCCATCACGCCTTCGATGAGCTCGTCGTCGAACACGCCGACGCCCGATGCCTTGACCACCACATCCGCGTCCGGCGCGCAGGCCATCACGGCGCGCAGGCCAGCCTCGGTCGCGGGATAGACGACGACCTTCGCCCAGTCGGGCGGATCGATGTCCCGGTGCTGTTGCCGATCGAAGGCGTCGGGCTCGTAGAAGGTGACGTCGTAGCCCCGCCGCGCCAGTTCGCAGAGCATCCCGCGGTAGTAGGTCGCGGCTCCGTTCCAATAGGCGCTGAGCAGCGAGGAGCCGTAGAAGGCGATCTTCATGCGGGGACCTCCAGATCGGTGGCGGCGAGGCTCCGCACGATCGCCAGGAGTTCGTCGGCCCGGTGGCCGCAGGTGTGCCGGGCGCGGATGGTCTCAAGGCCCGACCGGGTCAGGTCGCGGCGCAGATCGACATCGGCGGCGATCGTGCGAAGATGCGCCGCCATCTCGTTGGAATTGCGAGCGAACAAGAAGTCCTGGCCGGGGCGGAACAGGCCCTCGCAGTCCGGCCATGGCGCCGAGATCAGCGGGATGCCGCAGGCCAGGGCCTCGAACACCCGGATCGTCGGGATGCCCGGCAGCGCTCGGACGTAGAAGCGCCGCGGCACGTGGACGGTGGCCAGGTGGCGGGCGAAAACCTGCGGCGCGCGGGCGTTCGGCAGCCAGCCGCGGTAGTGCGCCCCGTAGCGGGCGAGGGCGGCCTGCGCCTCCGGCGGATAGCGCACGCCGTAGATGTCGAGGGACAGACCCGCCGCCCGAGCGGGCGCAAGCAGAAAAGCGCCGAGCTCCGACGCCCGCTCCCCGTCGCCCCAGTTGCCGATCCAAACCAAGCCGTCGCGAGACGCCTCCTCGGTGGGCGGCCTGAACAGGGTGACGTCCGCCGCCTCGTGCCAGACGAACACCCGCCGCCCCCAGCCCCAGCGGCGATAGACCTCGGCCAGTGTCTCGCCGAAGGCCAGGACGCCATCGTAGCCAGAGAGGTCGAAGGCGCGGAGGGCGTCAGGCTCGCTGACGGCGCGATGGTGGGTGTCGTGGAACAGCAGTTGGAAGCGTGCGCCCGCAGCCCGCGCACGGCCGATCGCGGCGACCAGAGCCGGATCGTTCCACTCGTGCACGATGACCAGGTCCGCGCCGTCCAGCATCGGGCCGAGGTCCGGCGCCGGGCCATAGGCGCGCGAGCCGAGCTCCGGATAGGCGGCGCGCCAAGGAACAAGGCCGGCCGCGCCGTGGTCGGACAGCAGGTTTTCCAGGCTCCAGGCGTCCTTGGGCTCGTAGACGACCACGTCGTGCCCGCGTCGGATCAGTTCGCGCAGGACGCCGCGCAGGAAGTGGGCGTTGCCGTGGTTCCAGCAGGAGGCGAGCGAATGGGTGAAGTAGACGATCCTCATGCTGCGACCTCGTGGCCCGGCGCCTTCGCCCGGAACCTCGGCTGAAGGCGGCCGTAGACGTCGAGCGTCGAGCGGGTCATGGCCTCGACGGTGTACCGGGCCGCGCGCAGCCGAGCCTGGCGGCCCCACGCGGCGCGCTCCGCCGGATCGGCGACGAGTTCGTCGCAGGCGCGGGCGAAGCCGGCGCCGTCGTGCGGGTCGACGAACACCGCCGCGTCGGCCCACAGCTCGCGGAAGCTGTCGATATCCGAGAGCACCAGGGCGCAGCCGGCCTGGGCCGCCTCCAGCACGCCCAGGCCGAACGGCTCATAGAGGGCGGCGGACGCGAAGACGGCGCTCAGCTGCAGCCAGTCAGCGACCGCCAGCGGCGGGAGCGCGCCGAGCGTGTGGAGGTTGGCCAGGGAGATGGCGGCGCCGTTCGGGCCTTCGAGCGGGCCGGCCGCGTAGACCGGCGTCGCCATACGGGCGGCCGCGGCGTCCAGCAGCCGGACGTTCTTGCCCTCGTCCCACAGCCGCCCCGAGGTGAAGACCACGGGCCTTCGGGCCAAGGGGCCTGCCGACAGCGCAGCACGGCCGTTGTGAACCGCGTCCGGGGCGGCGACGTCGTAAGTCCGGGCGATCTCGCGGGCGAACGCCCGGGTGGGCGCGATAAGGGCGTCGCAGGCATGCAGACCCTGCCAGAGCAGGCGGCTGCGCCAGCGGAAATCTTCCGGCGGCGGCCCGTCCTTCACCGCCCCCCACCAGGTGTCGAGGCAGGAGTGACAGGCGCCGAGGACGGGAACGGAAAAGCCGCCGATCGCCGCCAGCGCCGGCGTGTTGAGATGCACGAGGTCGACGCGATGTCCACGGGCCAGGCCGCGCACCGCCGCGGCGGTCTCCAGCACCTCGGCCGGCTCGGCCGCCGTCCAGTCGAGCGGCAGGCCGGTGACCACCACCTCCAGATCCGCGACCCGTTGCGCGGCTTCGAGCTGTTGGCGCGACGGCTCCGGCCCGAGGACCGCCAGCGTCGTGCGAACCCCGGTGGCGGCTAGGCCGCCGGCGAGGTCGAGGGCATAGGTCCAGACGCCGCCGACCGCGTCCGCCGTCATGAGCACACGCTTGCCGGCGCCGTGAGGCGTCACGCGACGGCCTCCGGCCGACGCCGACGTTGGCGTTCCGCAGAAAGCCAGTCGACGAGACCGGCGACGCCGGTGCGCCAGTCGACCGGCTCGTCGAGCCGAAGTTCGCGGCGGGCGACGCTGGGATCGGAGACGTAGTAGCGCTGATCGCCGGCGCGCCAGTCGGCGAACTCGACCGCGACCTTGTCCTGCAGCTTTTCCTCGATGAAGCCGATCAGTTGCATCAGGCTGACGGCGTTGGCCGGTCCGCCGCCGAGGTTGAAGGCGCGGCCAGACACATGCTCGATGCGCCGCCAAGCCGACATGTAGGCCTCGACCGCGTCGCCGACGCCGAGGATGTCGCGCACCTGGCGGCCGTCGCCGTAGATGACGATGGACTCGCCGTCCAGCGCGCGGATCAGGAAATGAGCGACCCAGCCCTGGTCCTCGGTGCCCATCTGACGCGGACCGTAGATGCAGCTCATGCGCAGCACGCAGGTCGGCAGGTCGAAGCTGCGGGCGTAGTCGAGGACGTACTGGTCGGCGGCGCCCTTGGAACAGCCGTAGGGCGTGTGGAAGTCGAGGGGTCGCTGCTCGCCGACGCCGCGCACCCTCAGCGCCGGATCGAGCGGCCGGTAGGCCTCGCCGGCCAGTTCGAGGGGCACGTCCGCAAGGTCGCCGTAAA
>NZ_JBIIGK010000242.1:0-3103 GCF_044236515.1 Phenylobacterium sp.
CAACTACTATCAGGCAGGCGAAGGCGGCGCGCCGAAACCCTATATCTCGTTCAAGGTCGCGAGCGGCCAGCTCGCCGACC
The DNA here is from genome assembly GCF_044236515.1 of Phenylobacterium sp. Classification (GTDB taxonomy): domain Bacteria; phylum Pseudomonadota; class Alphaproteobacteria; order Caulobacterales; family Caulobacteraceae; genus Phenylobacterium. Next base: position 81 of record NZ_JBIIGK010000242.1, read on the forward strand.
TGCCGGCGCCCAAACCCTTCCGCGAGATCTTCGTCTGGGGCGTCAACGTCGAAGGCGTCCATCTGCGCTTCGGTCCGGTGGCGCGCGGCGGCCTGCGCTGGAGCGACCGGCGCGACGACTTCCGCACCGAGGTTCTCGGCCTGGTGAAAGCCCAGCAGGTCAAGAACGCCGTCATCGTGCCCGTCGGCTCCAAGGGCGGGTTCTATCCCAAGCTGCTGCCCAAGGGCGGCGCGCCGGACGCGGTCCGCGCCGAGGCGATCGGCGCTTACACGACGTTCCTGTCCGGCCTCCTCGACATCACCGACAACCTGTCGCCGGACGGCAAGGTGATCCGGCCGGCCGGCGTGGTCGTGCACGACGGCGAGGACCCCTATCTGGTCGTCGCCGCCGACAAGGGGACGGCGACCTTCTCGGACATCGCCAACGGCATCGCCGAGTCCTACGGCTTCTGGCTGGGCGACGCCTTCGCGTCCGGCGGCTCGGCCGGCTACGACCACAAGGTCATGGGCATCACCGCCCGCGGCGCCTGGGAAGCGGTGAAGCGCCACTTCCGCGAGCTGGGCAAGGACATCCAGACCGAGCCGTTCACCGTGGTCGGTTGCGGCGACATGTCGGGCGACGTGTTCGGCAACGGCATGCTGCTGTCGCAGCAGACCCGCCTGCTGGCGGCATTCGACCACCGTCACATCTTCCTCGATCCCGATCCCGACCCGGCCGCCTCCTGGGTAGAGCGCAAGCGGATGTTCGAGCTGCCGCGCTCGTCGTGGGACGATTACGACCGCAAGGCGGTCTCCAACGGCGGGGGCGTGTTCCCGCGCAGCCTCAAGGACATCCCGCTGACCGCCGAGGTGCGGGCGATGCTGGGCGTGACCGCGTCGTCCATGGCGCCCCTGGAGCTGATAAACGCCATCCTCAAGGCGCCCGCGGAGCTGCTCTACATGGGTGGCATCGGGACCTATGTGAAAGCCCGACACGAAGCCAACGCCGACGTCGGCGACAAGGCCAACGACGCGGTTCGGGTCAACGGCGAGGACCTGCGGGTCAAGGTGATCGGCGAGGGCGCCAACCTCGGGGTCACCCAGGCCGGTCGGATCGAGTTCGCGGCGGCCGGCGGGCGGCTCAACACCGACGCCATCGACAATTCCGCCGGGGTCGACTCCTCCGACCACGAGGTCAACATCAAGATCCTCACCGGCATGCTCGAGCGTACCGGCGAGCTGACACGGCCCAGGCGCGACACCCTGCTGCGCTCGATGGTCGACGCCGTCGGGTCCCACGTCCTGGCGCACAACTACGACCAGACCCTCGCGCTTTCTCTGCTGGAGATGGACGCCGTTGGCGAGCTGGAGCCGCACGGCCGCTTCATGGCCGCGCTGGAGGAAGCCGGTCGGCTTGACCGGACGGTCGAGGGCCTGCCGGACGCCGCCGCCATAGCCGAGCGCCAGGCCGCCGGGCGCGGGCTCACCCGGCCGGAACTGGCGGTCCTGCTGGCCTACGGCAAGCTGGAGCTCAAGCGCAGGATGATCGAGAGCCGGGCGCCGGACGATCCGGCGTTCGAGGCCAAGCTCGAGGGGTACTTCCCCAAGCCGCTGCGCAAGTGGGCCGAGCCGATGCACCGCCACCGGCTACGGCGCGAGATCATCTCCACCGTCGTCGCCAACGACATCGTCAACCGTCTTGGCCCGAGCTTCGCCCCGCGGCTGATGACCGCCGCCGGCTGCGATCCGGCGGCCCTGGTCGCCGGCTACGAGGCGGCCAAGGCGGTGCTTGGCGTCGAGCTCCTTTGGCAGGCGGTCTCCGCCCTCGACGGCAAGGCGCCCGCCTCCGGCCAGATGGCGCTCTATCGCCGGCTCACGGCGGCCCTGCGCGGGGCGACCTTCTGGCTGGCCCGACGCGCGGGACGCGAGGGACTCGACACCGCCGGTCTGATCGACCGCTACGCCGCCGGGTTCAAGTCGCTCAAGGCCCTGACGCCTTCAACCCTGTCGGAGGTCGAGGCGACGGCGATCCGCAAGCGGACCGAGGCCCTGACCGCCGCCGGCGCCCCAGCCGACCTGGCCGAGGCGGTCGGCTCATTGCAGGCCCTGACCACCGCCGCCGACCTCATCGATCTGGCCGAGGGGTCGAGCTGGCCCCTGGCCGCGGTCTCGCGGCTCTATGCGGCCGCAGGCTCGGCCTTCGCGTTCGACCGTCTGCGGGCGGCGGCCGCCGGATACGCGGTGGGCGACACCTTCGAGCGGACGGCCCTTCGCCGGCTGATCGAGGACATGCTGTCCGAGCAGGCGCAGCTGACGCGGGCGATCATGCAGTTCGCCGCTCAGCCGCAGGCCGGCGCCAGCGCCGAGGCCGCCGGCGCGGCGGTCGCGTCCTGGGCCGCGTTGCGCCGCGAGCCGGCGGAGGCCGCCGCTCGCGTGATCGGCGACATCGAAGCGGCCGGCGGCGCCTGGACCTTCGCCAAGCTGACTATCGCCAACGCGGCCTTGCGGGAACTGGCGGCGGAAGCGGCGGCCAAGCGACGGCGGTGATCCCGGTTAGTGCCGGAACACCCGCACGCCGGTGAAGACCATGGCCAGGCCGCGCTCGTCGGCGGCGGCGATGACTTCCTCGTCGCGCATCGACCCGCCTGGCTGGATCACCGCCGTGCAACCCGCGTCGGCGGCCTGGATCAGGCCGTCGGCGAATGGGAAGAAGGCTTCCGACGCGCAGGCGGACCCCGTCAGATCCAGGCCGAAGTCGCCGGCGCGCAGGGCGGCGATACGGGCCGAATCCTTGCGGTTCATCTGGCCGGCCCCGACGCCGAGCGTCTGGCCGGCCCGGGCATAGACGATGGCGTTCGACTTGACATGCTTGGCGACGGTGAAGGCGAACAGCATGTCGCGCACCTCGGCGTCGGTCGGCGCGCGCTTGGTCACCACCTTGAGGTCGGCGGCGGTCAGGTGCGCGTCGTCGCGAGCCTGGACCAGGAAACCGCCGGCCACCGACTTGAAGGTCACGCCGGGCTCGCGGGCATCCGGCAGGCCGCC
>NZ_JBIIGK010000243.1:0-3092 GCF_044236515.1 Phenylobacterium sp.
AAGTAGTGCGCGGCGTCGAACGTCGCGGCCTTTGTTATCTCGAAAACGGGTGCGGTCATGGGGTGCTGGGCGGCCGAGGACGGGCCTCAGGCGATGCCGAGGTACTTGTGGGTTTGCACGCTTAAACGCCAGCGGGGGTGCGCAAGGCAATAGGCGATGGCCGCGCGGGTGTTGGCCTCGCGGTCCGGGCCGTCCATCGGCTGCAGCAAGAAGCGGTCGAAATCCAGCGCTTCGAAGCCGGCCGGATCGACGTTCGGTTGCGGGTAGACCAGCTTCAGCTCGGCGCCGCGCGTCTGGACGACGGGCGCGGTCGATTTCGGACTGACGCAAATCCAGTCGACGCCCTCGGCCACGGGCAGGGTGCCGTTGGTCTCCATGGCGATGGAGAAGCCGCGGGCGTGCAGCGCCGCGGTCAGGGCGGCGTCGACCTGCAGCATCGGCTCGCCGCCGGTGAGCACCACCAGGCGGTCGTGCGGCCCGCCTTCCCAGGCCGCGGCGACGGCGTCCGCAAGGGCGCCGGCGTCGGCGAACCGGCCGCCGCCAGGGCCGTCCATCCCGACGAAATCGGTGTCGCAGAAATTGCAGACCGCCTCGGCGCGGTCCTGCTCACGCCCGCTCCACAGGTTGCAACCGGCGAAGCGGCAGAACACCGCCGCGCGACCGGCCTGGCCGCCCTCGCCCTGGAGGGTGAGGAAGATCTCTTTGACGGCGTAGCTCATGCGCGGATCGCCGGCCGCCCCTCGGCCAGCCAGCCCTCGTAGCCGCGCGCCCGCAGCTCGCACGCCGGGCAAGTCCCGCAGCCGTAGCCCCAGGGCCGCCGCAGGTCGCGCTCGCCGAGATAGCAGGTGTGGCTGTGCTCGAGGATCAGGTCGACCAGGGTCCGGCCGCCCAACCCCTGCGCCAACGCCCAGGTGTCGGCCTTGGTCAGGCGCATCAGCGGCGTTTCGATGACGAAGTCCTGGGCCATCCCGAGGTTCAGCGCCGACTGCATGGCGTCGAGCGTGTCGCGGCGGCAGTCGGGGTAGCCGGAGAAATCGGTCTCGCACATGCCGCCGACCAGCACCCGCAGCCCGCGCCGGTCGGCCAGGGCCGCGGCGTAGATCAGGAACGCCAGGTTCCGCCCGGGCACGAAGGTCGAGGGCAGGCCCTTGGCGGTCATTTCGATGGCCCGTTCGGCGGTCAGGGCCGACTGCGCGACTGCGCCAAAACCGCGCATCTCCAGCACATGATCCTCGCCCAGCCGTGGAGCCCAATGTGGGAAAGCCTCGGCCATCCGAGCGCGCACGGCGTCGCGGGCCTGAAGCTCCACCGAATGGCGCTGCCCATAGTCGTAACCGACGGTCTCCACTCGCGAGAAGCGGTCGAGGGCCCAGGCCAGGCAGACGGCGGAATCCTGGCCGCCAGAGAACAGGACGAGGGCGCCCTCGGGAGTGGTCATGGCCCCCATATGCGCGCTGGCGCCGCCGGCGAAAAGCCCGCGTCGCAGCTTAGGCCACGGAAAAGCCACGCATCTTAACGACTGCGCAAAGCCTCGCGGCGATCCTGTCGGTCATTTCGGCGGCCGAACGAGCCCATGTCCCTGTCTGCGTACTTCACCGACCGCATCGGCGCTGAGATCCGGCAGCAGATGGACGGCATTCTGGCGCTGGTGGACCAGCTCGGCCGCCATCGCCTGCCGCCGGAGGCCCAGGCCTGCGCCGCCGGGGTCGCCGCCGCCGCCGGCGGCGTGAACCGCATCCTCGACAGCGCCGCCGCCCTGCAAGGTCTGGAAGGCGCCGATCTGCTGTCCAATGCCGAGCCGGTGGGCCTGCAGGCGCTGATGGACGCCGTGCAGGAGCGCTGGCAGGCCCGCGCCAGCCAGGGCCGCGTCACCCTGCTGGTTTCCTACGACGGCCCGCCCGAGGCCATGGTCGAGGCCGACACCCGCCGCCTGCTGCAGGTGTTCGACGGCTTCGCCGGCAAGGCCATCGCCTGCGCCGGCCGGGCGGCCGTCGAGATCGGGCTGAAGGCCTGGCCTGACGGGCCGCTATGCCGGCTCGAGGCGCGCTTCCGCAGCCCGCGCCAGCCGGGCTGGGAGGAACAGGATCTCGAGACCCGCGCCCGCGCCGCGGCCGAGCGCTACGGCCTCGAAGTGGCTCTAGACATGATGGTCGCCCGGCAGGCGGTCGCCGGCTTCGGCGGACAGGTGATCGAGGAACCGGACGCCGCCGGCTTCATCCTCAGCCTGCCCGTCGCCGCCCGCGCCGCCGAGCCGCGGCACGCCCGGGCCATGGAGGACGGCCGGTCGGTCCATGTGCTGATCGTCGACGACAACGCCACCAACCGCATCGTCGCCCAGGCGCTGTGCGAGATGCTGGCCTGCACCACCGAGACCGCCGACGACGGCCTGCAGGCGGTCGAGGCGGCCCGCGGCGGCCGTTTCGACCTGATCCTGATGGACATCCGCATGCCCGGCATGGATGGCGTCGCCGCCACGCGCGCGATCCGGGCCATGCCAGGCCCTGCCGGTGCGACGCCGATCATCGCCCTGACGGCCAACGCCGACCCGGAGGAGGCGCGGGCCTATATCCAGGCCGGCATGCTGGGCGTCATCGAAAAGCCGATGAAGGCCGAGGTCCTGCGCGCGGCGCTGGTCAGCGCCTTGGGCGCCGGCGGGGCGAAGGCGGCCTGAGGGCGCGAAGGCCGCGCCTATTGCGCGCCCAGCCGCTTTGACCTAGGTCGCGACCCTGCCTCCCGGGGGAGGGTTCGGGGAAGGATCATGGCGACGACGACGCCTGCGCCGCTATCGCTGGACGAGGTCCGCTCGCGTATCGACGCCATCGACGCCGAGATGCTGCGCCTGGTCGACCAGCGCGCCGCCCTGGCCCGCGCCGTCGCCGAGGCCAAGGCCGCCGCCGGCGCGGCCGGCCGCTTTGGCCTGAAGCCCGGCCGGGAAGCCCAGCTCCTGCGCCGCCTGCTCAGCGAGCCGCGCGAGGGCGCCGACGCCGCCCTGGTGGTCCGCGTCTGGCGCGAGATGATCGGCGCCAGCCTGCGCCTGCAGGGCCCGTTCCACCTGACCGTCTGGGGCGGCCGCGAGCAGGCCCGCGCCGTCG
>NZ_JBIIGK010000244.1:0-3076 GCF_044236515.1 Phenylobacterium sp.
GTCAGGGTCGTGCCTTCGAGCGGATCGAGCGCGATGTCGACCTTGAGCTTGCCGCCCTTGCCGACCTTCTCGCCGATATAGAGCATCGGCGCCTCGTCGCGCTCGCCCTCGCCGATGACGATCTCGCCATCGAACGGCTGTTCGTTGAGGGCCGTGCGCATGGCGTCCACGGCGGCCTGGTCGGCGGCGATCTCGTCGCCCCGTCCGGCCAGGCGCCACGCGGCGATGGCCGCCGCCTCTGTGACGCGCACCGCCTCCAGCACAAGACCGCGGTCGAGGAAATCCGAGCTCATGGCCGATGCCTCCGGGCGGCAGTCTACTCAGATTTGGGCGATGCGCAGCAGCCGCGGGCGCTCCAGCACCGCCGGCAGGCCGGCGATCCGCTCCACCGCCGCCATCAGCACCGACTCCGCGACAGCGTGCGTGGTCAGCACGATGGGGACGCCGGCGGCGTCCTCGACCGGCTTTTGCAGGAAGCTCTCTATGGAGACGCCGGCCTCGGCCAAGGTCTCGGATACGGCGGCGATGACGCCCGGCTCGTCGCGGACGAGGAAGCGCAAGTAGGCGCGGCCCATCATCTTCGACGGGTCGATCGGCTTGAAGGGCGCCAGCGAGCCGGCCTGGGCCTGGAAGACCGGCCGTTGGGCGCTGGTCATGGCGTCGGCGATGTCGGCGGCGACCGCGGCCGCCGTCGGGCCCGCGCCGGCGCCCGGCCCCTGGACGAAGATCCGGCCGATCCGCGCGCCTTCGATGAACAGCGCGTTGAGGGCGCCGCCGGCCTGCGCCAGCGGATGGTTGGCCGGGGCCAGCGAGGGATGCACGCGCACGAGGACGCCGTCTTCCGAGCGGTCGGCGGAGGCGACGAGCTTGATCCGATAGCCCAGGTCGCGGGCCATCTTGATGTCCATCAGGTCGACCTGGTCGATCCCCTCGATCTCGGCGGCGGCGTAGGTCGGCGCGCAGCCGAACGCCAGGGCCGCCAGGATCGAGATCTTGTGGGCGGCGTCGAAGCCGCCGACGTCCATGGTCGGGTCCGCTTCGGCGTAACCCAGGCGCTGGGCCTCGGCGAGCACGTCGGCGAACGAGCGGCCGGTAGCCTCCATCTCAGTCAGGATGAAGTTGCAGGTGCCGTTGAGGATGCCGGCGATCGACTTGATGTCGTCACCCACCAGAGCCTCGCGGACCATCTTCACCGCCGGAACGCCGCCCATCACGGCGGCTTCGAACAGCAGCGGCGCGCCCTTAGATTCGGCCAGGGCTGCGAGCTCGGCGCCGTGCTCGGCGATCAACGCCTTGTTGGCGGTCACGACCGGCTTGCCGGCATTGAGCGCCGCCTCGACCGCAGCCTTGGCCGGGCCGTCGGAGCCGCCGATCAGTTCGACGAATAGGTCGTTGTCGGGCGAGGCCGCGAGCGCCACCGGGTCGTCGAACCAGGCGATTTTCGAGATGTCGACCGGCCGCGGCCGTGAACGCGAGCGCGCCGACACCCCGGTGACGGTCACCCGCCCGCCAGCGGGCGCGAACCCCGGACGCTCGGCCAGGAAGCCCAAGAGTCCTGCGCCGACCGTGCCAAGGCCTGCGATCCCGATACGCCAATCTTTCACAGTCATTGCATCGCCAAGGTGTCTGCGGTCGCCTCGCCCGCTGGGGCGACTTGGACCTGAGGTTATTCCAGTGTGTCCGGCCTATCGGCTAGGCGACGGAGGCGGTGTCGCTCGCCGACGCAGCTGGTCGGCGAAGGCTTCGGTGGCCTGGGGATCGACCGGCACATCGGCCCCGCCCACCGCCGAGCGCGCGCCGGAGGCGAAGGCGTCGGTATTCTGCAGCGTCCAGGTGGACGGCGCGGTCTTCTGCTCGAGGTCGGCCTGGGCGCTGCGGATGTCGCGCGCCGACTGGCCGTAAAGGCGCAACGGCCGCACGTCCGTCGGCACGGCCGGGATCTCGGAGAAGCTCGGGAAATCGGTGTTGGCGCGGGAGGCGCGGGAGACTTCGGTGGCGATCGGCGACGCCGGATCGATCTTGGCCGAATCGAACGGATTGCCGACGCAGCCGCCGAGGAAGGCCGCGCAGGCTGCCGCGGCCGGCGCCCCGGCGCGGCGGGCTGTCACAAAAAGGCCGACGCACGCTTTCATCCTGGGATCGTCTTAGGCGATGATAGCGTGAGGCGGAAGGGCGCACGCGCGCCGTGGGTCGAGAGGACGCGACGTGAGCGATCAGCAATCCCCGTCGCGCTCCGCTTCGGCGCTGTCCGATGAACATCAGGCGCAGCTGGAGAAGCTGTCGATGAACCTGGCCCGGGCGGCGGTGACCGCTCAGGCGGCGATCGCCGAGATGACCCTGCGCCAGGCGGACCAGCCGGCGGCGCTGAGCCCCGACCCGTTCCATGTCGCCCCGGCGCTGGGCGAGGTCATCGGCCGGCTGGCGGCCCAGCCGGACCGGCTGATGCGCGCCCAGGCCGATCTGTTCACGCGCTACCTCGACCTGTGGCAGGCGACGGCCCGGCGGATCAACGACGGCGAGACCCGCGCGGTGGCGACCCCGGAACGCGGCGACAAGCGGTTCGCCGACCCGGAGTGGTCCGACAATCCGCTCTTTGACACCATCAAGCAGTCCTACCTGATCACCTCGGACTGGCTCAACGGGCTGATGGCGGAGGTCGACGGGATTGACCCGTTGGAGAAGCGCCGTGCGGAACTGTTCATGCGCATGCTGACGGACGCGTTCTCACCGTCCAACTTCCTGGTCTCGAATCCCGTCGCCATGCGCGAGCTCGTGGCCAGCGGCGGCGATAGCCTCGTCCGGGGCATGGAGAACTTCGCGGCGGACATGGAGCGGGGCGGCGGCCGCCTGGCGATCGCCCAGACCGACTACGAGCGGTTCCGCATCGGCGAGAACGTCGCGACCGCGCCTGGCAAGGTGGTGTTCCGCAATCCCATCCTGGAGCTGATTCAGTACGCGCCGACCACCAAGACGGTGCATCAGATCCCGCTGCTGATCTTCCCGCCCTGGATCAACAAGTTCTACATCCTGGACCTGCGGCCCGAGAACTCGATGATCCGCTGGCTGACGGATCAGG
>NZ_JBIIGK010000090.1:0-11798 GCF_044236515.1 Phenylobacterium sp.
CGCGGGTCGCCGAGCTGCTGGTCGATCAGGGCGAGGCCGACAGCTTCCTGGAGAGCCAGCTGAAGCCGGAGCTGCTGGAGGCGGCCTGCGCCGAAGCCGGCATCCCGCTGACTCTGCGCCGCCAGCCGGGCTACGACCACAGCTATGCCTTCGTTTCGACCTTCATGGCCGACCATCTGGCGTGGCATGCGGAACGCTTGAAATGACCAGGCGCCGGACGTGAGCGGCCGCGTCGTGGCGGTCAGCGCCCGGCGCGGCCACGGCGTGAACAAGACGGGCCAGCTGTTCATCCGCCTGATCGCCGGGCAGGGGGTGGAGGGGGACGCCCATTGCGGCGAGCGGATCAAGCATCGCAGCCGGGCGCGGTTCAATCCGGGTCTGCCGAACCTGCGTCAGGTCCACCTGATGCACGAGGAATTCCACCACGAGCTGAACGCCAGGGGCTTTCGGATCACGCCGGGACTGATGGCCGAGAATGTGACGACGCGCGGCGTCGACCTCCTGGCGTTGCCGCGCGGCGCCCGGGTGCGGCTGGGGCCCGAGGCGGTCGTCGAGGTCACCGGCCTGCGCAACCCTTGCGTCCAGCTCGAGCGGTTGCAGCCGGGCCTGATGCAGGCGTGCCTGGAGGACCGGGATGGCGTGCTGATCCGCAAGGCGGGGGTCATGGGCGTGGTGCTGGCGGGCGGCGAGGTGAGGGCCGGGGACCGCATCGAGGTCGACCTGCCGCCGGAGCCGCATGTGGTGTTGAAGCCGGTGTGACGCCAGGGTCCGCCGGGGTGGCAAGCCGACCTTCATCAGCTCGACTTGAACCCTCCTCGGCTCATGGCTTGGGGCGTCGTTTGTTCGCCATGTAACCGGGTGGAGCCTTGCCGTGGGCCCCGACGCTCTGCCACCGACCTTCTTCCGCTTTGTGAACATATTGCTCGGCGACGAGCCAAGCTTTGACCGGCTGAAGCGTGCCAAGGCAGCCGATCAGCAACGCCGGCATGACGACGGCGAACTGCGCCCAGATTGGTGGGTTTGAGGCGACGGCCCAGACGGCCCAGACGGTGATCACCAGGATACCGACTCCGGTCATCACGAAGAACGCCGGGCCATCGGCGGGGTCAGCAAAGCTGAAGTCGAGGTCGCACTGTTCGCACCTGTCGGCGATCTTCAGAAAGCTGCGGAACAGCCTCCCCTGACCGCATCTGGGGCAGCGGCAGCGCAGTCCCGCGATTAATGTGGATGGGGAGCGATAATCCTCACTCATACGCCCTCAACCGGGCGCCGTTCAGGAAGGTCCGAAGCCTATCAATAGGCGCCACATGAATGGCCCTCCTGGAAACGTCGGAACGACCATCCGCAACCTTGCGCCGTAGCTCTCGCGCAACCCGTTCGTGGCCCGCGTCGGATCGCGACGGGGTCCCAACGCCGTCTATGCGTGGGAAGCGGACTTTGAAATATGCAAGCCAGCGGCCCTTCGCGCCAGCCCGCCGCTCGGCACGGGGTTGATCCTTAGCGCGACGGGGTAGTTGTTATAGCGCGCGAGGGAGACCGCCATGCCCCGAACTGCCGGCTCCAACCCCGTGACGAGCGTCGATGAGGTGCTGATCACGGCCGAGCTGGCTAGCCGCCCCTCACGGACTCCGGACTATGAGGCCGAAAGCCGAGGGCTTGGAGTTCTCGCCCAGGAGATGGCCACCAATCCTCGCGGCGTGCTCCAGAAATGCGCCGAGCTGGTGATGGAGCTCTGCCATGCAGATTCCGCGGGGATTAGCGTCCTGGAGCCTGGCGGAACAGGCGGCATGCTCCGCTGGCGCGCCGCAGCCGGCGGGTTTGCGCAGCACCTAAATGGCGTCATGCCTCAGGAGGCGAGCCCGTGTGGGACGGTGATGGCACGGAACTCCGTCCTTCTGTTCCATGAGGCGGAGCGATTCTTCCCCGCTCTCCGGGGCGTTGAGCCGCCGATCTATGAGAACCTGCTCGCGCCCTGGCATGCCGAAGGCAATGCAGTTGGCACCGTCTGGGCCATAAAACACAGCCCCGAGGGCCGCTTCGAGGCGGAGGACGCGCGCGTTCTGCAAAGCATCGCTGGCTTCACGGCGGCCGCGTTCAAGATGATCTCCGCCCTCGATGAGGCCACGGAGGAACGATCAGCCGCGCAGGCAAGCGAGGAGCAGCTCCGCGACGCCCTCGATTCGCTGACCGAAGGATTCGCGCTGTTCGATGCCGACTTCACGATCCTGGACGTCAACGCGGAGACGCTGCGGCTGGACGGTCGAACGCGGGACGAACTCGTCGGCAGAAATCACTGGGAAGCATTCCCTGGCAGCGAGGACTCGCCATTGGGGCGGATGTTCAAGCGCGTCGCGCATGAGCGCAGGCCGGAGGCGATCGAGCATTCCTATACCTGGCCGGGCGACAAGACGATGTGGTTGGACACCCACGCCTATCCGACCTCCCATGGCCGGGTTGGCGTCCTGTGGCGCGACATCACCGAGCGCAAACAGACCGAGCAGGCGCTGCGCGAGAGCGAGGAGAAGTTCCGCACCCTGTTCGAGTCGATGCACGAGGCGTTCGCGATCTGCGAACTGGTCCGAGGCGCCAACGGCCAGGGAATTGACTATCGCTATGTCGAACTGAACCCGGCAGTAGAGCGCCACACCGGACTGTCACCAGAGTCACTCATCGGGCGGCGAGCGAGCGAAGTCTTTGGCACCGTCGACCCTTGGTTGCTGGAAACGTACAATCGGGTGGTCGACGAGGGCGCGTCCGTACTGACCGAACACCACTTCGCCAACGTTGACCGATGGCTGCGCATCAACCTCTTTCCGCGCGGCGGCGACCGATTGGCGGTGCTGTACAGCGACGTCACTGAAAGGTATCGCGCGGAGGCGGCTCTACGTGAAAGCGAGGAGCGGCAGGCGTTCATGCTGAAGCTAAGCGACGCTTTCCGGCCGTTCTCTGACCCCGCAGACATACAGGGCGAGGTCACTCGCCTGCTGCGAGAACAGCTGAGCGCGGGTTGGTGCTACTACGTCGATTGGGATGTTGACCGAAAAGTCGGTCGGGTCCTCCGCGACAGCGCCCGCGAGGGGCTTCCGTCGCTTGCAGGCTCCCACGACGTGTCCGATGCGCCCGAGTTCCTCCAGCTCCTCGCTGATGGCGCAGTGCGGACGGTTCGCGACTATGCCAATTACGAGAACCTGCCCACGCGCATCCGCCAGAATTTCGTGGGCTTGGGTTTTCGGTCGATGATGATGGCTCCCCTCGTCAAAGGCGGTCGTTTGACGGCCACTTTGCTGGTCGGCGACACGGGGCCCCGCGATTGGTCAACAAACGATGCGTCTCTGTTGGTCGAGGTCGCCGAACGAACCTGGGCCTCCATCGAACGCGGGCGGGCTGAAGAGGCCCTCCGACAAAGCGAGGAGCGTCTCGGGCTAGCGATTGAAATCGGCGGCCTCGCCAGCTGGGACTGGGACGTACGCAGCGGCCACGTCACCTGGAGCGACCGGCACTATCTGATGCAGGGCTATGCCGTGGGCGAGGTGACCCTAAGCTTCGAGGCCTGGCTCGCCCGAGTTCATCCCGAAGACCGGGAGGAAACGGTCAGGCGGATCGAAGCAGCCCGGGATGAGCGCGGCGTTTACATCCACGAGTTTCGGACGCTCTGGCCTGACGGGACGGTCCGCTGGTGTTCGGCGCGCGGACGCTTTTTCTACGGAGCCGGAGGCGCTCCCGAACGCATGATCGGCGTGATGGAGGACGTCACCGCGCGCAGGCATGCTGACGAGGCGCTACGTTCCAGCGAAGAACGCTTCCGGCAGTTCGCCGAAGCCTCCGCGGCGGGGCTGTGGATCCGGACTGCGGACACCCTGAGCATGGAGTATGTCAGCCCGGCGGTTTCGCGGATTTACGGCGTAGAGCCGGATCGTTTGCTTGGCGACGTGAAGGCCTGGGCTGCGATGATTGTGCCCGAGGACCGGGACACGGCGCTGGCGCACCTGGATCAGGCGCGAGCGGGCGGGACTATGGTGCATGAGTTTCGCATCCAGCGACCCGACGGGACCTTCCGCTGGATCAGAAACACGGATTTCCCGCTGGAAGACGCCAAGGGTCACGTCGCGCGGATCGGCGGCATCGCCGAGGATGTCACCGAGGCCAAGCTGCTGACGGAACACCAGGGCGTGCTGTTGGCCGAGCTGCAGCACCGGGTGCGCAACATCATGGCGATGATCCGCTCCATGGCGCTTCGCACTGCCGACGGGGCCACGGACGTGGAGGACTATCGCGCGTTGCTGGAAGGCCGCCTCATGGCTCTGGCGCGCGTGCAGGTCCTGCTCACCCGTGAAGCCAACGCAGGTGGCTCCTTGCGCGACATCATCACCAGCGAGGTCAGCGCCCAGGCGCATCGCGAGGACCAGTTCGAGCTGGACGGACCCGCGATCCGGCTATCGCCCAAGGCTGTTGAGGTGCTGACCCTGGCCTTCCACGAACTGGCTACCAACGGGTTGAAATACGGGGCGTTCTCCCTCCCTCAGGGGCGGCTGCGAGTGTCCTGGAGGCCGTTCGAGAAGCGCGGGAGGACTTGGCTGGCGCTCGACTGGAAGGAAACCGGCGGCCCGCCACGCGAACCGTCCAAGCGTCGCGGGTTCGGAAGCGACCTCATCGAGGGCCGGATACCTTATGAGCTTGGGGGCACGGGAAACCTGACGCTCGAACCCGAAGGCGCACACTGCCGGATGGAGTTTCCGCTGAAGGAGGGCGAAAGCATCCTCGAGACGGATGCGCCGACCGAAACCACCGTATTTGGAGGAATCCTCGACATGACGGATGCGCCCGACCTCACCGGTCACAGAATACTGGTCGTCGAAGACGACTACTACCTGGCCGGCGATACCGCCGCCGCGCTTCGCGGCGCGGGCGCGGATGTGCTTGGTCCCTGCCCAAGCGAAGACGCGACGCTCGACCTTCTGGAGTCGCAGACTCCGACGCATGCGGTCCTCGACCTCAACCTTGGCGGCGGGGATCCGAAATTCGCGATCGCGCGGGTCCTCAAGGCGCGGGGCGTGCCCTTCGTATTCATGACCGGGTACGACCCTGACGCGATCCCGACCGAGTTTGAGCTTGTGCCGCGCCTGCAGAAGCCCGTTCCATTCCGTAAGATCGTAGAAACAGTCAGCCAGCTCTGACGGCGGCCGATGGCGGACCTTTGGAAGGTCGGGGATGGGTCGGAAGCCGAAAGGGCTGCTGAAACGTCCGCTATCTCGACTTAGGCCCGAATGGCCGCAGCTGACCGGGTCTCGCGAGCAAGTCGCCTCCGCCCGCACGTGCGGGTTCTCTTCAGCTACCCAGTGAGGGACAGCCCAGGCTGCGCGGCTTCGCGTGATATCCTGGCGATAATCTCATCTGCGAAAGACGGAGCACGCTTCATCGCGGCGAGTTCCTGCGGAGCCAGCACCGCAGGGGCCCGTGCCAACCATCGCATTCGTCAGCCCGAAAGGTGGCTGCGGCAAGACGACCGCGGCCCTCCTGCTCGCGCTCGGGCTGGCGGATCGCGGACGGCGCGTGGCCTTGATAGACACCGACCCGAACAAGCCGCTTCTCCACTGGGCCGCCTTGCCAGGGCGGCCATCGAAAATCTCGGTGCACGCCGCCCCGACCCTTCATGACATGGCCGATGCGCGACGCGAGGCGGCCAAGCATGCGCCCGACTGGACCATCGTCGACACCGAGGGATCGGTGCGCGGGGGGATGGTGTTCGCCGGCGTCCGCCTGGACCTGGTGATCACCCCGCTCAACCCGTCCGCGCTGGATGCGATCGAGGCACGGCGCGCGGCGCAACTGATCGACGCCCTTCGGCTGAGGGCGGATCAGCGGATGAAGCACCGTGCTCTGCTGACGCGAGTTCCCTCGGCTCTGCGCCCGGCTTCCATCGGCCGGGTGGTCGAGGAGTTGCGGGTCGCGAACGTCGAACTGCTGCCCACGGCCCTGGTGGACAAGGAGGTCTTTCGCACCCTGTTCGCGGTAGGCGGCAGCCTGGCCGATCTTGCACGGAGCGGAGCCTGGGGCGTGTCCGCCGCTCAGACGAATGTCGACGCCTACGTCGAGGCGGTGCTGGAGACGACGCAATCAAGTTGAGACCGCGGGGTCCCCGACGGCGAGGGAGTTATCGCGGGGCAGGGACGCCAGGAGGGCGTCGAGTTGGGCGAACTGTTCGGCGGCCATGGCCTGCATCCCGGCGACGGCGTCGGGGAGGGACCCAGCATCGGGGTAGCGTTCGCTGAGGACCAGCAGCGTCTGGTCGCCGCGGTCCTCGAAGGTCACCGTGGTGACCGGAGCATCGGCGGTCTCGTCGTTGGTCCAGACCAGACGGGAAGGCGCCGTCACCTCAACGTATCGGCCGAAGAAGGTCGCCGACTCCGGTCCTGCGCCGAAGGTGATCCGGTAACCGCCGCCGGTCCGGGCGTCGATGTCGCAGGCGGTGAGCTCGGCGCCCATGGACTTCGGCGCCCACCACTGCCGGAACTGCTCGGGCCGCGTCCAGGCGTCGAACACCGTCCGCGCCGGGCTGTCGAAGGTGCGCGTGACGGTGAGCTCGTGCGCGGATTTCTGCGCGACGGTGGTCGAGTGCTGCGTTCGCGCAGGCTGGTCGCGGGCTGTCATGTCGGTTCCTTTCGCTCAGGATTCGACGTTACGACGAACGAGCGGCGGCGAAACCGACATCGGACCGGTCACAGTTAAGAGCGGGCGCGGGCGGCCCAGGAACTTTCCTGCGCCGCCCGGCTCCGCCTAGTGGCGGAAGCGCACCGTGGCCCCGAAGGTCCGCGGGGCGCCGAGGAAGGCGTTGTAGACGCTGACCGCGTCGTTGTTCTCGTCGACCTGGAACGGGCCGTTGAAGCCGACCTGCAGGTAGTCCTTGTCAAACAGGTTCTGGCCCCAGACCTCGAAGGTCCAGCGCTGGTCGGCGCTGCCGATGCCGACGCGGCCGTTCACCAGCACCATGGCGTCCTGCTCCTTGGAGGGGTGCAGGTCGGAGCCGGTGTTGAACCGCGAGGTGTACTTGGCCGACAGGTTCGCCTTGAACAGCATGTCGCCGCCGACGTCCTTCTCGTAGGTGCCGGCCAGGGACGCCGAGTAGCGCGGCGCGAACGACAGCTGCGCGCCGGGCAGGCGGCGCAGGCTGTTGAACCGCGTCGGGTTGATCAGGTCGCCGGCCTCGAACGGCGAGATCTCGGTCTCGGCGTAGGTGACGCCGCCCTGCAGGGTCAGGCCGTCCACCGGGGGCAGATAGATGAAGTCGGCGTCGATGCCGCGCGAGATCACCTCCGGCAGGGTCTCCACCACGAAGGCGGTGCCGACGAAGGTGTTGAGCTGGAAGTCGGTGAAGGTCTGGTGGAACAGGGCGGCGTTGAGCAGCAGGCTGTCGCCGAACCAGCTGGTCTTGGCGCCGAGTTCGAAGGAGTCGACGAACTCGCCCTTGAAGCTGGTGTCCGGGTCGGCGGTGAAGTTCGGGCCGGCCGGGGTCAGGACGATGGCCTGCTCGCGGTCGAGGTTGAAGCCGCCGGCCTTGTAGCCGCGAGCGTACGAGGCATAGGCCATGACGTCGGGCGTGAAGCGGTAAGCGAGCTTGATGTCGCCGGAGACCTCTTCCTCTTCCCGCTTCTGGGTGACGACGCCGAGGGCGTCGAAGTCGTTGTTCTGCTGGTTCAGGCACAGGCCGCCGACGACCTGGGTCGCCAGCGCCAGGCCGGCGCGGGCGACCAGGGTCGGGAAGGCCAGCTCGCCCTGGTCGCAGGACGAGCCGGTGGTCGAATAGTCGGACCGCAGCGTCTTGTCGGCGCGGGTATAGCGCAGGCCGACGGTCAGCTCGAGCGCATCGGTGATGTCGAAGGCGTTGTTGGTGAACAGCGCCCAGCTCTTGTCGCGCTGGTCGAACATGTCGTCGTAGCCGGCGCCGTTCTGGAAAATCGTCCCCGGGACGAGGCCGATCGCCGCCGGCACGCCCGACAGCACGCGCCCGGCGAAGTAGGCGTAGTAGTCGGAGCCGTAGCGCAGGATCGAGCGGTTGGTCAGGTCTTCCTTGGCGTAGAAGCCGCCGACCAGCCAGTTGAGCCGGCTGTCGACTGCCTGGCCGGCGAGACGGACCTCCTGCGAGAACTGGTCGAACTCGACGAAGTTGGTGCCGTCGTTCGGCCGCCAGACAAGGTCGGCGCTGGTGAAGTCGCTGTCCTGGCCGGTCTCGCCCCGCCAGTTGCGGATGGCGGTGATCGAGGTCAGCCGGATGTCAGGGCCCAGATCCCAGTTGAGCTCGCCGGAGAGCCCCTTGTCCTCGACCCGCTGGTCGGTCGGCCGGTTGGCGAAGCCGACGCGGTCGAAGGGCGTGCCGGTCAGGTCGAGGGAGCCCGGACGGATGGCGTTGATGAACTGGCCGCGGCCGGTCGGCGACTGGCCGACGAACAGCTGGACGCCGACGCAGCAGTCTTCGTCGCGCTTGGTGTAGTCGCCGATGATTCGCAGCGAGACGTCGCTGGTCGGCTCCCACAGCAGCTGGCCGCGCAGGGTGTAGAAGTTCTGGGTGTTGTCGTCGTCCCGGCCGCGGGGGCCGGAGCCGACGACGATATCCTGGAAGCCGCCGCGACGGCGGGCCCCGGCGTAGAGGCGGCCGGACAGGGTCTCGCCCAGCGGGCCGCTGATCGCGCCGGTGACGCCGAACTGGCCGAAATTGCCGACGGTCGCCTCGGACTCGGCGGTCAGCTCACGGGTCGGGCCGGCGGTGATGACGTTGATGACGCCGGCCGAGGTGTTCTTGCCGAACAGGGTGCCTTGCGGGCCCTTCAGCACCTCGATGCGGGTGACTTCGCCGAGGTCGCCGAAGCCGACGCCGTTGCGCGGACGGTAGACGCCGTCGACGACGACGCCGACCGAGGATTCCAGGCCCGGGTTGTCGCCGACCGTGCCGACGCCGCGGATACGCGCGGTGACGATGGTCTCGTTGCTGGTCGCCGTGACGGTCAGGCCGGGGGTCAGCAGGGTCAGTTCGCGGATGTCCCGGACGCCGGCGTCGCGCATGAGCTCGCCGCTGACCGACGTCACAACGATCGGGACGTCCTGCAGGCTCTGCTCACGCTTCTGAGCGGTGACGACGATCTCGTCGACGGCGCGGGCTGCCGACTCGTCCTGCGCGAGCGCCTGGTCAGCCAGGCCGAGCAACAACGCAGGGGCGAGCGCCGCACTGCAGAAAAGCTTGGAAAGTCCCATATTTTCCTCCGGAGTCGCCCGTCTTTTGACACGGATGCTGACTCATGAGGCGAGTTAAGCCCCCATCCGCGCCCTGCGGAAACCCATGACGTAGGGGAAAGCTCCGCCGATTTCTCGGCTGTGGCCAGGAGGTCACGCTGTTACATGCGGCGACGGCCCTTTTCGGGGCGCGCTGCGGCCGGAAGTCGCAAGACGCGAAAGTCGCTGCAACCGGGGCGCGTGGGCCTGCTAGCTTCACCTTAACTCCGCACACCCACAGCGGGGTTGCGGCGGCTCCGGTCGCCGGCGGCCGCGGGTCGGGTGCGAACCCGGCCTTCGGCTTTTTCTTTGTCTTCCCGCGTTCGCGAACATCTGCGAGGAGGGACCCCATGCCCGCGACTCGCGCCCCCGTGACCAGAGCCATCGTGCTGAGCGCCGGACAAGGCAAGCGGCTGCTGCCGCTGACCACCTCCCGGCCCAAGTGCCTGATCGATCTTTCCGGCCGCTCGCTGCTGGCCTGGCAGCTCGCCGGCCTGCGCGCGGCCGGGATCGAGGAGGTGGTGGTGGTCACCGGCTTCAAGGCCGAGGCGGTCGACGCCGAGTTGGCGGCTCTGGACATCCCGGGGCTGTCGGCCCGCACCCTGTTCAACCCGTTCTTCGACGTCGCCGACAACCTCGCGTCCTGCTGGATGGCCAAGGCCGAATTCGAGGGCGGGGTGCTGCTGCTGAACGGCGATACGGTGTTCGAGCCAGAGATCGCCCGGCGCCTGGTCGCCGCGCCGCCGGCCGAGATCACCGTGACCGTCGACCGCAAGGGCGACTACGACGCGGACGACATGAAGGTGCTGGAGGCCGGCGGCAAGCTGCAGGCGATCGGCAAGACCATCACCGACTACAACGCCGAATCCATCGGCTTCCTGCGGTTCTCGGCAGAGGGCGGCCGGCGGTTCGTGGCCAACATCGAGGCGGCGGTGCGCGCGCCTGGCGGGCTGAAGCGCTGGTACCTCAGCGCCATCGACGAGATCGCCCGCGACAGCGGCGTGGTCGCCGTCCAGTCGATCGAAGGCCTCGAATGGGGCGAGATGGATTTCCCGGCCGACGTCGAGACCAACCGGGCGATGACCGCCCGCTGGCCGGCCTAGGCCGTCAGGTTCCGCACCAGCTGCAGATCGGCCGCCTTGTCGACGTCGACGGCGGCCAGGCCATAGGGGCAGGGGACCGCGGCGGCCCGCACGCCGGCGATCCGGCCGAGCCGCTCGACCGCCCCCGCCAGGGCCAACCGGCGGGCGAGGAAGCTGACGAGGATGCCGGGACCAAGAAGCGCCGCCATGCGCCAGGGGCGCTTGCGCTCAGCCTCTAGCCGCCGCCAGAAGGCCACCGCCGAGAGGGCCCGCGGACCCGTCAGCAGGAAGAGGTTGCAGCCCGACCAGTCGCCGTCGGCAAGCTTCAGATAGGTGCGCCGGGTGGCCGGGGCGTCGGTCTCGACGACCTCGCGGCGGGCGAGCAGGGCGCAAACCTCGGCGTCGTTCGGGGCGTCCGCGAGGAAACGGGCGATCCATTCGGGCCGCAGCAGGGCGTGGTCGCTGGTCGTGACGAGGAGGGGAAAGCCCAGCGCCTCGGCGCCGGCCGCGACGCTGGCGCTCGGGCCGGGCTGGGCGGCCAGGATCTCGGCGCCGAGGCGGGACGCCGCCGCCGCAACCTGCGGATCGTTGGTCGACACCGCGATCCGCGCTGCGCCGGCCGCCTGAACGGCGACGACGACCCGCTCCAGCAAGGTGCGGTCGCCGAGCTTTATCAGCGACTTGTGGGAAACGCCTTCGGCCTCGGCGAAGGCCTCGGGCGCACCGCGGGAGCCGGCGAGGATCAGGGCGTTGAACGCCGTCACAGCGCCTTCTCGTAGATGCGGTAGGTCTTGTAGACCGAGGCGCCGGCGGCTTCGAGCATGCGGCGCATGGGCCGGTTGTCCTCGAGGATCCAGGACAGTTCGGCCTTGTGGTAGCCGAGCCGCCGGGCCGCCTCGATGCCGGCCTGCATCAGCAGGAACGGCGTGATCATTCCGCGCGGGGTGCCGGCGAACTTCTTGCGCACGCCCATCAGCGGCGAGCGGGCGGTCTTCAGGCCCTGGACCTTCAGGCGCCACAGGAGCTTGGCCCAGCCGAACGGCAGGAGGCGGCCGTCGAGGTCGCGGATCGCCTCGTTGAGGTTGGGCAGGAAGATCAGGAAGCCGGCTGTCTCGCCGTCGATCTCGGCGAACCAGGCGAGCCGACGGTCGACGACCGGCCTCAGCGCCTTGGCCAGGTGGGCGGTCTCGGCCTCAGTGGTCGGCGTGAAGCCCCAATTCTGCGACCAGGCGTCGTTGAGGATCTGGGTGAGGGTGCGGACCTCCTCGTCGTAGCGGCCGAGGTCGAGCTCGCGGAGCGTCACGCCGTCCGGCGCGCCGCGGCCGACGCGGGCCATGACGCGCGCCGGCAGGGCGGCCGTGGTGTCGGCGAGATAGGCGAAGACGTCCTTGGCCTTGGCGTAGCCGAGGGCCTCGATGCGCCCGGCGGCATAAGGCGCATCGTGGCCCATCATCA
>NZ_JBIIGK010000091.1:0-11726 GCF_044236515.1 Phenylobacterium sp.
GCGAATGGGACTTCAAGAGCCGCGAGGCGCTGATCAGCTTCGCCGAGCAGCACCAGATCCCGATCAGCAAGGACAAGCGCGGCGAGAGCCCGTTCAGCGTCGACGCCAACCTGCTGCACTCCTCATCCGAGGGTAAGGTGCTGGAGGACCCCGCGGTCGAGGCGCCCGAGTTCGTCCACATGCGGACCATCGCGCCGGAAGACGCGCCGGACGCGCCGACCATCATCACCATCGACTTCGAGAAGGGCGACCCGGTCGCCATCGACGGCCAGAAGCTGTCGCCGGCCGCCCTGCTGACCCGGCTGAACGAGCTCGGCCGCGACAACGGGGTCGGCCGCCTCGACCTCGTCGAAAACCGCTTCGTCGGCATGAAGTCGCGCGGCGTCTACGAGACGCCGGGCGGGACGATCCTGCTGGCCGCCCACCGCGGCATCGAGAGCATCACGCTGGACCGGGGGGCGATGCACCTCAAGGACGAGCTGATGCCGAAGTATGCGTCGCTGATCTACAACGGCTTCTGGTTCTCGCCCGAGCGCGAGATGCTGCAGGCGGCGATCGACCACTCCCAGGCGCTGGTCTCCGGCCAGGTGCGGGTGAAGCTGTACAAGGGCAACGTCACGGTGATCGGCCGGACCTCGCCCTATTCGCTGTACGACCAGGAGCTGGTGACCTTCGAGGAAGGGGCCGTCGCCTACGACCACCGCGACGCGGCCGGCTTCATCAAGCTCAACGCCCTGCGGCTGCGGGTGACGGCCAACCGCGACAAGCGGCTGCGTTAGGCGCCTGCGCTAGCTGTCGAGGCGACGGTAGGCGTATCGGTCGCGGATCTGCGCCTGAAAGAAGCGGCCCTTGGAGCCGGATTCGACGAAGGAGCGGTGCACGGCCGGCGGCACCTCGTCGTACTCGTAGGCCTGACCGCTGACGAAGCGCACCCGCAGCCGGCGGCGGGGCGCGTCGTAGTCGATGGCGCGGACGGCGGTGGACGGCATCGCCGTGGAAACGCGCGAGCGTCCGACGCGAGTTCCAGCCCATGAAAACATCGGGCATGAAACCCGCCGTTGCGGCTGGGTGTTGTGAGGCATAGATGTCTTAATCGAGGGACATCCGTTCGTTCGAGACGCCATATGTCAAAGAAATCCGCCGCTATCGCCGCCGTGCTGGCCTTGGCGGCCGGGCTCACGGCGTGCGCCACGGCCACCCCGTACCAACCGAACCTTCCCGGACAGCAGACGTCCGGCGGCTATTCCGAAATGCGCCTGGAAGAGAACCGATTCCGGGTCAACTTCGCGGGCAACAGCCTGACCTCGCGGGAGACCGTCGAGGGCTATCTGCTGTTCCGCGCGGCCGAGCTGACGGCCCAGAACGGCTACGACTGGTTCTCCATCGTCGACCGTTCCACCGATCGCGACACCCGCACCTATGTTCAGCCGGATCCGCTCTACCGCCCCTGGTACGGCCCGAGCTACGGCTATTGGCGCCCGCACTGGCGCTACTACGGCCGCGGCTTCGGCTGGCGCAGCTGGGATCCGTTCTGGGGGGACCCCTTCTGGGCCGACCGGATGGACGTGCGCACCGTCGAGCGGTTCGAGGCTTCGGCCGAGATCGTGATGGGCCGCGGCGCCAAGCCGGCCGACGACACCCGGGCCTTCGACGCTCGCCAGGTCATCGACAACCTGCGCCCGCGCATCCAGTACCCCGGGCCGCGCTGACGAGTTGGAAGAGGGCGCCCCCAACAGGCGCCCTCGACCCCGCCAAGGCCCGCTGAGATCCCTGAGTCCAACCGCCGGGCCAGATTGACCGTAGGTCAACCGTCGACGAATACTGTCATCTGAGGTCGCAGATAGCGCCTCGGTGGCGGGCCGTCCAAGCCGAGTTCCGCCTGACAGATTAGGGGGAACTGGAATGCGTGGATTGCTTTGGCTCGGCTCCGCTACGGCCGCATTGATCCTGGCCGCCGGCGCCCCGGCGGCTGCGGCGCCGAAGAAGAGCGACGCGGCCTATATGGGCGGCAGCAAGCGGCTCGACCGCTATTCGCCGCTAGGCCAGATCCACAAGGGCAATGTCTCGCAGCTGCGGACCCTGTGGACCCGCCCGGGCCTCGATCCCTCTCTGAAGGCCGCCTTCCCCGACCTGACGCCCTCCGACTATCTGCGCGGCACGCCGATCCTTATCGACGGGGTGCTCTACACCCCCAACGCGGTGGGGCTTGTGGAGGCCTTCGATCCCGCCACCGGCGCGACCAAATGGGTGCAGAAGCCGTTCGCTAACACCCTGGCGGAGGCCGCCGGCCAGAGCGCGCGCACCGTCGACTACTGGGAAAACGGCTCCGACAAGCGGATCTTCTCGGTCCGCGGCGAGTACCTCTACGCCCTTCACGCCCGCGACGGATCGCCCGTGGCCGACTTCGGCCAGGGCGGCCGCGTCTCGCTCAACCGCAATACGCCCGATGACGCCAAGTACTTCGGCTTCAATGGCCCGCTGGTCGTCGGAGACGTGATCGTCATCGGCGGCGAGGGGGGCGGCAAGGCCGGCGGCGGCTACGCGGACGGCGGCAACACCAAAGAGGCGAGCCCTGAGGACATCCGCGGTTATGACGTGCGGACCGGCAAGCTTGTCTGGACCTTCCACATCCTGCCGCGGCCGGGCGAGCCCGGCTACGAGACCTGGACGCCGGAGTCGGCCGCCTATTCGGGGAACATGGGCGCCTGGGCGCCGCTCTCCGCCGACGAGGCGAACGGCATCGTCTATGTGCCCCTGTCGACGACCACCAACGCCTACTACGGAGGCCACCGGCCAGGGGACAACCTCTACTCGAACAGCCTGGTCGCCCTGAACGCGAAGACCGGCAAGCTGGTCTGGCACTACCAGATGGTCCACCACGATGTCTGGGACAGCGACAACGCCTCGCCGCCGACCCTGGCCGACCTCAAGGTGGACGGCCGGACGGTCCCGGCCGTCATCCAGCCGAACAAGACCGGCTTCCTCTACGTCTTCAACCGGTTGACCGGTAAACCGGTGTGGCCGATCGAGGAGCGGCCCGTGCCGGCTTCGACGATCCCCGGCGAGCGCTTGTCGCCGACACAGCCGTTCCCGACCAAGCCGCCGCCGTTCGATCGCCAAGGCATCCGCGAAGACGACCTGATCGACTACACGCCGGCTCTTCGCGCCGAGGCGAAGGCGGTGCTGTCACAGTACAACTACGGACCCCTCTTCACCCCGCCCTCCCTCGACGAGAGCGCCACCGGCGGCAAGAAGGGCACACTGGCCATGCCAGGCGCGTGGGGCAGCGGCAACTGGAACACGGGCGCGTTCGATCCGGAGACCGGCCGCTACTACGCCGTCTCCATGACCCTGCCCGGGACCTTCGGGCTCGCCAAGCTCACCGGCGGCGGCGCGACCATCGACTACGGTTATCCGCCGCCCCCGCCCGGCGGCCGGACGGGCGCGATCGCCATCGCCTCGCCCTACGGCCCCGGCCCCGACGGCCTGCCCCTGCTGAAGGGCCCGTACGGCCGGATCACCGCCTATGACATGAACCGCGGCGACAAGCTGTGGACCGTGGCGAACGGCGACGGCCCGCGCAATCACCCGCGCCTGAAGGATCTCAACCTGCCGGAGCTGGGCAACACGGGTCGGCCGGTGGCGCTGGTGACCAAGTCCCTGCTGTTCCTCGGCGACGCTTCCGACTCCCTGTTCGGCCAGGCCGGCCTGCGGGGCGCGGTCAAATTCCGCGCGTTCGACAAGGCCAGCGGCGCCAAGATCTGGGAAACCCCATTGCCGGCCGGAACCACGGGCGGTCCGATCACCTATATGGCGAACGGCAAGCAGATCGTCCTGATCCCCGTCGGCGGCGCCGGTTACGGTTCCGGTTGGGTTGCAATGGGCCTGCAATAGAGAGCGCGCACCTAAGCCGTTCGATCCGTCGTGTGCCGGCGGCTCGGACAGAGTTCGGTACGAAGCAAAGACATCACACAGAGAAACAGGACGCCTCGGCCAGAGACGCCGACGGGGGCATGGGAGATCTTGGCAATGCGCAATACCATCTGGCTGAGTTCGGTGGCTGCAGCCGTTTTCGTCGTCGGAGCCGGCTCCGCGGCGGCCGCGCCAAAGGACACGGTCTATCTCGGGGGCAGCAAGAAGCTCGACCGCTATGCGCCGGTCGGCCAGATCAACAGGTCGAACGTCGCGGGCTTGCGCACCCTGTGGACCCGCCCGGGCCTCGACCCGTCCCTAAAGGCCGCCTTCCCCGACCTGATCCCCTCGAACTACCTGCGCGGCACGCCGATGCTGGTGAACGGGGTCATGTACACACCGAACGCCGTGGGACTCGTCGAGGCCTTCGACCCCGCCACCGGCGCGACCCGCTGGGTCCAGCAGCCGTTCACCGCCACCCTGGCCGACGCGGCGGGCCAAAGCACCCGCACCGTCGATTACTGGGAGCACGGCGCCGACAAGCGGATCTATTCGGTCCGCGGCGAGCACCTCTATGCGATGAACGCGGCGGACGGCACGCCGGTCGCCGGCTTCGGCGAAGGCGGCCGCGTCTCGCTGAACCGCAATACGCCTGACCAGGCGCCCTACTTCGCCTTCAACGGTCCGATCATCGTCGGCGACGTGGTGGTGATCGGCGGCGAGGGCGGCGGCAAGGCCGGCGGCGGCTATGCCGACGGCGGCGACACCCGCGAGGCCGCGCCCGAGCACATCCGCGGCTATGACGTGCGGACCGGAAAGCTGGTCTGGACCTTCCACATCCTGCCCCGGCCGGGCGAGCCCGGCTACGAGACCTGGACGCCGGAATCGGCCGCCTATTCCGGCAACATGGGCGCCTGGGCCCCGCTGTCTGCCGACGAAGCGCGCGGCATCGTCTATGTGCCGCTGACGACCACGACCAACGCCTATTACGGCGGCCACCGGCCGGGCGACAACCTCTACTCGAACAGCCTGGTGGCGCTCGACGCCAAGACCGGCAAGCGCCTTTGGCACTTCCAGATGGTCCACCACGACCTGTGGGATTACGACAACTCCGCCCCCCCGACCCTGGCCGAGCTGAAGGTCGGCGGCCGGACGATCCCGGCGGTGATCCAGCCCAACAAGTCGGGCTATGTCTATGTCTTCAACCGGGTGACCGGAAAGCCCGTGTGGCCGATCGTCGAGCGCCCCGTGCCCCAGTCGACGATCCCGGGCGAGCACACCTCGCCGACCCAGCCGATCCCGACCAAGCCGCCGCCGTTCGACCGCCACGGCATCACCGACGCCGACCTTATCGACTACACGCCGGAGTTGAAGGAAGAGGCCCGCCAGTTCGTCGCCCAGTACGTCACCGGCCCGACCTTCACCCCGCCGTCCCTGGACGAGAGCGCCAACGGCGGCAAGAAGGGCACCCTGTCGATGCCGGGCGTCTGGGGGGTCGGCAACTGGAACACCGGCGCCTTCGACCCCGAGACCGGCCGCTACTACGCGGTCTCCACCACCCTGCCGTCGGTCTATGGCCTGGCCAAGCTTACTGATCCGAAGGCGACCATGGAGTACGGCAACGCGCCGCGTCCGCGGAACGCCGCCGCCAGCACGACGCCGCGCGTCTCGTCGGCCTATGGCCCGAGCCCGAACGGCCTGCCGATCCTCAAGGGCCCCTACGGCCGGATCACGGCCTATGACATGAACAAGGGCGAGCTGCTGTGGGTGGCCGCCAACGGCGACGGCCCGCGCAACGACCCGCGTCTGAAGGACCTGAACCTGCCGCCGCTCGGCAACATTGGCCGTCCGGTGGCGCTGGTCACCAAGTCGCTGCTGTTCCTGGGCGACGCCTCGGACTCGCTGTTCGGCTCGGCCGGTCTGCGCGGCGCGGCCAAGTTCCGCGCCTTCGACAAGGCCAGCGGCGAGCAGGTGTGGGAGACCAACATCCCGGCCGGCACCACCGGCGGTCCGGTCAGCTACATCGTCAATGGCAAGCAGATCGTGCTGGTCCCGGTCGGCGGCGCCGGGCACGGCTCCAGCTGGATCGCCATGGGGCTGCAATAGGCCCGACGGTTCAGCGGGCGTAGACCCGAACCCAGTCGACCTGGAGTTCGGTCGGCAGCGCGGCGGTATCGACCCCGCCGCGCCCGCTGCGCTCGGCCCAGGCGCCGCCGACCGCCAGGTTGAGGATCAGGTAGAACCTCTGGTCGAAGGGCCGGCGGCGGCGCTGGCTGTGATAGGTCCGCCCGTCCACCGACCAGATCATCCGCCGCGGGGTCCAGTCCAGGGCGTAGACGTGGAAGTCGGTGGGGTCCGCCAGGCTCGTTCGGCCGCCGACCTGCCGGTTGGCGTTCGGCCGAGCCCCGTGGTGCGTCGCGCCGTGAATTTCGCTGCGGCGGCCGACGCCGAGGTTCACCCCCTCGGCGATGTCGATTTCGCCCGACAGCGGGTAGGGACCGTAGTTGTCGTGCTCGGGCAGCAGCCATATGGCCGACCACAGGCCCTGACCGGCGGGCATCCGCGCCCTGACCTCGATCCGGCCGTAGCGGAACGAGGCCTTGCCGCTGGTATGAACCTGGCCTGAGCTGTAGCCGCGGGTGACGAGCCGATGCGGCCCGCCGCCCATCCGGGCGGGCAGGGCGGGACCGGTCACCCGTTGCCGCCGCGCCGTGAGCCGCAGAACCCCGCCGGCCACCGCGACATTGTCGGGCCCGGGCGTATAGCACTGCCGCTCGCCGTTGCCGCCGCCGCGGCAGTCGTCGGATGCGGTCCATCTGGCGGAATTGAGGGCCGCGCCGTCGAATTCATCCGACCAGATCAGCGGAAGGTCTGCAGCCGCGCCGGGAGAAGCCGCGCTGAGGACAAGGACCGCCGTGGCGACGGGCTCACGGCAGCGCATGCGTCACGGCGCCATTCGCGGGCAGGTTCAGGCGAACCTCGCGACGCCTAGCTTTCGGCAGAATCACCGCCACGTCGGCGGCGCCCAGCGGCGCGGCCGCCTGCAGCACCCAACGGCCGTCGTGCAGCGCGACATCGGTGTCGAGCGCATCACGGGCGCGCCACCAGTCGCCGAATGCGCTGATCGAGCCGATCCAGGCTCGGTCGCGCCAGCGGTCCGCCAGGACCGTCTCAAAGGCCAGCTTGTGATCGGTGACGTTGGGGTGGATCAGTATCGTCGCGACGCCCCGGTCCCGGGCGATCTGGCCGACCAGCCGGTCCGCGGCGTCGAGCCGGTCTCCCAGACTCGGCGGCAGTTCGTCCTCGATGGCGACGGGGAATTCCCAGACCGGCTGCAAGGCGCCGTCGCCGCGGCTGTCGGTCAGCTGGAACGGTAAGTGAGTCAGCGCCATGTTGGCGGTCAGTGACGACGAGTACCGGTAGCCCGTGGCCTCGAGCGCTTGCGGAAGGCTAAACGGATAGGACAGCCGGCCGGGCCGGAACGACCGAACCTGGGCGCCGGCGAGCCGGTCCAGCAGGTATTTCGAGACCCGCAATTCGCCGAGGATCGTCGCATCACGGACCGCCCGTTCGCCTTCGACGAATGGGCGATAGGCGGGGTAGCGCTCCCGCCCCTCGCCAAGAGGCATCGACTCGAACTCTCGTGAGTGCGCGACCGTATGGCTGCCGACATCCATGCCGCTGGAGACCAGGCGTCTCGTGGCTGCGACGGCGGCGTCGTTGAAGAAGGCGACGTCGTTGTAGTCCTTCATATACTTGGTCTGGACAAAGAAGGTGGCGCTGAGCCCGCGCGCCTTCAGCGCCTGCGCGTAGGTCACCGAATTGGCCGGCGAGGTCCCCGCGTCGATGTCGTGGCTGAGCAGAATCGACACCTGCTTGCCGGCCGGCGCCGTGGAGATCAGCCATGGCATCGGCTCGCCCGCCACATAGAGGTCCCGCACCCAACGGAACAGCACGTCGAGGGACGGCTCGTAGGCATTCACATAGCTGCGCGACACCACCTCGGCCCGGCCGTTCATGGCGCGCTGGGCGAAGGCGCCGAGATCGACCCCGAGCACGCACGCCTGGCCGACGACCGTGCGACAGGCGGCG
The DNA here is from genome assembly GCF_044236515.1 of Phenylobacterium sp. Lineage (GTDB taxonomy): Bacteria > Pseudomonadota > Alphaproteobacteria > Caulobacterales > Caulobacteraceae > Phenylobacterium. Next base: position 8,005 of record NZ_JBIIGK010000091.1, read on the forward strand.
GCGGTCGCGCCGTCTTCGAACCGCGCCAGAACCCGCGTGGTGGTCGGCGCGTAGCCGAAGGTGGCGATCCGCGTCTCGCGGGCGCTGGAGACCGCAAGTTCGTCCGTCCGGGGCTCGCCGGCCGGGGTCGTCCAGCGCAGCCGGGTCCGCATGTTGGACTCCGCGCCCGCGCCGACCCCGAACAACTCGCCCAGTCCGCCTCCGGCCAGATTGAACGCCAAGACCGTGCCGCCGGCCCGGACGTGGCCGGCGAGGGCGCGGAGCTGGGCTCCATCAAGCACGCGCCCCGAGACGATGGGATAGACCAGGACCACCCGGTGGCGCAGGGCCTTGGCCGGGTTCTGAGTGACGGTGACCGGCACGCCATGGGAGCGGAAGCCGCGGACCAGCCCCAGCCACCCCGACTGCGGGTCCGTGACGAGAATGGCAAGGCGGTGGGGACCGCCGCGGTCGAAGTCTGCGATGTTGGCGCGGGGCGGTTCGACAACCCTGGCCCTGCCCTTCGGGCCGCGAACACCGCTGAAGACGTGCATGACTGCCGGATCGGGCCGCTGGGCCCACCAGACGGCGCCAATGGCGGCGACGGCCACCAAGACAAGGAGGCCGAGAACAATCCGGTTTCGCATCACAGGAAGGTACCGGCGCCCGCGAAGCGGGTAAATTCAGGACTTTCCCGCATCCTCCAGGATCATCGCGGCGGCCTTCTCGGCGATCATGATCGTCGGCGAATTGGTGTTGCCGGAGGTGATGCGCGGCATGGCCGAGGCGTCGGCGACCCGCAGCCCATCGACGCCGCGGACCCGCAGCCGGGCGTCGAGCACGGCCATCGGGTCGTCGTCGGGGCCCATGGCCACGGTGCCGGCCGGGTGGAAGATGGTTGTGCCGATCTCGCCGGCCGCGCGGCGCAGGTCCTCGTCGGATGCATAGGCGGGACCGGGTCGGAACTCCTCGGGGCGGTAGCGGGCGAGGGGCGGGGCGGCGACGATCCGACGGGTGAGCCGCAGGGATTCCACCGCCACCTGCCGGTCATCCTCCGTGGAGAGGTAGTTCGGCGCGATGGCGGGCGGGGCGCCCGGGTCCGGACTGGCGGCGTGCACGTGACCGCGGCTGGTCGGCCGCAGATTGCACACCGAGGCGGTGAAGGCGCCGAACGGGTGCAGGCCGTCACCCCACTTGTCGAGGCTGAGCGGCTGGAAGTGAAACTCGAGGTTGGCGGTGGCCTGGCGCGACGAGGACCGGGCGAAGGCGCCGAGCTGGCTGGGCGCCATGGTCAGCGGGCCGCGCCGGCGCAGCGCGTATTCGATGCCCATCCAGGCGCGACGGACGAGATTGGCGTAGTCGGTGTTGAGGGTGCGGACGCCGGAGACCTTGTAGATCGGCCGCAGCTGAAGGTGATCCTGCAGGTTCTCGCCGACGCCGGGCGCGTGATGGACAACGTCGAGGCCGAGCCCCTGGAGCCGCGCGCCGTCGCCGACGCCGGAGAGCTCGAGCAGCTTGGGCGAGCCGACGGCGCCGGTGGCCAGCACCACCTCGCCGGCCGCCCGAGCCTCGAAGCGCTGGCTGTCCTTCGTGAAGATGACGCCCGCGGCGCGGCGGCCCTCGAAGGTCACCCGCTGGATCTCGGCGCCGGTGATCAGCTGCAGGTTCCGGCGACCGAGCGCCGGCTTCAGGAAGGCCCGCGCCGCGCTCCAGCGGCGGCCGGCCTTCTGGTTGACCTGGAAGTAGGAGGAGCCGGCGTTGTCGCCGGTGTTGAAATCGTCGACCTTGGCCACTCCGACCGCCTCGGCGGCGTCGCGGATGGCGTCCAGCAGCGGCCAGCGAATGCGCGGATGCTCGACCCGCCACTCACCGCCGGCGGCGTGGTGGGCGGACGGCCCGTCGATATGGTCCTCGTGCTTGAGGAAACAGGGGAGTACGTCGTCCCAGCCCCAGCCGGTCAGGCCGAGTTGGCGCCAGCCATCATAGTCGGCGGCCTGGCCGCGCATGTAGATCATGGCGTTGATCGCCGACGAGCCGCCGATCACCTTGCCGCGCGGATAGGCCAGCGACCGCCCGCCGAGCCCGGCCTCCTCGGCGGTGGCGAACATCCAGTCGGCGCGCGGATTGCCGATAGCGAAGAGGTAGCCGGCGGGGATGTGAAACCACACCCAGTCGTCCCGGCCGCCGGCTTCCAGCACCAGCACGCGGTTGCGAGGGTCGGCGGACAGGCGATTGGCCAGCAGGCAGCCGGCCGAGCCGGCGCCGGCGACGATGTAGTCGAAGGGTCCAAGATCCACCGCCCGACTGTACCGGCGAGCGGCGTTCGCCGACAAGCCGCGGCGCCGGGCTGGATGGGCAGGGCCGGAATCAAAAACGCCGCCCGTAGGGGGCGGCGCCTTCGCAGGTCTCGAATTTGGAGCGGGCGAGGCGATTCGAACGCCCGACCCCAACCTTGGCAAGGTTGTGCTCTACCCCTGAGCTACGCCCGCGCTCCTCGAGGGTCGGTCCCGTGCGGGGCCGCCTCGAAATTCGAGAGGCCGGCTTATGGCAGACGGCCCGGGGCTTTGCAAGCGGGCCGGCGGCGAAATTCGATCAGCGGAATTTCGGGGCCTTGAGCCGCCGCTTGTTGACGTGGCCCTGCGGGGCCGGGGCCTCGACCTCTTCCGGGAACTCGCCCTTGAAGTAGTAGCGCTGCCAGGCCTCCTTGGTGGCCTCCGGGTCGTTGCGGAAGATCTTCTGATTGAACTCGCTGCGGTGCTTCTCCCAGACGTCGTACTGGTGGCGTAGCTCGGGATCGGAATCCATCCGGCGGACCACCGGCTGGATCTCGTGCAGCGTCTTGTCCTGCAGCAGGGTGATGAAGCAGAACGGCTCGCCCTTCTCGAACCGCACCCGGCCCGGCCGCGTGAACAGCCAGTTCATCGTGAAGGGGAACGGAAGCCAGTCGGTCTCGACGACGCCGGACAGCGGCTGGATGCCGTCCTTGATGTGGTTGGGCGCGCCCATGACCATCATCGACCAGCCCGGCGGCGTGCGGAACAGGTAGCCGGCGTGGAAGGTCAGCACGCCGTGGCTGAAGTGGCTGGACGCAAGTTTGTGAAAGTCGGGGTGCGGGCTGTCCGGACGCAGGGTGATGTCGCTCTGCATGGCGCCGCCGTTCCATTCCGCGGTGAACGACATGGGGCAGAGCAGCTCCCAGCCCGAGGAATTGGCCATCGACAGCGGCAGGCAGCGATAGGGGTGCCGGGCCGAGAAATGGTCCATCCAGGCGCGTTGCGGCCGGCCGGGCACGAGTTCCGGCGGGCGTTCGGTGACGGGGAAGCACTCCAGTTCCATCGACGGCTCTCAGGCTTGCGGACTTTGCGACCCATAGGACGCGGGCGGGCGCGGCGTCCAGTTCGCGATGGCCGCGAGTTCGGCTATGCAGGCGCCATGATCGACAAGGCCGGGTTCCTCGATTTCCTGCGCGACCACGCCATCGCCGCGACCACCCACGAGCATGAGGCGGTGTTCCGGGTCGGCGAGGGGGAGGACCTCAAGGCGGGAATGCCCGGGGCCCACACGAAGAACCTGTTCCTGAAGGACGCCAAGGGCCAGCTGTGGCTGATCTCGGCCGAGGCCAATGCGGCCATCGACCTGAAGCGGCTGCATCCGGTGATCGGCTCGGCGCGGCTGTCGTTCGGCAGCCCCGAGCTGATGGGCGAGGTGCTGGGCGTGACGCCGGGATCGGTCACCGCCTTCGC
>NZ_JBIIGK010000009.1:0-36594 GCF_044236515.1 Phenylobacterium sp.
CCAGGCCAGCCTGCCCATTCACGCGCTTCCCGAAGAGGTGGCGCCGCCGGCTCGGATGGGCGCCAGCCGCGCGTTGGCGATCGGAGCTTCGAAGTCGGCGACCGGCAATCCGATTTTGCTTCAGGCCACCGCCGACGGCCCGGATATCCACATCTCAGGCGGTGGGTTCGACGCTGCGGGTTACACATTCCCCTCGATGAGCCCAATCGCGCAGGGGCGTACACCCTACAACGCGTGGAGCCTGACAACCGGCGAGAGCGACCTGGTCGACGTCTTCGCCGAGAAGATCAACCCCGACAATCCGCGCCAGTACCTGCACAAGGGTGCGTGGCGGAACATGGATGTTCGTCGTGAAACGATCCAGGTGAAGGGCGCGGCGCCTGTCATCATCGAGGTCGAGCGGACGGTGCATGGCCCGGTCATCCGTCGTGAAGCCAAGGAGAACGTCGCCTACTCCGAGCGGAATGTCGGCTGGGGTCAGGAGTTGCGTGGTCTCTCGAACTTCATCGATCTGAGCCGGGTGCGCAACCTTGCCGACTTCCAGAAGACGGCCTCGCGGTCACCGGGATCGTTCAACTGGAACTACGCGGGCGTGGACAAGCATATCGCCATGATCCACAGCGGTTACCTTCCGCTCCGGGCCAACGGCGTCGATCCCCGTCTGCCGACGCCGGGAACCGGCGAGTACGACTGGCAGGGCGTTCAGCCCGAACTGTCGGCGATGGTCGATCCCAAGCAAGGCTACTTCCACGCCTGGAACAACAAGGCGACGTCCCAGAGTTTTTACGGCGACAGCGCGCGATACGGGAAGAGCTTCCGCACTTGGCTCGGCCGAGCCCTGGTGGAGGCGGACGACAAGATCACCTATGCAGAGATGCAGGAGATCCATCGCAAGATCGGCCGTAGCTCCGGCGGTGCGGACCTGACGGTAACCAACCCGAAGTTCTTCACGCCGTACCTGCGCACCGCCGTCAAGGGAGATCCCCGCCTCGAGGCCGCGGTCGCGGCGATGGACAGCTGGAATGGCATCTACGAGGACAACGATGCGGACGACTATTACGACAGCGTCGGCCTGACCGTTTACCGTAAGTGGATCGACACCGCTCAGCGCTCCATCGTCGGTGACGATATCGATAGCTGGTGGACTGACGTCGACACCGCATACATCAAGTATCGGACCGATGTCCTGCTTCGGGCCGTGGAGGGCTCCGATGCGGGCACCCCAGTGACCTACGACTGGTTCAACGGCGTCGACAGAAACCAGAAGCTTCGAGAGACTGTCGCCGCCACGGTGAACGCGCTCGAGACGGAATACGGATCGGCCGATCCGGCAAAATGGCGACACCGCGCCTTCTACCGATATTACGATGCGGCCGCTCTGACGCCGGACAAGCCCACCCGACGCGGCGGCGCCGGCGCCTCTCGGTTGGGCGGCGTCAGCCTGATGGCCGGGCCGCTTGGCTTGCAACCAGCCGCTGTCCCGGACAATGGATCGGAGGGCTGGAACATGCTGGTCGAGGTCAAACCCGCAGATCCGACCTTGTATGACTCCACGCCCAGCGGGGGTCAGAACCTGACCATCACCCGCGATGGCAAGGGTAATCCCAATATCGCCGATCAGGTACGTCTGCACGAGACGTTCAGGTTCAAAGCCGTCTCGCTCGATCCGAGGGTCGTGAAGGACGAAGCGGTCTCGACGACCCGCCTCAAAATACCCGCGAAATAAACGTCGCAGCGCCGGCCATAGCGAACCGTCAGGAGGGGAGGCCCTCCTGACGGACGTGAAGCTGCGCGCGCACCACCACTGTTTGTTGATTTCTGGAGAGCCCGATGAGCTTCCGAGCCCCTGTCCGTGACTTGGAATTCGCTCTGGCGAATGCGGGCCACAATGAGCTGCTCGCGGCGGCCTACCCTGAACTGGGTTTAGACACGGTCCGCAGCATTCTTGAGGCGGGCGGGGCGTTCGCTGAGGGTGTGATCTCTCCGCTGAACCGGGTGGGCGATACGCACGGAGCCACCTATGCCAATGGCAAGGTCACGGCTGCCCCCGGCTTTCGCGAAGCCTACAAATCCTTCGTCGACGGTGGCTGGTCGTCCCTTTCCAGCGATCCTGAATTCGGGGGACAAGGCCTCTCGAAAGCCCTCGATTTCGCTGTCTTCGAGATGATGAGCGCGGCGAGCATGGCGTTCGGGCTTTGCCCGCTTCTCACACAAGGCGCCATTGAGGCCCTGAGCTCCCACGGCACGGAGTTCCAGAAGACCGTCATCTTGCCGAAGCTCGTGTCGGGTGAGTGGACGGCGACGATGAACCTCACCGAGCCGCAGGCCGGCTCTGATCTCGCAGCGGTGACCACCCGCGCCGTTCCGGATGGCGCCGGAGGATATCGTCTGACCGGCGAAAAGATCTTCATCACGTGGGGCGACCACGACCTCACGGACAACATCTGCCACCTGGTCCTCGCGCGGACGCCCGACGCGCCGGCCGGGGTGAAGGGCATCAGCCTCTTCCTGGCGAGCAAACACCTTATCAACCCCGACGGCTCCCTCGGCCCCCGGAATGACCTGAGGCCGGCCTCGATCGAGCACAAGCTCGGTATTCATGGCTCGCCTACCTGCGTGATGCTGTTCGAAGGCGCCCAAGCGGAACTTGTCGGAACGCTGAACAACGGCTTGGCCCACATGTTCGTCATGATGAACGCGGCCCGCCTCGGAGTGGGAGTGCAGGGCATCGCCATCGCCGAGCGCGCCTATCAACAGGCGTTGGCCTACGCGCTGGAGCGTAAGCAGGGCGCGGCGTCTCTGGCGACCGACGGTGCGGGCACGATCTGGGATCACCCGGATGTTCGACGCACGCTCCTGCTCATGAAGGCCAAGATCGATGCCGGTCGGGCCCTCTATATGAATGCCGGTGTGCTGTTCGACATGGCGCGACTGAGCGCCTGTCCGGAAACCCGTGAGGCAGCGCGCTCGCGGCAGGAGTTGCTGACCCCGATCGTTAAATCCTGGGGCTCCGATCTGGGTGTGGAGGTGGCGTCTCACGCCGTCCAGATGCATGGAGGAATGGGTTACGTCGAGGAGACCGGCGTGGCTCAGCATCTGCGTGATGCGCGCATTGCCCCGATTTATGAGGGCACCAACGCAATCCAGGCGATCGACCTCGTAAGGCGAAAACTGCGCGCGGACGACGGCGCCGCGATGCGCAGCCTCTGCGCCGATATCCGGGCGACGGCCGACGACCTCGTGAACAACCCTGGACTTGCCTCCGTCGGCCTGCGGTTGCGACGGGCCGTGGACGCGCTCGAAGGCGCTACAAACTGGATCGTCGGGCGCAGCAGCGTGGAAAGCCTCGCCGCCGCCAGCCCTTTCCTCAAGCTCGCCGGCGATGTCGCGGGCGGATGGCTGTTAGCCCAACAGGCTTTGGCCGCCGGGACCGGCGAGACCTCCTGGCTCCGCAGCAAGCCAGCTATCGCTCGGCTCTACGCCAGTCAGGTCTTGGCCTGCGCCCCCGGTGCCGCCGAGGGGCTGATCGAAAGCCACATCGACCTCCAAGCCGTATCGGCCGACGCCATTGCGGCCTGACGAGCCGCACTGCCGCTGCGGACAGAACTAGGCGGCGAAGCAATCAGGCAAGGGAAGAATCGAGATGAATGGGATCCTCAATCACCGCCCTTCAACGGATCGCCGTCGGCTTAAGGCCGCTCTGCTCGCTGGGTCGGCCATCGCCTTCGCGCTTGGTGAGGCGGCCGTGGCTCAAGAGCGCCAAGCTGCCGCAGCCAACGACAGCGCTCAGGTCCAGGAAATCGTCGTCACCGCCACCCGTCGCGCGGAGGTGCTGAGCCGCGTGCCGATGAGTGTCGCGGCCTACAACCAGGAAAGCCTGGACAAACGCGGCATCCGCCAGATCGACGATGTGATGCGGTTTACGCCGGGCGTGAACATCTCGCGCTTCGCCTCCACCGGGGCGACGCTCAGCATCCGCGGGATCGCCTCGAGCACTGGTGCGGGCACAACCGGGATATACGTGGACGACACGCCGATTCAGATCCGCTCGCTTGGCAGCCAACCTCGAGACGCCATCCCGAACCTGTTCGACGTTGAGCGGGTGGAAGTGCTTCGCGGTCCGCAGGGTACGCTATTCGGCGCCGGGGCGCAGGGCGGCGCCCTGCGCTTCATTACGCCGCGTCCAAGCCTCGACGGCGTCGAGGTCTACGCTCGCGGTGAGCTTGCCTTCACGGACAACGGCGCGCCGAGTCATGAGGCCGGGGTGGCCATTGGCGCCCCAATCGTTGAAGACCAGCTCGGATTCCGTATCAGCGCCTATTACCGCCGTGACGGCGGGTTTATCGATCGCGGCCCGTATCTGGCCGGGTCGGTGAGTCCGCAGGACCCGTATGTGGGGCGGGGGCAAGTCCAGCAGATCCAGCGTAAGAACGCCAACGACTTCGACACCTATGCATTCCGCGCCGCGATCACCGCGCGCCTGGGCGATGCCGTTACCGTCACGCCGTCGTTATATTACAACCGCTCGGTGGCCCACGACATCAGCAGCGCCTGGTATATCCTGAGCGATCCTGGCAACCAGAAATTCGTAACTGGCAACAACCGGCCGGAAACCAACAAGGATCGCTTCTATCTTCCGGCCCTCAACATCGAGTGGGACCTCGGATTTGCGACCCTGACTTCAAACACGTCGAAGTTCATCCGCAATGACGACGGGGTCTACGACTACACGACCTACATTCTGCAGAACTTCCCGGAGAACCCGAACCCAAGCAATCCGTTCGGCGTTTTCGATAAGTATTATGCCCTCTCGGACCACGACCCGCACAACTTCAGCGGCAACAATCAGAACAATTTCAATCAAGAAATCCGCCTTGCCAGCAACAATCCGGATTCACGTCTCACGTGGGTGGTCGGCGCCTACTATGCCAATGCTCGCCAGTCCTCCTACCAATCAGCGCGTGACACCTATTTCCCGGAATACTTCGGCATCTCCAACGGTCCCCTGGACATGGTTGTTTATGACGAGGAATTGATCGCCCATGACAAGCAACGCGCGATCTTCGGGGAAATCACCTGGGAAGTGATCGACGGCCTGAAGATCACAGGCGGTCTTCGCTACGCGAAATCCTCGTTCGATTTCAGGGGCACCGTCGCCGGCCTGGTCGCGGGCCCGACCGGGTTCATCGAGAACGAGGGCTCTCAATCCGAAAAGCCGCTGACGCCCAAGTTCAGCGTCCAATACCAATTGGACGAGAACAACCTCGCCTACTTCACGGCAGCGAAAGGCTACCGGATCGGGGGCTCTAACCGCGCCATTCCCGAGTCCCCGGCCTGCGTCGCCGCGCTGGCGTCGATCGGGTACGACGAAGCGCCGACGGCGTACAAGTCGGACAATGTCTGGAGCTACGAAGTCGGCAGCAAGAACAGCTTTATGGATGGTCGCGCCCGGGTAGCCGCGGCGGCCTACATGATCAAATGGACCGATATCATTCGCAACGTGCCCTCGCTTGGGGTGGGCTGCGCCTATGAGCTGATTGCAAATCTTGGCGAGGCCACCAGTAAAGGCTTCGAACTTGAAAGCACGCTCGTCGTGACCGATGGACTGACCGTCGGGCTGGCCGCGGGTTACAACAACATCGAATATGACGAAACTATTCGGCTGCTCGGCGCGCCGGAGGATCTGGTCCGCGAGGGGCATACCCTGGGCGGCTCCCCGTGGACGGTTTCGGCGAACGTCTCTTATGATTTCGACGCCAGAGGCATCCCGGCCTATTTCCGCGGGGACTATACCTATCGATCGGTGAACAAGGCTCTTACGCCCCAGCGTGATCCCACGTTCTCACGCCTTTATGACCCCACGGTCGTTCTCGGCCCGTCGTTCCACGACGTTCGCTTGCGCGCTGGCGTGCGTCTGGACAACGGCGCCGATGTCTCGGTGTTCGTCAACAACCTGCTGAACCGCACCCGCGTTGGCTTTGGCGGCAGCCGCCTCGGCCCGCTTGATGAGTTCATCGCGCCCCGCCCGCGGACGATGGGCGTCACCGCAACCTATCGCTACTGACGGCAGCGTCGGCGCAGGAGAGGTCCTGCGCCGATGTTCGTCTCTCCGACCTTAGCCTGATCGCCGTTTTAGACGGTTGGTCGCTTGGCCGCAAAATTCAGCTTGGAGATGCGTCATGCTCCGCCTGACCTTAGTCATGGCTCTCGCCCTCGCTTCTACTGCCGGCGCCCAGCCGAGGCCCAACGCGGCGACGCGTCTCCCCGCCCCCGAGCGGATGCTGTTTTGGTCGCCGGACGAGCAGGAAATCGCCTTCAAGAGTTTTGACCGTCTTTACGCCTCGCGCCCCGTCGCGGCGGGGCAGGTTGTCAGGGCGCTCCCGGCGGGGAAGCCGTTGGATGTCGCTTTTACGGTCGCCGGGGTCACCTATGACGTCGACGCTTTCATGCGCGACAATCGCGTATTCGGGCTCTTGGTGCTGAAGGATGGTCAGGTGCGGGCCGAGAAGTACGCACATGGTCTTAAATCCACCGACCGTTGGACTTCCTATTCCGTCGTCAAGTCCATGACCTCGACGCTTGTTGGCGCAGCATTGAAGGAGGGCAAGATCCGGAACTTGGACGAGCCGGTCACGAATTACGTGCGCGCGTTGAAGGGGACCGGTTATGAGGGCGTCACGATCCGGCAAGCGCTCAACATGTCGACGGGCGTGCGGTGGGACGAGAATTACCTGGACCCGAACGCGGACATCAACGCCCTCGTCCGCTTGCTCGCTGAGCGCCGGGCCGGTGGCCTGACACGATACGTCGCCACGTCGCCCAAGGCCTGGGAGCCGGATCGCAAGTTCGACTACAACACCGGCGCAACTCATGTTCTCGGGGAAGTCGTCGCTGCGGCCACCGGCCAGCGGCTGTCATCCTACCTCTCCGAAAAGGTCTGGCGGCCGGCAGGGATGGAGGCGGACGCCGCCTGGACCTCGGACGGCGGGCAGGAATTCGCCGGTTGCTGCCTGAACGCCCGCCTGCGCGATTTCGGGCGCTTCGGCCTGTTCGCGATGAACGACTTTCGCGGCGCAGACGGCGTCTCGATAGTCCCTGACGGCTGGTTGCAGGAGGCCCGCAAGGGGTCACCCGCCTCGAGCGGTTACGGCTACCAGTGGTGGATCACCTCCGAGAAGGCGTTCTCGGCCATCGGCGTCTTTGGCCAGATGATCTTCATCGATCCCGATCAGAAGCTGGTGGTGGTGTTGCTGAGTGCGTTCCCGACGCCGTCGGAGCGCGCCTACGCCGCTCGATCACGGGCCTTTGTCGCGGCGGTGTCCGCGGCTGTCGCGGTGGAATGAGCCCTGCGACAGGGGCTCGTCATGTTCCAGGCTTCTATATCTAAGATCGCCCGCCCAAGCTGCGATGCCTGGGCGGGCGGAGCTCAAGCATCCTTAGAGGTCTGAGCGATAGGTCTCGCGCAGCAACGTGACCGACAGCAGTGATATCGCCGCAGCTGCCGCCATGTAGATCGAGATCGCCAAGCTCGTGCCGAACCGGGCCAACAGGGCCGTCGCGACAAGTGGAGCAAGTGCGCCGCCCAGGATTGCCCCGAGCTGGTAGCCGAGAGACGCACCGGAATACCTCACTTCCGTGCTGAACAGCTCCGTGAAGAAGGCCGCCTGCGGCCCGTACATCATGGAGGTGAAGATCTGCGCCGCGCTGATGGCGACGATGATCCAGATCAGCTGTCCGGTGTCGATGAGGGGGAAGATGGCGAATGACCAGAGCCCAAGCAGGGCAGCGCCGGCCATGAAGATGCCCCGTCGGCCAAACCGGTCCGATAGCGCGCCGCTGAGGAAGATGGCTGGGACCATGACGATGCTCCCGACCAAAACGCCGAGCAGCATCGTGTCCCTCGAAATCGGCGGGCCAGACGCGCGGCTCGTCCCGTATGCGACGGTGAAGGCTATGAGTATGTAGAATGCGACCTGTGTGCAGATGAAGGTGCCTGCCGCCAGGACGACCTGCCTGGGGTGGCTCGCGAGCACCTGCAGGATCGGTGATTTGGTCCGCTTCGGAACAGCGCTTTGGTCGCGCGCCTTCGCTTCAGCGGCGTCCTTCAAGCGGCGAAACGCCTGCGTCTCTTCAAGGCGAAGCTGGACGTAGAGCGCGACCCCGACGAGCACGACGCTCAGGATGAATGGAATGCGCCAGCCCCAGGTCAGGAAGTCATCTTCGGAGAGCGTCGAGCTCGCCACAAGCAAGGCGAGGTTCGCGAGCACAACACCCATGGGAACGCCCGCCTGGGCGAAGCTTCCATAAAGACCCCGCTTATTCGACGGCGCACTTTCGGTTACGAGCAGCATGGCCCCGCCCCACTGCCCCCCGATCGCCAGGCCCTGGACGAAGCGCAAGGCGACCAGGATGGTCGGCGCCCAAAAGCCTATGCTCGCGTAGCTGGGTGTGAGGCCGATCAGCGTGGTCGCCGCGCCCATCATGATCAGAGCCGTGACCAACGTGCCTTTACGGCCCAGGCGATCACCGAAGTGACCGAAGATCACCCCGCCTACCGGCCTCGCGAGAAACCCGACGGCGAAGGTGGCGAACGCTGCGAACAGCGCGACCAGGGGGGGCAAGTCGCCGGCGAAGAAGAGTTTGGGAAAGACGACGGCGGCCGCGACGCCGTAGAGAAAGAAGTCATACCATTCAATGCTGGTACCGAGCAGCGAGATCGCGGCCACTCGCCGGATCTCCCGCCCGCCTGTCTCCGGCGAGCCGTCGGGCCCGCGAGCGCTCGAATTCATTCTTTATTCCCGCCCGTTTTAATTGGCGCTGGGACCAGTGGCGCCCGCGCTCAGCTAAATTCGTAATCGAATTCGGGACACAAACAACTGTTTGGTTGGTGGGGGCTCTGCGAGGCAAGACCGCGGATGCCTCTTCGTGACCTTAGCTTACTGCGGAACGCCCGTTTTTCGGTCCCCAGCGACCACCGCTTCCCTAGATCGAGTCCAACAGCGCATGCCTCGCTGCGCTATAGGCGACGAAAGATCACAACGGCCACACTGGGTCTGCTGCTTCTGTAGCGCTCCCCAGCTACCACCGCTCCCCGGATCGATGGGGACCGTTCGGGCGGGCCGCGGTGGGCACGTCGCCACGAAATCCACAACTGAACGATTGTACGCGGCCGTCGCGGTCTCGCCGGCAATCCGTGCTGCCCGGCTACCGCGGGACAAAAAAGAAGCCCCACGGTTTCCCGTGGGGCTTCCGGAGCGTCCTTGAGTGGACTTGCGTCAGGTCAGAAGCGTTGACCGAACCGCGCGCCGAAGAACTGCGGCTTGATCGGGAAGGCTCGGGAGGAGTCCGAGCAGATCGCGATCGCGCAGAAGGTGTTGCGGGTCAGGATGCCCCGCTTGTCGAAGGCGTTCTGCAGGAAGACGTCGAACGTCCAGTTGTCGCGGCTGACGCCGGCCGAGAAGTCGAAGGTCACGAAGCCCTTCGTATTGCCGAGCAGCGCGTTGTTCCGGACGTTGAGGTCCTGGGTCGCCCCGGTCTGATAGAGCGCCGCGCCCTGGATGTAGGCGCCATAGTCGCGGAACTCGGTGTCGTAACGGACCGAGCTCGTGCCCTTGAACTTGGGCTGACGCGGCAGGCGGGTGCCCGCCTCGGCCGCGACCTGTGACGTCGGCGGCTGGGTGCCCGGCACGAACTGACCCGGCGTACAGGAGGCCAGCTGGGCGATCTCCATGGACGCGGGGTTGAACGCGAAGTTGCAGAAGTTCTCAGCCAGCTTGGCGTCGTTGTAGGCGCCGGTCGTCGACAGGGTGAACTTGTCGAGCTTCAGGTCGGCGTCGAACTCGAAGCCCTTCACCCGCGCCCGGCCGGCGTTGCCGGTCATGAGGGCGCCCTGCGTGCCGGCGACCACCACCGTGTACTGAACGTCGTCCCAGTCCTGGATGTAGGCCGAGGCGTTCAGGCGGAAGATGCCGTTCCAGGTCGTCTTGAAGCCGAGCTCGTAGTTGGTCAGCGTCTCGGACAGATAGGGGTCCACCGAGGCCACGCCGACGTTGCGGATCCGCAGCGGACGGTTGAAGCCGCCCGGCCGGAAGCCGGTCGAGTAGTTGGCGTAGACCATCTTGCTCGGGGTGATCTGCCAATCGAGGGCGATCTTGTGGGTCTCGCCCTTTTCGTCGTAGCGCCCCTTGCGGTCGGCGACGGCGAAGTTGGTGTTGACGCACTGCAGGCGCTCGGCCGGCAGCGGCACCGAGCAGCCGGCGGTGCCCGTGCCGCGGTCGTAGGACGTCACGGTGTTGCGGGCGGTCGCCGCGATGCCGACGAAGCCGTCGGCGACGTATTCGGTCCAGAAGTAACGGATGCCGGCGGTGAGCTTCAGCGTCGGGGTGATGTTATAGTGACCCTCGGCGAAGAGCGCCTTGTCCTTCCAGATCTGGTCGGTCTCGATGACGTAGTAGGCGTCACGGCGCACGGCCGGCGAACCGAGCACCATGGTGCCGCCGCTGGTCGTCGGAATGCCGAAGCCGGCCGGGTTGCTGTCGCCGCCGCCGGACTGGGTGAAGCCGGCGATGTTGGACAGGCCGTGGACGGCGTAGTCGTTGTCGTTGCCCTGCTTCATCCACTGGTAGAAGGCACCCGCGGTGATGTCGAAGGGCCAGGAGTCCGGCGTGGTGATGCGGAATTCCTGGGTGAACTTCGGCCGGCGGGATTCGGCGGAGTAGAACTGGGTCGGGTTGATCAGGGTGGTGCAGCGCAGGGCCGCGCCGGTTCCCGTGCACCCGGCCTTGTCGAAGAACTGCAGGTAGTTTTCGTAACCGGGGCCGAAACCGTCATAGGCGACCGTGTAGTAGGTGTAGTCGTTCAGCGTCTTGGTCTTGCGCTGATGGTAGCCCGTCGCGGAGACCACGTCCCAGTCGCCGATGTGGCCGTTGATGGTCAGGGCCGCCTGGTAGAACTTGTCGTCTTGCCGGGTCTTGTCGAAGTCGACGACTTCCAGGTCGCCGACCCGCGGATCGAAGCCGAAGTAGCCGTTGGAGACCTGCCGCTGGGCGGTGATCTGCGGCATGACACTCCAGCCCTCCGCGACCTCCCACAGCAGAGCCAGGCGCCCGCCGTATTCCTTGACGGTGTTGTAGTCGTCCTTGGCGATCGCCGAGTTGTCGAGGGTGAACGAGGTGGCCGGGTTATTGTCGCCCAGGTTCAGGACCGACGGACGGCCATCGGCGAAGCGGCCGTTGTTGTCGACGTTGTCGACGTAACCGCCTTCGCGCCGGTAGTAGGCCATGGCGCGCACCGCCATCCGGTCGTTGACCGGCAGGTTCACGAACGTCTCGAGCTGGCCGCCGATGTCGCCCTTGCCGTACTTGTTGGCCTCGACGTTGTAGCCGCCCTCAAACAGGCCGATCTTCGGCTTGTTGGTGATGAAGCGGACCGTGCCGCCGAGCGAGCCGGCGCCGTAGAGGGTGCCTTGCGGACCCGACAGCGCCTCGATGCGCTCCATGTCGTAGACGTGGATGTCAGGGATGCCGGCGCCGTTGGCGGTGATGCCGGTGCCGGTGATCGGGATCTCGTCCAGGTACATGCCGACCGAGCCGTACTGGCCGCCGGCCGGAACGATGCCGCGGAAGAAGGTGACCTGACGGCCCGGGCCGAGGCCGGCGAAGGACACCGACGGCAGCAGGGTTACGAGGTCGGACAGGCCCTTGACCTGGCGCTCGGCCAGGGTATCGCCACTCAGCGCTTGGATGGCGATCGGCACCTTCTGCACGCTCTCGGAGCGACGGGTCGCGGTGACGACGATTTCGCCCAGCGCGGTCTCTGGCGCCTCGGCCGTCTGTGCGAGCGCCGATCCTGCGAAGCCCAGGGGCGTCAGGACGGTGGTCGCCGCCAGCAGGCCTATCAGTCTCCGGCCCTTGGAATGGGTTGTGCCGATCATCTGGAAAATTCCCCCTACTTTCTAATGTTTAGTCAGCCGCCCGTTGAGCTTGGTGTCCAGGCCGGCAGATCACCGCTTTCGCGATATCTCCGCCCCGCCCAAGGCGCCGAATATGTCATCGAACGTTCATAGCGCAGAAGACTGCAAGCCGCGCTGCGTCGGAAGTTGATTTTCAGGGTCGGGTTGGTGTCGATCCAACACCGGTCGGCGGCGATCGACGCATTGTCACCACCCCGATTGTCCCGCAGGCGAGCGGGTCGTGCGGCCACGACCTGTGGTGGGCTCGTTGGCCCGCCCCTAGGTTCCGAGCATCAGGTACCAGGCCACGGCGAGCAGCACGGCGATGCCGATTCCCAGAAGTAGCGGCAGGGTGACAGGCGCGCCGGTCTTGAGCTGGGCGTTGGGCTGGAGTTCGGGGGTGGCGGCGTTAGGGGTCGCGTTGGCGGGTCGTCCGCTCTGTTCGGCGGCGCGGGCCTGCGCAATTAACCCCGGATCGGGGGAGACTCCGCCGGCCTCTTCGTCGGTGCCGAGCGGCGACATGGCGGGATCGAAGCCGCCGACCTTGTCGCCGGTGGCGCCGCTGTTGATGTCGGCCTTCACTTGCGCCGTGGTGGCGCCGGAAGTCGGAAGCATCGCCTCATCCGTCTCTGCCGGGTCTGGGACAGGGAGACGTGATGACGCCGCGGCGGGTTCCCTCGGCCAACATCTGTAAGCAGGCCGGAACCTAGTTTTCAGCGCCGGCTTCTCGCGGTCGGAGTGCACGATGAGCGACCGAAAGCCACGAAACCTCAACAGCGGCCAGCCGACCGCCGAAAGCGCCGCGGGCGAGGGCGCCGGGGCACGGCGCGCGGACGGCGACCCGGACAGCCACTACGAGCCCGATGCCGATCAGATCGTCAGGGTCGTCCACCAAGTCCCGCTCGCCAGCGTGCCGATGCAAGGTCCGACCAACTTCGACGAACGGGCCGCCGATCGCACTCCGGGCGTCACCGACGTCGCGGCCATTCCGACGGAGACTTCGGTGTGGGAGGCGCGCCCGGCAGACGCTGCGGATTGAGATCAGATCGCCGATCGCCGATCGTCTTTTCGGCAAACGGTCATGTAACAGTCGTCGGGCCGTCGCGACCCGCCCCTAACTCCCCTGCCATCAAGCAGGTGGGGTTTGTTTCGTGCGAAAAGCGCTTCTGTCGGCCACGTCGTGCGCCGCGATTTTGGGTATGGCGGGACTCGGGGCGGGACCCGCTCAGGCGGCGGAGGCCTTTGAGGATTCGGCCTTGGCCCTAGGGGAGGTGGTGGTCACGGCTCAGAAGCGCGAGACCGATCTCCAAAAGACTCCGATCGCGATTTCGGTGATGGGCGGCGAGGAGCTGAAGGCCCGGCGAGTCCAGAGCCTGACCGATCTGATGGATGGCTCCCTGCCATCCCTCCGGGTCGCGCCGTTCTTCTCCCGCACCTCCGCCCTGGCGGTCGGCATTCGCGGAATCGTGCCCTTCGACGCCAACCAGCCGAGCCGTGACGCCGGGGTCGGCGTTTACATCGTCGGTGTATACCTAGGTCGCTCGCAAGGTCTGGGCGCGGCCCTGTTCGACATCGAGCGGATCGAGGTGCTGAAGGGGCCGCAGGGCAGCCTGTTCGGCCGCAACTCGACCGGTGGGGCCGTCTCCATCGTCAGTCGCGCGCCGTCGGGTGAATTCGGCCTGCGACAGAGCGCGGGGGTCGGCAACTACGGCGCCCATCGCGCCGAAAGCCACCTCGACCTGCCGTCCTGGAATAACGTCGCCGTCAAGCTGGACGCCGTGATCACCAAGCGTGACGGCACGGTCGAAAACACGCTGGAAGGGGAAGAGGACTTCAACCAGTACGACCGCAAGGGCTTCCACGCCGGCGTCCAGTGGACCCCGAACGACACCTTCACCGCGCGCTACGACTTCGACATCTCGAAGGACAAGACGACGCCGTTCTATGTGCAGCTCGTCGAGCGCAGCGCGACAGCCCCGGCGAGCGCCTTCGCGCCCCTGGTCCAGGTCCAGTCCGACCGGGCCAAGGCGGTCGATATCGGCCTGCCGCAGCAGGAAAGCGTCGGCGACATCTGGGGCCATATGCTGCACCTGTCGTGGGCGCCGAATGACATCTACGAGCTGCGTTCGATCACGGCCTATCGCAGCGTCGAGCAGGATCAGTGGGACAACGGCATCGGCGCCCACTCCAGCGCCTTCCGCCCGAACGCGACCTTCGCCCGCTACAGCCTGGCCTCGCTCCGCCAGGAACAGTTCAGCCAGGAGGTCCAGATCCTCGGGACCTTCGAACGGTTCAACTTCGTCGGGGGCGTCTTCTATTATCACGAGAAGGGCGACGACGACGCCTGGACGCCCAACACCATGCAGTGGAACGCCACGGGCACGGCGGCCACGCGCCTGCCGAGCCTGGCGTCCGGAGCGGCCACGCCGTTCCCCGATCGGGCCAGCACGGCCATGACCGACAGCCTTGCCGCCTTCGGTCAGGCCACCTGGACGCCGCCTGTCCTGGACGACCGCCTGCATCTGACCGCCGGCGCCCGCTACACCCACGACAAGAAGGAAGGCCACCTGACGAAGGTCAACGGCGCGACGCCGGTGCTCGGCGGCGTGGTCGGCGAGATCGAGTTCAAGGATAGCTGGAACCGTCTCGATCCGATGGTCACGGTGGCGTTCGATCCCACCGACGAGCTGCACCTGTATGCTCGATGGGGGACCGCCTATCGCGCCGGTGGGGCCAATGGGCGTTCCGTCTCGTATCGCACCTTCGATCCGGAAACGGTGTCCACCGTCGAGGCCGGCCTGAAGGCGCAGTTCCTCCGCAACCGGGCCCGCATCAACCTGGCGGCCTATTCGACCCGCTACAAGGATATCCAGATCGACTTCAACGCCGCCAACCTCGGCGGCAGCAACCGCGGCACCATCGAGACGGTGAACGCCGCGGGGGTCGGCAAGATCAAGGGGTTCGAGGCCGACGCCTCGCTGGCCATCGCCGACGGTCTGACCGCCAGTCTCGCCTACGCCTACACCAAGGGCGACCTGCCGCCCGCCGACAACCCGTTCGACGCCACGCCGGCGCTGGTCGCGTCCTACATCGTCTTCACGCCGAAGAACGCCTTCACCGCCGCGCTGGACTATGTGCGGCCAATGGCCCACGCAACCTTCCGCGCGCACATCGACGGCAACATCGCCGACGGCTATCGCGCCACATCGGGCGTCGCCGACTTCTCGGACAACAGCAAGCTGGTGAATGCGCGGATCTCGCTCGGCGAGATCCCGCTCAGCGACGCAGGCGAGCTGGAGATCGCGGTCTGGTCGCGCAACCTGCTCAACGAGGCTCATCTGTTCTACCGGGGCGGCATGAGCCCGACCTTCGGTCGGATGGGCATGTTCAACGAGCCACGCACCTACGGCGTCGACGCCACCGTCCGCTTCTAAGCCTCAGAGTCGGGATTCCAACATGCGCATGCTTTTCGCCTCGCTTGCTGCTCTGGCCCTTGCAACACCGGTCGTGGCCGGAACGGTCGACGGTGCTGTCGTCGAGCGTGTTTCGCCCGACAAGCTCGTGGTGCGCTGGTCTGCGACCGATCCGGTTGATGTTCTTGTGGCCGACAAGCCGGACATCCCGGCCTCCGCCGCACGTGTCGTTTCCAAGGCCGATAACGATGGCTCGCACGAGCTGGTCACGGCCGCTACGTCGCGGCCCTATATCATCTTGCGCGACACCCGCGGCGGCCGAACAGTGCGGGTCGCCGAGCGCGTGGTGACGCTGCAACAGGGCTCGAACTTCCGCGACCTGGGAGGCTACCCTGCGGCCGGCGGCAAGCATGTGCGCTGGGGCCTGATTTATCGGTCCGGCGCGACGCCGCTGCTCACGGATGCGGACCTCTCCGAAGTCCGTCTGCTGGGCCTCGGCAACATGGTCGACCTGCGCTCCAGCGAAGAGCGGGTCCTGGCTCCGACCCGAATCGAGGGTGTGCCCTACTCGGCCATTGGCTACTCGATGGCCGACATGATGACCCTCGACGTCCAGAAGCTGATGGCCGGTGGGCAGATGGAGCCCCTCTATCGGCAGCTCCCCACGTTCCTGGCTCCGCATCTGCGTCTGGTTTTCGCCCGACTGCTGAGTAACGAGGGGCCGTTAGTCTACAACTGCTCGGCGGGGCAGGACCGGACCGGTTTTGTTTCAGCCATGATCCTCTCGGCCCTCGGGGCGCCGCGAGAAGCGATCATCGCGGACTTCCATATGTCTACTGAGTTGCGGCGTCCTGAGTTCGAAATGCCGAAGATCGACCTGGCTCGGTATCCCAACAACCCCGTGGCCCAGATGTTTGCACGCGGCCAGGACGATCGTGCGCTCTACAAACCTCGTCCGCTGAAGTCGGCCAACGGCGCGGCCTACCTCGATAGCGCCCTGGCGGCGATCAATGAGCGTTGGGGCTCGGTGGACGGGTATTTCGAGACTGAGATCGGCCTCAGCAAAGCCGACATCGCTCAGCTTCGCACGATCTATCTGGAATAGTCGGTCGCCAGCCCTCAGGCGAGCCTCTCAACCTGGGCGTGGCTGTCGATCAGGCGGGGTCGCGGACCACGTGAGCGTCCGCGTCGTTCCAGCTCAGGCCGCGCTGGTCGCCAGGCCGGAGGCCGGCGCCGTCGCGGCTCGGGACGCGGACGCGCAGGGGCGTGTCGCCGACCTTGCCGATGACGAGGACGCTGTCGCCGTAGTTGACCGTCGCCTCGACGCGGAACGGCGGGCGGTCCGCAGTCGGCGCGTCGGTCAGTCGGATCATCTCGGGGCGCAGGACGATATGGCCCCTCTCGCCCGCGGCGGCCGGTGCGCCGGCGAGCTGCACGAGGCCAAGGCCTTGCGCCTGCCAGGTCTCGCCGGCGCCAGCCGTCGCCGCGAGTATGTTGCTGTCGCCCACGAAGTCGGCGACGAAGCGGGTCTTGGGCGTGAAATAGACCTCCGCCGGCGTGCCGATCTGCTCGATGCGGCCGGCGTTGAACACCGCGATCCGGTCGGACATGGTCATCGCCTCGGATTGGTCGTGCGTGACATAGATCATGGTCACGCCGAGGTCGCGGTGGATGCGTTTCAGCTCGACCTGCATCTGTTCGCGCAGGTTCTTGTCGAGGGCGCCGAGCGGCTCGTCCAATAGGATAAGGTCCGGCTCGAAGACCAGTGCGCGAGCCAGGGCGACGCGCTGCTGCTGGCCGCCCGACATTTGGGCTGGATAGCGGTCGGCGAAACCGCCGAGCGAGACCATGTCGAGGGCGCGGGCGACGCGGGTCGTTCGTTCGGCCGCGGTGACACCGCGCATCTTCAGCCCGAAGCCGACGTTGTCGGCCACCGTCATGTGCGGGAACAGGGCGTAGTTCTGGAAGACCATGCCGATGTTGCGCCGGTGCGGCGGCACGCGGTCGATCTGGCGCTCGCCCAGCACGATCTGGCCGGAGGTCGGCTTCTGGAAGCCGGCGATCATCATCAGGGTGGTGGTCTTGCCCGAGCCCGACGGGCCGAGGAGAGAGACGAACTCGCCGGCCGGGATGTCGAGATCCACGTCGGCGGCGGCCATCTGACGACCGTCATAGGACTTGCAGACCTGGCGCAGGGACAGCGGGCGGGCGGGCATCAGGCACTCCGTCCCGCCACGCGGCGGGTCAGGCGCACGGCCGTGACGACGGCGAGGCCGGTCAGGACCATGAGGAAGAGGATGGAGGAGGCGGCCGAGATGGTCGGGTCGGCCTCGATCTTGAAGCTGGTGAACATCTGGCGAGGCAAGGTCGCCCGGTCGCGGCCGGAGATGAACAGCGAGATCACCGTCTCGTCGAAGGAATGGACGAAGGCGAACAGGCCCGCGATCAGGAATGAGGGCCGCAGGACCGGCCAGGTGATCAGCCGGAAGGTCCGCAGCGGCGAGGCGCCAAGGCTCATGGCCGCCTGCTCGATGGAGCGGTCGAAGCCCTTCAGGGCGGCGGTTAGGATCAGCAGGGCGATCGGCAGTGACAGGCAGGTATGGGCCAGGACGACGCCGAGATAGGTCTGCACGATCCGAAGTTGGCCGAAGTAGGCGTAGTAGCCGAGGGCCATGACGATGGTCGGGACGATCATCGGCAGCATGATCAGGAAGTTGAACGCCGCCTTGCCGGGAAACCTGCGGCGGACCAGGGCGAAGGCGGCCGGCGTTCCTATGGCGAGGGTCAGCAAGGTCGTCGCGATGCCGACCAGGAAGCTGTTGACCAGCGGGCCGGTCCAGTTCGGGTCGGCGAAGAAGCTGCGGTAGTTGTCGAGGGTCAAGCCCGGCGGCGGGAAGGTCAGGGCCGCGTCGGTGCTGAACGACATCGGCACGACGACCAGCAGCGGCGCGGCCAGGAACAGCGCGGTGAGCGCCGACAGCAGGAACAGCGTCCGTCTCATCGGTCTGCCCACAGCCGGTGCAGGCCGAAGAAATGGTTGTAGACCGCGAAGGTCGCCGCGGTGGCCGACAACAGGGTGAGGGCCAGGGCCGCGGCGTAGCCGAAATTGGCCATCTGTTCGATCTGGTCGCCGATCATGCCGGCGATCATCGGCTCGCGCGGGGAGCCGAGGATCACCGGCATGGCGTAGAAGCCGAGGCAGGTGATGAAGACGAGGGTCGCGCCGTTGATGATCCCCGGCGCGCTGAGCGGCAGGTAGATCGAGAAGAAGGCTCTGGTCGGCGTCGCGCCGAGGCTCTCGCCGGCGCTGACCAGACGCCTGTCGATGCGGGTCATCACCGAATAGAGCGACATGACCATGAACGGCAGCAGCGCGTGGACCATGCCGACCGTGGCGCTGACGTTGGTGAAGAGCAGCTGCGGCCGGCCGAAGCCCAGGGCCTCGACCACGCCGGCGAGCGGGCCGTGTGCGCCCAGGACCACCATCCAGGCATAGGTGCGCACAAGGAAGCTGGTCCAGAACGACAGGGCGACGATGGTCAGCAGGGTCGCGCCATAACCCGCCGGGCCGTTCGCCGCGGCGTAGGCCACCGGATAGCCGAGCAACAGGGCGCCGAGCGTCACCACCAGGGCAGTTCTGAAGGTGTGGCCCAGGACTTCGTAGAAATGTCTCGAGCTCAGCACCTGGGCGAAGTTGCCGAAGCCGGCCTGGGGCTCGGTGACGCTGAGGATCAGCACGTGGGTCAGCGGCGCGAGGTAGAACAGCGCCAGGAAGACGGCGGCCGGGGCGACCATCATCCAGGTCTTCGGCCGGATCGGGATGCGCTTGCCGGCCATCAGACGGCCACCCATTCGTCGAAGCGGCGGGTCATGGCGTCCACGTCGCCGAGCCGGCCGGCGTCCATCATCACGCCTTGGGCGAGGTTCTGAGGCCACGTCGGCATCACGCGGGCGATGTCGCGGTCGATGTGATCGAACGCCTGGGGATTGAGCGGCCCGACGAAGTCGCTCTTGCAGAATTCAGCCAGGCCTTCCGGCCGGCTGCCGATGAACCGCAGGAGCTTCCAGGCGGCTTCGGCGCGCGGCGTGTCCTTGGCGACCACCCAGCAGCCCTTGTCGATCAGCGCCTGGTTCCACTGGACGGCGAGGCCGCCGGCCATCTGCAGCGAGGCCTTTTGGGCGTAGTTGCTCCAGATGCCGATCATGCTCACCTCGCGGGCGGTGAGGATCTGCAGGGACTGGGGCCCGGCTGCCCACCAGACGCGGATCGCCGGCTTGATGCGGTCGAGCGAGGCGAAGGCGCGGTCGAGGTCGTAGGGCATCAACTGGTCGGGCGGCACGCCGTCGGCCAGCAGGGCGACACCGAGCACGCGAGCAGCATAGCGCTGCAGGCAGCGGGGACCGGGGAACCGCTGCAAGTCCCAGAAGTCGGCCCAGCTCTGCGGCCCGCCGCCGGGAAAACGGTCCTTTGGGTAGCTGATGAGGGTGGCGTAGGCGTGAGTCTGCAGGCTGTTGTGCTGGACGGCGCCCGGCCAAAGCCCGTCATCGCCGAGGTGGCTGGCGGTCGGCTCGACCAGGCCGAAGGCGTTGGCGCGGGCCAGTTCGGCCAGGCCCAGGGTGGTGACGTCGAACTCGTAGATGCCGGTGCGGAGCTGCGCCGACAGCTTGGCGAAGGAGACCGGGGAGACGGTGCGGATCCGGATGCCGGTCTCGGCGGTGAACGGGTCGAAATAGGCGCGGCGGGCCGCCGCCTCCCAGATGCCGCCCCAGGTGTTCACATAGAGGACGTCGCGCTCGACCGGCTTTGGTCGGAACGCGGCCCAGCCGAGGGCGCCGATCGCCGCGGCGCCGGCCAGGCCGCCCAGGATGGCGGTCCGGCGCGAGATGCCGTCCTCCTCGTCGTCGTCGTAGTCCCAGTCGTCCACGGCGCGGCGTTCCGGAAGCTCACCGCCCGGCGGCGGCGAAGACCTGACGATAGAGGCGCAGCCAGTTGCCGCCCACCAGCTTGTCGGCCTCGTCGGCCGAGAAGCCGACGTCGATCAGGCCGCCTTGGACGGTGGAAAGCTTGTCGACTGTCTTGATCCATTCGGGCTTGGGCGTCGGGCCGGGATTGGCGGCGGAGCCGGCGCCGTACTGGACGGTGCGGGTCCAGCGACCCTTGCGCATCCAGTCGTAGTCAGCCGGGCCATGGTTGTGGCTGTAGTCGGTGCCGATGCCGACGTGATCGACCCCAGCCAGGTCGACGGTGCGCGCGACCATCTCGCACCAGCCGCGCAGGGACTCGTTGGCGGTCTGCGGCGCGATGTTGCGATATGCGGCGCAGCCGATCACGCCGCCCTTTTCCTTCAGGGCGGCGAGCACCGGGTCGGTCTTGTTGCGCTTGTGCGGGAACACGCTGGCTGCGTTGGCGTGGGTGATGGCGATCGGCTGTTCGGACCAGTTGATCGCGTCGAGCGTCGTGCGGTCGCCGACGTGCGAGCAATCGACCACCATGCCGACCCGGTTCATCTCGCGGATGACCTCACGGCCAAAGCGGGCGAGGCCGCTGTCCTCGGTCTCGTAGCAACTCCCTCCGAGGTCATTCTGGTTGTTGTAGGTTAGCTGGACGACCCGCACGCCGAGGTCGGCGAACAGCTCCACAAAGGCGATCCGGCCTTCGAACAGGGCGGCGTTCTGATAGCCCAGCAGGATCGCGACCTTGCCGCGGCTCGGCGCGCTCTCGATGTCCTCGGCGGTGCGGGCGATGAAGAACAGGTCGCCGTGCTCGCGCTCCATGTCACGCCAGTGGCCGATGGACTCCATCGACTCGACCGTCCCCTCCCAGAACCCGAGGGTCGAGGTGACGCAGTGAACGCCGCCGCGCACCAGGGTCTCGAAAACCTCGCGGTTGAAATGACCGCACTGCAGGCCGTCGATCAGCATCGCATCACCCTCCGTTCGGAAGCTTGAGCCCGGCGGCGAGCAGGGCAGGCTCGGCCAGGAGATTGAAGTCGGTTTCGTCCTCGTCGGCCCGGCCGATCACCCGGCCCTCGGCGTCGACCATGATCGGACCGGCGTGGCGGCGGGATTCGAAGGAGTCGGGGGCGAGCGCGTCGTTGGCGCGCAGGAACAGCGACCACCAGACCTCGCGCTCGACCGAAATGCCCTCGCGGCGGATTTGGTCGAGGGATGTCGGAACGCGGCCGCCGACGACGCTCAACCGGGGCCCTTCGACGTGGACCTCGAGCCGGTGGGCTTCGCCAAGGTAGGGGATCACCGCCAGCTCGTCCGAGGCGACGATGTTGCTGGCCTCGACGGTGGCGGGGCGGCCGCGGCGGAAAAGGTCAACGGCGAGGTCGGTGAGGGCCTCGGCGACGAGCCAGGCGTGGGCCCCGCCGCAATCGACCTCCAGACGGTCCGCGTGCTCCCGCAGAATTGGCGGGCGGCCGACGGTGGCGCGCAGGCTCTCGATGGTCGGCCGGACGTGGTCGAAACCGCGACGGTGGAAGGCTGAGAACAGGGCGCAGTCGCGCACCGCCGGCGTCAGCCCGGGATCGAGCCGCTCGATTAGCACCAGCCGCTCCAGCACCATCCGGCATTCGCGCAGGCTGGCCTGCAACGTCGAGGTCGTCGGGCTCACAGGCGCGGCTCCGCGGGATAGAACCAGTGGTCGTCCGCGGCGCCGGAGGCGAGGTCGGCCGGCGTCGGCGCCCCATGGAACATCACGCCTCGCAGGTTGCGGTCGAGGAAGTCGCGGGTCTTGTCGATGCCGTGGAGGCCGATGTTGAGCAGCCTGGTCAGGTGGGCCGGCACATAGTCGGGACTCATGATGTCGGCGTGGGGCGAGTGGAACGCCGTGCCGGCCAAAGCCTGGACGCGGGTGACGACCGCCCGATGCTGCGGATGGGCCAGCAGGAACCGCGCGACGCTGGCGGCGGGGTCGGCGCCCGCCAGGTCGCGGTCGAGGGCGACGATGAGGCGGGGCAGATCGAGGCCAAGATTGACCACATCGTCGCCGACCTCGCGACGCAGGCCGCGCCTCGGCTCCTCGGCGTTGACCGACTTGTACCAGATGAACCGGTCGGCCGGATCGGCGTCCAGGTCGAGTCGGAAGGCCCAGGCGTAGTCGCCGCGGACGAGCTCGCGCAGGCGTCGAAGGCTCATTTCCGGGCGGCCGACGAGTTCCTCGTCGATGACGAGGCTATCGACCAGGCGGTCAGCGACGTCGGGCACGAGCTCGATCAGCAGGGCGTGCAGGGTCTCCAGCGTCTCCGGGTGGACTCGGCCTTCGACGGCGGCGCAGAGGTCGACCAGCGGTCTGGCGGCGAGCGGCTCGCCGGCCTGGGTGCGCGCCAGCAGACGGTGCGCGAGGTCGCGGATGGTCGCCATTTCGTCGGCGACCACGGCGCTCGGCAGGACGTTCTCGTAGACGGCGCGGTCCTCGCGGCGGAAGGCGATCGCCTTGTCGAGCAGTCGGACCAGCAGGGCGAGCTGATTGGCGTCCGGCGCCAGCGCCTTGGCGTGGGCGAGGGTCTCTTCGCGAATCCACAGCCAGCGCTCGATTAGTCGCGGGTGATTGTTGACGAACAGGTTGAGGCCGAGCGCCGAGCCGTTGCCGACGCCGAGGAACCGGGCCAGCGCCGGGTTCATCTCCACATGTCGTCCGGCGTCGAGCCGGGCGAGATGGTGGACGAGGTCCATGGCGAAGACCCGCATCATGTAGGCGCACAGCATCTGAGCGGCGAGCGACCAGCGCAGCGGGTGGTCCGGCTCCAGGGTCAGGAAGGTGCGGGTGCCGAAGGTGCCGTTCCCGTCGAGGCCGGTGTTGCGCATCAGGTAGCAGGTCTGGGCGATTTCCTGGACGTCGGGCTGGCGGCCCTCAGCCAGGGCCTTGCGGGCGGCGTCGAAGAACCGGCCGCTGCGGTTGGACCGGCACCAGATCAGGGTGCCCGGGGTGGCGCGGCCTTCGTAGAGCTTGGGCAGCTCACGGCCGGTCTGTTCGACATCCTCGCGGCTCATCTCGCCGTCCACCAGGGCGCCCATCATGTCCCAGGACCGGCCGATGATGCGGCCGGTGCGGCCGTGCGGCGAGGGACGGAAGGAGAAGACCGGGAAGCTGAAGCGGCGGCCGTCGATGTCGATCCGGTATTCGGCGACGCCGTTCGCATCGCCATCGATGTCGAAGCGGACGCAAGCGATGTTCCATCGTTGGCGGATGGCCCGGCTCATCAACGCCCGCGAGGCGCTGATCCGCGACGGCTGCATGGCGGCGAGGGTGCGCGGCGCCATGAGGTCGGCGGGCGCACGCATCAGGCTTACGGTCTCCATGGCTCCTAATGGAGAGGCGTCCGCGATCTTCGCGGCGATCATCGTTGAGGTCCCCGCAGTTGGGCGCTGATCCGGCTGGCGATGTCGCGCACGGCGGCGGCGCAGCGATCAGCGTCGAACCGGACATAGGGCCCGGACGAGGTGAGAGCGCAGAGACAGGCGCCGGCCGGATCGAAGATCGGCGCCGCGACGGCCGAAACGCTGGGCGGGTCCTGGGCGTCGGAGGCGGCGACGCCGTCCTGGCGCACCTGGCGCAGAAGGTCGCCGGGGGGCAGCCGCACGCCGGCCGCGGCGAGCTTGGCGAGCGTGCTCTCCGGCGCATAGGCGAGAAGGATCCGCCCGGAGGCGGTGCGGTCGAGGGCCAGGCGAGTCCCGACCCGGAGGTCGGCGCGCAGCAGCTCGCGCGTCTCGACGCGGCGGACGATCACCGCCTCCGCACCGTCGAGGATGGCGATCGAGGCGGTCTCACCGGTGACGGCGACCAGTTCGTCGAGCGCCGAGCCGAGCCGCGTGCCGAGGCTCGCCTGCTCCATGGCCATGACGCCGTGGGCGATAGTCCGCAGGGTCAGACGGTAGAGGCCGTCCTCGCCCTGTTCGACCCAGCCGGCCTCGACCAGGGTGACCAGCCGCTTGTGGACCGCGCCGCGGGCCTCGTCCGCCGCCCGGGCGATGTCGGCCAGCCGCATAGGCGCCGGCGAGCTCGCTATGACGTCGAGCACGCGGAAGGTCTTCAAGGCAGAGCTAAGCGGCTGGACGCTCAAGCCAAACTCCCATTTGTCTTCAAATAGAAGACATTGTATCGAAATAGTAGACGCGAGCGCGGGCGTGTCAATCCCGCCCGTCAACGCGCGTGGAAGGCGGAGAGATGAGGAAGCGCGGCGACTCGGGCCGCCGCCTGCGCGGGCTAGTTGATGGCCATGGCGATCCAGGCCGGACCGGTCGTCGCGTTCCCGGTTGGGACGACGATCATCTGCTTGCCGCCGGCCATGTAGGTGATCGGCCCGCCGGTGGTGCCCGCCGGGATCGGGATCTCGGCGACGATCGCGCCGCTCTGCTTGTCGTAGGCGCGGAACTTCACCGGCCCGCCGACCCCGGCGCCGCCCATCACCGCGTTCGAGGCCTCGCCCAGGAACAACAGCGACTTCGTCACCAGCGCCACCGGCCGACCGATGGTGCCGAGGTAGGGCAGGTTGAGTTCCTTCAGGCCCGGCAGGTTGCGAGGACCCTCGCCGTTGGCGATGGTCCACAGCTTCTCGCCCTTGTTCATGTCGAAGGCGGTCACCCGGCCGTAGGGCCCCTTGAGCAGCGGCAGGCCGTTCGGACCCGGCCCATAGTTGGCGGGGCCGGAGGCCGGCGCGCCGCCGCCGCCACCGGCTGGGCGGGTGGGGGAGCCGTACGGCATGGTTCCCGGTTCATCGAGCTTCTGGACAGTGAAGGCGCCCGGCATCGTCATGGACACCGCGTAGTAACGGCCGGTCTCAGGGTCGAAGGCCCCGGTATTCCAATTGCCGGCGCCCCAGCCGCCAGGGGCGGTCAGCACCCCGCGCTTGCCGGGAACCGCCAGAGTCGGCGGCGACCAGAGCGGGCCCATGCCGGTGTAGTTCTCGGCGACGAACTTGCGGGCCGCGGCCTTGAGCTCCGGCGAATAGTCGATGAGGTCGTCGTCGGTGACGCCCTGGACGTCGAAGGGCGGCGGCCGGGACGGGACCGGCTGGGTCGGCGAGGTCTTCTCGCCTGGCACGGTCGACTGCGGAACAGGCCGCTCATGGATCGGCCAGATCGGCTTGCCGGTGACGCGGTCGAAGGCGAACAGGAAGCCGACCTTGTTCGGCTGGATCACCGCCTTGATCGTCCGGCCGCCCACCTTGAGGTCGGCGACGGTGGGCGGCGAGCCGATGTCGTAGTCCCACAGGTCGTGATGGGTCAGCTGGTGATGCCAGAGCAGCTTTCCGGTCCGGGTGTCGATCGCCAGGATGCTGTCGGAGTAGAGGTTGTCGCCCGGCCGGTGGCCGCCGTAGTGCGAGTTGGTCGGGGCGCTGAGCGGCACGTAGACGATGCCGAGCTGCTCGTCGGCGGCGAGCGGCGCCCAGGCGGCCATGTTGCCGGTGATGTCGCGGGCCTGACCCCAACTTTCGTAGCCGGGCTCGCCCTTCTGCGGCATCACGAAGGTGGTCCACAGCAGCTTGCCGGTCCGGACGTCGTAGCCGCGGATGTGCTCGGGGGTGGACTCGACCGTGTTGCCCCCGTCCGCGTAGCCGCCGCCCGCCTTGCCCCCGCCCGCCCCGCCGATGACGATTACGTCGCCGACGACCAGCGGGCCGTTGAAGCCGAAGAACTTGGCCTGGTCCGGCGTGTCGCGGTTCAGGGAGGCGCGGCCGCCCTGGCCGAAGCTGGTGATCAGGCTGCCGTCCTTCGGATCGAGCGCGTAGAGCCATTCGCCGCGGACGGCGATGATCCGCTCCTCGCCGCCGCTCTTCCAATAGTCGACGGTGCGGATGCTCTGGCCGGCCGCCTCGGCGAGGGTGTTGGCGAACGGCTTCTGGACCCACCTCGTGGCGCCGGTGGCGGCGTCGAAGGCCTCGACCAGGCCGACCGCGTTCGGCGCGTAGAGGGTCCCGTCGACGATGATGGGGGTGCCGCGCAGGTAGGGCGACGGCGAGACATCCGGGAAGGCTTCCTTGAGGGAGGCGTCGAGGCCGGGCCGGGTCCAGACGGTCTGCAACCGGCCGACGTTGCCCTTGTTGATCTGCGACAGCGGCGAGTAGCGGTCGAACCGCTTGCTGCCGCCGAAGTACGGCCAGTCGCTCCTGGCGCTCTCGGCAAGGGACGGGGCAGCCGCGACCGTCGCCGCGGCCAGCGCCGCCCCTGCCCACAGGCTCCGAAGCTTCGCGTTCATCAAGGCCTCCCGGGCTCGTTTTTCTGCGATCGCACCCTGGCAGAGAACCTAATCCGCCGACAAGTCGGTGTTATCCGGGCTGCCGACCGTAGATCCGCGGGGCGGGCCCGACTGCGACGGGCCCGAGCGTCGTCTGGCCGGCCTGGAAGTTCAGCGTGGCCCGAGCGGCCTCGCCCGCACCTTGGCGGGCGGCGGCGACGGCGGCTGCGGCCTCGGCGGCTTCGGGGCGGATGACGCCGCTTTGGCCCATCGCGCCGAGCGCCATCGGCGCTTGGCGAAGGGTGACGTCGAGGACGCCGCGAAGCCGGCCGTCGGCGCCGACGCTCAGCGTGCCGCTGTTGGAGCCCAGCACCGCCTCGCCGGCGGTCACCCCGGCCTGGCGAACGGTCATCGCCCCGCCGGCGTCGGTCCAGGCCCGCACCGCCGTGGCCCAGTCGGCACCCTTGAAGGCGCTCATCTTCGACAGCGTGGAATTCCAGACGATCGAGACCGGCTTGTCGCCGGCGATCTGGCCGAACAGGCCGGTCAGACGGGCGCGCCCCTCGTCGACGCGGACGAAGACGCCGCCCTCGTCGTCCGGACCCGGGCGCAGGTGGAACTCGACGAGCTTGGCCGCCGTCAGGGCGAAGGGCTGGGCGCCGGCAGCCGGCTGGAACGTCAGGTTCGACCCCTGGAAGGAGAAGCTCGGCGGCCGTTTGTCGAGGTCCTTGAGGCTGGCGCGGATTACCTCTCCCTTTAGCGCCACCGGGCCGCCGATCGGCCGCACGAAGGTCAGGCCCTGGGGCGTGGCCAGCATCCAGTGGCCGGGGGCGTGCATCTGCGCCTGGGCCTCCAGGAGCGGGGCGTCGAGCCCCCAGCCCGAGGGCTCGCGGACCCTGGCCTCGGTGAGGGCGACGTTGAGGCGGAAGGGATAGCCGCCGATGCGCTGCGCCTTCCAGCTGACGTCGTAGCCGGCCTGCTTGAGCGAGGCGACGGAGGCGTCGAGCTGTCGCTCCGCCTCGCCCCGGGCCCAGACCCAAAGACCGCTCCAGGCCAGCGCCAGGACAAAGGCCGCAGCGAAGGGCAGCCAGAGGCCAAGGCGACGGTATTTGCGGGGCGGGGGCTGATCGTGCACAGACATGGCGAGAGGTTTAGCGCGGGGCGGCATGTCGGAGCATCAGCTTTCGGGCGAGCACTGGGTTTTCGGTTACGGCTCGCTGATGTGGCGCCCGGGGTTCGAGTTCGAGGAGCGGGTCCCGGCGACCCTGCACGGCCGCCGGCGCGCTTTCTGCATCTATTCGGTCCACCATCGCGGCACCTATGAACGGCCGGGCCTGGTCCTCGGCCTGGCGCCCGGCGGCGCGGCGCGCGGCATGGCCTATCGGGTGTCCGACCAGCTATGGCCCGACGTCTACGCCTATCTGGTCGAGCGCGAGCAGCCGACCGAGACCTATATCGAGGCGCGGCGGCACGTTCGCCTGGCCGACGGCCGGCGGGTCGAGACGCTGGTCTTCCTGTCCGACGTGCTGCACGCCCAATGGGCCGGCGCGTTGAGCCTGGAGCGTCAGGCCGAGTTGATCGCCGGGGCCCGGGGCTTGTCCGGTCCGAACATCGACTACTTGCGCGATCTGGTCGCGCACCTGCGCGAGGAAGGCATCCGCGACCACGGCATGGAGACCCTGCTGCGGCTCGTCGAGCAGCGCGAGGCGGCCTAGAGGGCCAGCAGGCGGGCCGACGCCGCCTCGATGCGGTCCTCCAGCAGGCGCATGAATTCGGCGCGTTTGAGGCCGGGCGGGATCGGCTCGAGGTACTCGAAGACGATCGTGCCGGGTCGGCGCAGGACGCCGTGGGCCGGCCAGTGGACGCCGGAGTTGGTCGCCACCGGAATGACCGGCACGTCGAGCTCGCGATAGAGGGCGGCGATCCCCGGCTTGTAGTCGCCCGGAACGCCGGGCTCGCCGCGGGTGCCCTCCGGGAAGATCACCACCTGCCGGCCCTTGGCGAACTGCACCTTGGCGCGGCGGACCATGTCCTTGAGCGCCTTGGAGTGACCGGCGCGGTCGACGGCGATGCAGCCGGCCTTCGCGGCGTACCAGCCGAACCAGGGGATCAGGCCCAGCTCGCGCTTCATCACGAAGATCGAGGCCGGCAACCAGGTGAACTGGGCGAAGACGTCGAGCATGCACTGGTGCTTCGGCGCCACCAGAGCGGCGCCGCTCGGGATGTGTTCGCGGCCGCGCACCTCGACCCGGATGTCGCAGATCCGCAGCAGGCCGACCACGCCGCGACCCCAGAAGTTGAACATCGCGAAGGTCCAGCGCGTAGGCCCGAACAGCACCGGCGTCGCGCCAAGGGCGACGAGGATCGTCCAGGCGTAGAACAGGCTTACGTAAAGCAGCGAACGGACGAGGATCATGCGGCGGCGCTGTCGGCAGGCTCGCGCGGCCCGAGGCCGAGGACAGCTTCGCGGCCGAGGATCGCCAGGTATTTGCAGTACTCCAGCACGATCAGCCTGGCGGCCGCCGGGCTGCGCCACCATTCGCGGGCCTGCAGCGCGGAGGTCGGGACGGGATAGGCTTGCAGCCGAACGTCGGGCTCGCGCAGCACGGCGCGCAGCTCCAGCATGGCGCGGGGGATATGATAGTCGGCGGTGACGATGATCAGGTCGTCGTAGCGCATGGCCTTGGCCCAGTCGGCGGTCTCGCGCGCGTTGCCCACGGTGTCGGCGGCGGTGAAGCCGAGATCGACGCAGCAGTCGTAGAGCCGGCGGACCGTGCGCGAGACGGTACGGATTTCCTCGCGGCTGACCACCCGGTTGACGCCGGACACCAGGACCCGCTGACCGAGTCCGTCCTCTAGCAGTCCGACCGCAGCGCCGATCCGCTCGTTGGAGTTGGGGCCGGTCAGGGCGACGATGCCGTCGGCGCGCTTGGGGATCCGAGCCGGGGTCGAGTCGCGGACGCGTTCGGCGAAAGCCAGGAGCCCAGCGGCCCAGATCAGGACCAGCGTCAGGAACAGGATCACGGACTTCATGTCAGGTCCCGGATCAGGCGACCGGCGGTGACCCGTGCCGCCAGGGCGGCGACGCCGGCGGCCAGCAGGGGGCAGGGCGCGACCGCGACCAGGTCGGTCCAGGCCAGGGGCAGGGCCGGCGTCAGGCCCTCGCCGCCGCCGATCAGCCGCGCCGCGGCGCCGACGGAGGCGGCGGCGGCCGCGCCGATCAGGCCGGAGACGCCGGCGACACGGGCGAAGCGGAGCTGGAAGAGGCGGGCGATGAAGCCAGCTTCCGCGCCGGACAGGTGCAACACCTCGACCACATCGCGCCGGGCGGCGAGGCCGGCGCGAGTCGCGAAGGCGACGACCGCGCCGGCCGCCGCGGCGATCAACAGGAAGACAGCCAGGCCTGCCCAGCGTACGACGCCGGCGGCCCGGCGGATGTCCTCGATCCAGACGCTGTGGTCGTCGACGACGGCGTCCACCCCCTGCGAGCGCAGGACGCGGTCGAGGGTCGGGCCGTCAGCCGGCCTGCGCCGGTCGAGCGTGACGGCGACCAGCCGCGGCACCGGCAGGTCTTCGAGGTCGGCGATTTCGCCCAGCCAGGGGCGGATCAGGTCGTAGGCCTTCTCCCGCTCAAGGGCGCGGGCCTCGGTGACGCCGGGCACGCCGGCCAGGGCCTCGGCGGCGCGGGCCGCGGCGGCGTCCGGGGTCTCGCCGCCGCGGGCGCGAACGATGACCGTGGCCTCGCCGGCGAGCTGGCCGCTCCAGTCGCGGGTCGCCCGGTCGGCGGCGAGGACGCCGAGGCCGGTGATACAGGCGAGGAAACACAGGACGGCGACGACGAAGATCAGCGCCCCGTCGCGCGCCTCGCTCTCCGGCAGGAACGGCGCCGGCCGCCAGCGTGCGGGATCGGCGGCACTCATGCGGGCGCTGGCCCCTGCGGCCCCTTCGCCGTCAGGCGTCCGCCCTCGAGATGCAGCACCGGCCGGCCGGAGCGGGCGACGAGGTCCTGGTCGTGAGTGGCGATCACCACGGTCGTGCCGAGGCGGTTCATCTCGACGAACAGCCGGAAGATGCGCAGCGCCATGTCGTGGTCGACGTTGGCGGTCGGCTCGTCGGCCAGCAGGATCTCCGGGCGGCCGACCACGGCCCGGGCGATGGCCAGGCGCTGTTTCTCGCCGCCTGCGAGCGTCGCCGGCAGGTCGTTCATCCGTTTGCCGAGGCCGACCCAGGCGAGCAGTTCGGCGACGTCCTTGCGGTAATCGGCCGGCCGGGCGCCGGCGATGCGCAGCGGGATGGCGGTGTTGTCGAACGCCGACAGGTGCTCGAGCAGCAGCAGGTCCTGGAAGACGACGCCGATCCGTCGACGCAGGTGCGGTCGGGCGCTCGCCGGTTGCCGGGTCACGTCCTGGCCGAACAGGCGGATCGCGCCGCTCGACGGCTGGGCGGCCAGGTAGATCAGCTTGAGAAGCGAGCTTTTGCCGGCGCCGGACGGACCTGTGACGAAATGGAAGCTGCCCGGCGGCAGGGCGAAGCTCAGATCGCTCAGCACCTCGGGTCCACGGCCGTAGCGCATGGAGACCCGGTCGAAGCGGACGATTTCACCCGAGGCGTCGGGGCCAAGAGCGTGCGGAGCGGCGTCGGGCGCCGCGGCGGCGTTAGGGTTTCTGGACATGGAGGCCGAAATCGGCGACCTCGAAGGAGGGTTGCTGGAGCGTCGCGATTCACCGGCCATGATACTGACCTGTCCAGAGTGCGCCACCAGCTATTTCGTGGACGATGCGCGCATCCCGCCCGGCGGGCGCACGGTCAAGTGCACCAACTGCGGCGCGCGTTGGCACACCGCCGACCAGCCGTCGCCAGCCCCCTCCGAGGATTCGGAGCTGTTCGATGACGTGCCGGAAGCGGCGCCGACGATCCCGCCGGAACCCGAACCCTCCGCGACGCCGGAACCGGAGCCGGCGCCGGTCGACGACCTGATCGTCACGGGCCCGACGACACGCGCGGCGCTGCGCCGACCGGCGCCGGCGGCGAAGAAGACGCCGGGCTCGCCGAAGGCTGCGTTCGCTGCGGTCGCCGCGATCGTCGCCCTGGTGGTCCTGGCCGGCGCGGCGGTCCTGCTGCGCGACCAGGTGACCGCGGCTGTACCCGAGGCGGGCGCGGCCTATGCCGCCGTCGGCCTGCCGGCCGACACGCTCGGCCTCGTCATCGAGGACGTGAAGGCCGAACCCGCGTTCCAGGGCGGACGGCCGGTCATCACCCTGACCGGACTGGTGCGCAACCTGCGCGCCGCGGGGACAGACTCGCCGTCGATCCGCATCGAGATGCTGGGCGCCAAGGGCGCGCCACTGGCTGCCCGCGTCGTCCGGCCGCTGGAGCCGCATGTGCCCGGCAAGGCCGGCCGGCACTTCGCCCTGACCATTCCCGATCCGCCGAAGGGCGTGCGCGAACTGGCCCTGACCTTCGAGGCCCCAGCCGGCGCGAAGGCGCCGCCGGCCGTCCGCGCCAAGACCCCGCCGGCCGCCGAGCCGGCCCACGACGCGCCGCATGGCTGAGCCGGTCCGGGAGGTCCTGCTGACCGAGGCCGAGGTCGCCGAGCGGGTGGAAGCCATCGCCCGGGCCATGGCGCCGCGGCTGGAGGACGACACGGTGGCGGTGTGCCTGCTGACGGGCGGCCTCTGGTACTGCGCCGACCTGATGCGGGCTCTGGCGCGGGCCGGACGGCATGTGCGTTTCGACGCCCTGTGGCTCGCTTCCTACAAGGACGAACGGGTCTCGACCGGACGCTGCGAGGTGCGCGCCGACCTGCAGAGGCCGCTGGTCGGCCGCAAGGCGCTGATCGTCGACGACGTCTTCGACACCGGCCTGTCGCTGTCCGAGGCCGCACGCCTGGTCCACGACGCCGGCGCCAGCGAGGTGCTGACGACGGTGTTCGCGCGCAAGCCCTGGCCGCAGGCGCGGGCTCTGACGCCCGACTTCGTGGCCTGGGAAGCGCCGGCCCGGTTCCTGGTCGGCTACGGCATGGACGCGGCCGGCCAGTACCGCGGCCTGCCGTACATCGGGGCGATGGACTAGTCGCCCAGCCAGGGCGCCGCCAGCTCGCGCGCGAGCATTTCGTCGTAGCTCGGACGCGGCCGGACGACGGCGAACTCGTCGCCGCGCACCAGCACCTCAGGCACCAGCGGGCGGGAGTTGTACTCGCTGGCCATCGACGCGCCGTAGGCCCCGGCGGTCATGAAAGCGACGAGGTCGCCGGCCTCGACCGGCGCCAGGGCGCGGTCGCGGGTGAAGGTGTCGCCCGTCTCGCAGACCGGGCCGACCACGTCATAGGGCCCGGGGGCGCCGTCGCGCGGCGTGACCGGGCGGATGTCGTGATAGGCGTCGTACATCGCCGGCCGCAGCAGGTCGTTCATCGCCGCGTCGAGAACCAGGAACCGGCGGCCCTCCGGGCGCTCGTGGACGTGCAGGGCGCGGGCGACCAGCACGCCGGCGTTGGCGGCGATCATCCGGCCGGGCTCGAACGCCAGCTGGATGTCGAGGCCGGCGGTGACCTCGGCGATCATCGCGGCGTATTGCGCCGGCGCCGGCGGCTCGGGCTGGTTGAAATAGGGGACGCCGAGCCCGCCGCCGAGGTCGAGACGCTCGACGCTCAGGCCCTCGGCGCGGAGCTGTTCGACGAGGCCGCGCATCTTCAGGAAGGCGGCCCGCATCGGGGCGAGGTCGGTGATCTGGCTGCCGATATGGCAGGCGACGCCGACCGGACGCACCCCGGCCATGTTCGAGGCGTTGGCGTAGAGACGCGCAGCCTCCTGGAACGAGACGCCGAACTTGTTCTCGGCCTTGCCGGTGGCGATCTTGGCGTGGCCGCCCGCCTCGACATCCGGGTTGACCCGGAAGGCGACCTCGGCCCGGCGGCCGAGCCGCCGGCCGACCTGATCGATCAACAGCAGTTCAGGCTCGGACTCGACGTTGATCTCGGCGACCCCGGCCTCGAGGGCGAAGGCGATCTCGTCCTCCGTCTTGCCGACCCCGGAGAAGACGATGCGCTCGGCCGGAATGCCTGCGGCCAGCGCCCGCCGGATCTCGCCTTCGGACACTGTGTCGGCGCCGGCGCCCAGCCGGCCGAGCGTGCGCAGGACGGCGAGGTTGGGATTGGCCTTCACCGCAAAGGCGATCAGCGGATCCTTCAGGCCCACGCCGACGAGGGCCTCGCGCAGGACCGTGAAGTGTCGCTCCAGCGTCGCCGAGGAATAGACGTAGACAGGCGTCCCGACCGCGGCCGCGATCTGGGCCAGGCTGACGTCCTCGCAGTGGAGCTCGCCCCCCTGAAGCTCGAAGTGATTCATCGGCGCGGGTTGGCGTAGGGGTCGGGCAGCGCGCCTTGCGGGCCGGAGCGGCCGGGATCCTGGCCCTGGCCGGGGATCGGCACGGTGC
This sequence comes from Phenylobacterium sp., assembly GCF_044236515.1. GTDB lineage: Bacteria > Pseudomonadota > Alphaproteobacteria > Caulobacterales > Caulobacteraceae > Phenylobacterium. The sequence goes on from NZ_JBIIGK010000009.1 coordinate 33,977, forward strand.
GCGGCGGAGCCGGGTCCGTGGTCACGTCGCGCGGGTCGATGGTGTTCACGGGACGGGTCGGGTCCTGCGCCTGGCGTTGGGCCTCGTCGGCGCCGCGGGTGGTGGCGGTGGCCGTGCCGAACAGCGGGCCGGGGCGCTCCAGGGCGCCCATCTTGCCGCAACCGGCGAGCAGGGCGGCGGCGCCGGCGAGCGCCAGGAGCGCGGGGGTCATGCGGGTCATGCCAGGAGTTCCTTCCAACGCTGGATCTGCTCGCGCACCCGGTCGGGCGCGGTTCCGCCATAGCTCTTGCGGCTGGCCGCGGAAGCCTGCGGCGTCAGCACCTCGTAAACGCCCGTGGTGATCCGGGGGTCCAGGGCCTGAAGCTCGGCGAGCGGCAGGCCGGGCAGGTCGACGCCGAGCGCCTCGGCCCGCTTCACCGCCGCACCCGTCACGTGGTGGGCGTCGCGGAACGGCAGATTCAGCTCGCGCACGAGCCAGTCGGCGAGGTCGGTGGCGGTCGAGAAGCCGGCGCCGGCTGCGGCCGCCAGGGCCTCAGTGTTCGGCTCCAGGTCGGCGACCATCCCGGCCATGGCGCGCAGGGAGAGTTCCAGGGCGTCGAAGGCCTCGAACGTCGGGACCTTATCCTCCTGCATGTCCTTCGAGTAGGTCAGCGGCAGGCCCTTCATCACCACCGAAAGCTGGGTGAAGGCGCCGAGCAGCCGGCCGACCTTGGCCCGGACCAGTTCGGCGGCGTCGGGGTTCTTCTTCTGCGGCATGATCGACGAGCCGGTGGTGAAGGCGTCCGACAGCTTCACGAAGCCGAACTGCGGCGTCATCCAGATCACAATCTCTTCGGCCAGTCGCGACAGGTGGGTGGCGCAGATGCTGGCGGCCGCCAGGGCTTCGAGCGCGAAGTCGCGGTCGGCGACGCTGTCGAGGGAGTTGGCCGTCGGCCGGTCGAAGCCGAGCGCCTCGGCAGTCATGTGGCGATCGATCGGGAACGGCGAGCCGGCAAGGGCGGCGGCGCCGAGCGGGCTCTCGTTCATCCGCGCGCGGGCGTCGGCGAAGCGCGAGGCGTCGCGGCCGAACATCTCGACATAGGCCATCAGGTGATGGCCGAAGGTCACCGGCTGGGCCGGCTGCAGATGGGTGAAGCCGGGCATGATCGCGCCGGCGTGCGGCTCGGCCTTGGTGATCAGGGCGCGCTGCAGGGCGTGGATCTGGCCGACCGTGCGCTCGCAGGCCTCGCGGACCCACATGCGGAAGTCGAGGGCGACCTGGTCGTTGCGCGACCGGGCGGTGTGCAGCCGGCCGGCGGCCGGGCCGATCAGCTCGCGCAGACGGGCCTCCACGTTCATGTGGATGTCTTCGTACTCGTCGCGGAACGGGAAGGCGCCGGCCTCGATCTCCCCCTCGATGGCGGCCAGGCCCTGCTGAATCTGCGCCTCGTCCTCGCTTGAAATGACGCCGGCCTTGCGCAACATCGCCGCGTGCGCCCGCGACCCGGCCAGGTCCTGGGCGGCCAGGCGGCGGTCGAAGCCGATGGAGACGTTGATCGCCTGCATCAGCTCGGCGGGCTTGTCCGAGAACCGGCCGCCCCACATGGCCTGGCCGGATTGGGCCCGCTCCGCCGTGGTCGGGGCGGCGGGCTTGGAAGCGTCAGAGGAGTCTTGCGTCATATGAACGATCAGTCCGCGGCAAAACCCAGCGGGGGGATCCTGAAATGGGCCCTCTGGGGCGCCGCACTCTTCGGCGTCGCGGCGGTTCTCTACATCATTGCACAGTCGGGGTTCAAACCGCGCGAAGCGGAGACGCCGGCCCCGGCCGTGCGGACCGTGATGGAGAAGCTGGTCGTTCCCAAGACGCCGCTGCCGCCGCCGCCCAACGTGTTCGTCGACGCGCAGGGCAAGGAAGTCCGCCTGACCGACTTCAAGGGCAAGGTGGTCGTGATGAACGCCTGGGCGACCTGGTGCGCGCCGTGCAAGGTCGAGATGCCGACCCTGGCCAAGCTCCAGGCGGCCTACGCCGGCAAGCCGGTCGAGGTGGTGGCGATCAGCATCGACAGCGAATTGGCGGTCGAGGATGCACGCGAGTTCATCGCCGAGAACGCGCCGCTGAAGTTCTACCACGATCCGGCGATGAAGTTGCCGTTCGCCCTGAAGCCTGCGGCGGCAGGCATGCCGACCACCGTCATCTACGGCCCGGACGGCCTGGAGCGCGGCCGGGTCTCCGGCGAGGCGGACTGGTCGAGCCCGGCCGCGCGGGCGGTGATCGACGGCGTCCTGGCCGAAGGCTGAAACAGTTCGGGCGGCGATGGGTCTCATCGCCGCCCGCAAGGTTCAGTGCGCGAACTCGAGCTTTCGTCGGACCGGCTCGTCGGCCGCGATCTCGACGTCGCCGCCGCCCCGCTTGCGGCCTTTCAGCCACTCGGAGAGCACCTCGGCGACCGTGTGATCGAGGGTCGAGACACCGCGAAGGTTCAGGCGGACGAGGCCGGTCGGCGGGGCCGCCTCGAGCACCTTGGCGATCCGCGGCAGTTGCACGAAGGTGGCGGCGCCCTCCAGGCTGACCTCGCGCTCCTCGTCGCTGATCGCCCGGTCCTTGATCCGCAGGCGCAGCCGGCGGACGTGGGGCAGCA
>NZ_JBIIGK010000245.1:0-3039 GCF_044236515.1 Phenylobacterium sp.
CACGACGATCCCCGCCGTGGCGAGGAACAGGACCACATCCTTGTAGGCGCCCGTGTCGACGTGGCCTTCCATTCGCGCTCCGTCTTTTGAGTCGGGCGACTATGGCCCACCGCGACCGGTTGAGAAAACCGCCCGCGAGGGGTAAATGCGCCGCCATGGCCAGCGCCGCACATCCGGGCCGTCGCCCGCGGGCGACGTGGGCCCCCGTCCTGATCGGCCTGCTCGCGCTGCTGATCCAGGCGCTGGTTCCGTCGGCCGCCCTCGCCGCCTCCGGCGACCGGCCCGAACGGACGATGGTGATCTGCACCGCCATGGGCGCGCAGACCATCACCCTGACCGACGACGACGGCGAGACCCGCCAGGGGTTCGCCGGCCTGCCCTGCCAGGACTGCCTGGGCCTGAGCATCGCGGCGAGCCCGCCGCCGCTGCTTACCCTTGTGCGCGCCCACTTCCCGACCGGCGTCGCGCCGGAGACGACGACCACCGAGCCTGGCCTGCGCCGGGCCCGTGCACCGCCCCGACCGCCGTCGCAAGGCCCGCCGATCCCGAACGCCTGACCTCGCCGGCGCGCGCCCGCGCGCCCTTCGTCATCCGTTCGGAGCCTTCATCATGTCTTCCCTCAAGCCGCTCGCGCGGGCCCTGGCCGGCGCGCTCGCGGCCTGTCCGGGCATCGCCGCGGCCGAGGCCGCCCCGCCGGTGCTGGACTCGGTCATCGTCACCGCCCGCGCCAACCCCGAGGAGCCGCCGGTCGTCGGCGCCGCCCGCACCCGCCTGTCGGAAACCCCCGGCGCCGTCTCGGTGATCTCGGCGGAATCCTATGAGCGCCGGCTGGCCCTCGCCCTCGACGACGTCCTGCGCGACGCGCCGGGGGTCTACGCCCAGAAGAAGTGGGGCGGCGACATCCGCATCTCGATCCGCGGCTCGGGCCTCGGCAACGCCAACCACAACCGCGGCCTGCTGCTCGCCCAGGACGGCGTGCCGCTGAACGAGGCCGACGGCTATGGCGACAGCCAGGCGGTCGACCCGCTGATCGCCCGCTACGTCGAGGTCCATCGCGGCGGCAACGCGCTGCGGTTCGGCGGCTCGCTGCTCGGCGGGGCGATCAACGTCGTGACCCCGACCGGCGCCGACGCCGGCTTTGCCAACCGCGTGCGGATCGACGCCGGCGCGTTCGGCCTCGTTCGCCAGCACGTGGCGGTCGCGCGGCAGGTCGGCGACTGGGACCTCTATCTCGCCGGGACGAACCAGACCGGCCAGGGCTGGCGGCCGCAGAGCCAGCAGAACCTGCAGTTCGCGACGCTCAACCTCGGGCGCGGCTTTGCCAACGGCGGCGAGGCGCGGCTGACGATCAGCGGCGCGAACATCGACCAGGAGATCCCGGGCGCCCTGACGCGGGCGCAGTTCGACGCCGATCCGCGACAGCCGGCGCCGGCGTCCTACGCGAACGACCAGGCGCGGGACGTGCGCAATCTGCGGGCCCTGTTGCGGGTCCGCTGGCCGCTGGCCGAGGGGCTGTCGGTGGAGGCCGCGGGCTATGCCGTGTGGAAGGACCTCGACCACCCGATCTTCCAGGTCATCGACCAGCAGAGCCGCAACTACGGCGGCTTCCTGCGGCTCGACTGGGACGGCGAGTTGGGCGGGCGGCGGGCGGACGCCTACGCCGGGGTGTGGGCGCGGGAGGGCGACCTCGATTCCAACTTCTACCTGAACGTGAAGGGCGCGCGGGGGCGGCGGATGTCGACCAGCCTGCAGAACGCCCGCGCGCTCGACGCCTTCGCCGAGGGGCGGGTGTTCGTCACCCCGGCGCTGGCGCTGGTGGCCGGCGGGACCTGGGGGCGGGCGGAGCGCGACTACCGCAGCTTCGCGATCGCCGGAACGCCGGCCTTCGACCTGGCGGCCTCGCGGACCTACAGCTGGTTCGCGCCGCGCATCGGGCTGCTGTGGCAAGCGCCCGGGGGAGAGCAGGTGTTCGCCAACCTGACCCGCTCGGTCGAGCCGCCGAACTTCAGCGCCCTGTCGCCGAGCAACCAGGGGCTGGCGGACATCGATGCGCAGAGCGCATGGACCTGGGAGATCGGTACGCGAGGCCGGCGCGGCGCCCTGGCCTGGGACGTCAGCGCCTATCGGGCCGAGCTGCGCAACGAGCTGCTGCTCTATGCGACGACGGCGAACGGGCCGGCGATCACCTTCAACGCCGACGACACCGTGCATCAGGGTCTGGAGGCGGCGCTCGACTGGACCGTCGGGCCGCTGCGGCTGCGGCAGACCTACACCTGGTCGGATTTCCGGGGCGAGGGAAAGCGCCTGCCGGTCGTGCCGGAGCATTTCTACCGGGCGGAGCTGCGCTACCAGCATCCGGGCGGGGCGTTCGTGGCGCCCTCGCTGGAATGGTCGCCGTCGGGCGTGTGGAGCGACTTCGCCAACACCGACAAGGCCGACGGCTATGTGCTGGTGAACCTCAACGCCGGCTTCGAGCTGCGTGGCGGCGTCGCGGTGTTCGTCGAGGCGCGCAACCTCGCCGACAGGCGTTACATTTCCAACGTCCAGCCACAGATCACCACCGGCGCGGGCAGCGCCGCCTACTGGCCGGGGGACGGCCGTTCCATCTTCGGAGGCGTCAAATGGGACTTCTGAGAACCGCCGCGTTCGTCACGGCGCTCGGCGCGGCCGGCCCGGCGGCGGCGCACATCTCGCCGATCCCCGCCGAGGCGCCGGCCGGCAGCTATGAGGCCATCCGTTTCCGGGTCGGCCACGCCTGCGCCGGCGCCGAGGCGACGACCGCGGTGCGGATCGAGGCGCCCGCCGGCCTGCCGGCGATGCGCGCCCAGCCGAAGGCCGGCTGGACGGTCAGCGTCGAGCGGCGGCCCGGCGAGGGCGGCGAGATCCAGGCGGTGACGTGGACGGGAAACCTGCCGGCCGACCAGTTCGACGAGTTCGCCGTCTTCCTGAAGCTGCCGGACGTCGTTGGCGAGATCGAGTTCGCCGCCATCCAGACCTGCGGTGCGACCGAGACCCGCTGGGACCAGCCGCCGATGCTCG
>NZ_JBIIGK010000246.1:0-2997 GCF_044236515.1 Phenylobacterium sp.
TTCGTGAAGAAGCTCTAGATCAGATCTGGTTGAATTCGCCGCAACGGCACTTCACGACCATGTCGGACAGCGCCTCGCGATCGGCGGCGCTGAAGATCACGTCGTCGCAGGAGCCGCAGACAAAGCGCGCGCCCGCGGCCAGTTCGGTCGCAGCTTGCGCCTCGACCACCGTCCGGCGGCCCACGAACAGGCCAGGGAAGGTGCGCATCGGAACCTGCAGCATAAACGGCACTCCACGAATCTGGGCGCGTCATAGCCCAGCCCCTTCGCAAGTGCAAAATCCGCAATGCGCCTTAATGTTGCATTGCAGCGTTATGCGAACTCAAATGTTAGGCAGGGCCGTCGCACGAGCCTCGTCCAGGTAACGCGCGGCGACCGGCTTCAACGCGCTGTCCAGCTCGATCAGCAGCGGATTGCCGGTGGGGATCTCGACGCCCACGATGGCGTCGTCAGCCACGTCGAACAGCAGCTTGACGATGGCTCGCAGCGAGTTGCCGTGGGCCGCGATCAGCAGCGTCCTGCCGCCTTGCAGCTCCGGCGCGATGGCCGTTTCCCAGTAAGGCTGGACGCGGTCGAGGGTGGTCTTCAGGCTCTCGGTGGACGGCAGGGCGACGCCGGCGTAGCGACGGTCCTTCGAGAAGTCCCATTCGCCGCCCGACGCCATCTCCGGCGGCGGGATGTCGTAGGACCGGCGCCAGATCTTGACCTGTTCCTCGCCATGCTTCTCTGCGGTTTCGGCCTTGTTGAGGCCGGTCAGGCCGCCGTAGTGGCGCTCGTTCAGCCGCCAGTCCTTGGTTTCCGGCACATAGGCCTGGCCGGCGGCGTGCAGCGCCAGCCAGGAGGTGCGGATCGCGCGGGTTTGGACCGAGGTGAAGCAGCCGTCGAGCTGGACACCCGCCGCCTTGATCAGCTCGCCGCCCTTCCTGGCCTCGGCCTCGCCCTGGGCCGTCAGGTCGACGTCGACCCAGCCGGTGAAGCGGTTCTCAAGGTTCCACTGGCTCTGGCCGTGGCGCAGCAGGATCAGGGTGGGCACGCGCGCGTCTCCATTAGGCTGGGCGCAAGCGGCTAGGGCCGGGAGCCTTGGCCGTCAAGCGCGGAAGCCGCTATATCGGCCGGATGATCGACCGCCTCTACCTGCCGCTGCTCGGCCTAGCCGCCGCCCTGGCCATCGGCCTGGCCATGGTCTGGCCGCAGGGCTACGGCGCGCGCTCGCCGGCTCCGTTTGGGCACACGCCCGTCCAGCAGACCCCGGCGATGAAGGCCGCCATGCAGCGCCAGATTGAGGCCGCCCAGGCCCGGGTCGAGGAGGCTCGCGAAGCCGTCCGCGACTTGCAGGCCCAGGCGATCGCCCCCACCGAATGACAACCTTCGACGCCATTGCGGTCGGCCGTCGGGTGCTGACCCAGGAAGCCGACGCACTCGCCCTGCAGGCCGCCGCCCTCGGCCCAGCCTTCACCGAAGCCGTTGACCGTCTCTATGCCGCCAAGGGGCGGATCATCTGCACCGGCATGGGCAAGTCCGGCCACGTGGCCCGCAAGCTCGCCGCCACCTTCGCCTCGACTGGCGCGCCCGCCTTCTTCGTCCATCCGGCCGAAGCGAGCCACGGCGACCTGGGAATGGTCACCGGCGACGACGTGATCGTCGGCCTGTCGAAGTCGGGCGAGGCGCGCGAGCTGGCCGATATCCTCGCCTACGCCGCCCGCTTCTCGATCCCGCTCATCGCCCTCACCGCCCGGCCCGACAGCGCGCTCGGCCGGGCCGCCGACGTGGTGCTGCAGCTGGCTGACGCCACCGAGGCCACCGCGGAGGTCAACGCTCCCACCACCTCGACGACCCTGCAGATCGCCTTGGGCGACGCCCTGGCGGTGGCGCTGCTGGAGCGGCGGGGATTCAAGCCGACCGACTTCCACGTCTTCCATCCGGGCGGCAAGCTGGGCGCCATGCTGCGCACCGCCGGCTCGTTGATGCACGGCGCCGAGGAACTGCCGCTGGTGGCCCGAGCGGCCCCAATGCGCGAGGCGCTTCTGGTGATGACGGAGAAGCGCTGGGGGATCGTCGGGGTCACCGACGACGACGGCGCGCTCTGCGGCGTGATCACCGACGGCGACCTGCGCCGCCACATCGACGGTCTCCTGGACCGCAGCGCCGGAGAAGTGATGACACCGGGGCCGCGCAAGACCGTCGCGCCGGACGCCCTGGCCGCCGAGGCCCTGGCCCTGATGAGCGATCCCGCCCCCGCGGTCACCGTGCTGTTCGTCGTCGAGGCGGGCAAGCCGGTCGGCATCCTGCACGTCCACGACCTGCTGCGCGCGGGAGTGATGTGAGCCGCCTCATACGACACGACCGAGGCACAAAGCTTGGCGCTAGGCGTTGAGGCTGTCCTGGGGCCATCTGCTAACCTGAGCTGACCCAAACGGTATTCCGGAGTTCCGATGCTGCCTGCTCCCCGCGCCGATATCGCTCCAAACACCCTCGCGTTCGAGACCGTGCCGCTGGTCAAGGCGACGGGCTTTCGGGAGTACGACGCGCGCTGGCTGTTCGGGCCGGAGATCAACCTTCTGGGCGTCCAGGCGCTCGGCCTCGGCCTCGGGACCTACATCCAGGAACTCGGGCAGAAGCGGATCGTCGTCGGCCATGACTTCCGGTCCTATTCGCTGTCGATCAAGCAGGCGCTGACGCTGGGCCTGCTGGCTGCCGGCTGCGAGGTGGTGGATATCGGCCTGGCGACCTCGCCGATGGCCTATTTCGCGCAGTTTGACCTCGATGCGCCGTGCGTGGCCATGGTGACCGCCAGCCACAACGAGAACGGCTGGACCGGCGTGAAGATGGGCGCCCAAAAGCCCCTGACCTTCGGCCCCGACGAGATGGGCCGGCTGAAGGAGATCGTCCTTGGCGGCGCCTGGACGGAGCGGCCGGGTGGGACGCTGGTCCGCGTCGATGGGGTCAAGGACCGCTACATCGCCGACGCCGCCGACAAGGTGAAGCTGTCTCGCCCGC
>NZ_JBIIGK010000092.1:0-11415 GCF_044236515.1 Phenylobacterium sp.
TCGGCACTCAGAACTACCCGGCCTCGTCGGTGTTCAACACCATCTACCTGGACCAGCTGCCGAACGGCACCTGGGACGTGAACGGCCGGACCTTCTCGTTCCTGTCGGTCTTCCCGTACGGCTATAATCCGCGTTTCATCGGCGACATCCGCGACGTGTCGGCCACCGGCGGCCTGCGCGGCACCCTTCCGTCCGGCCTGCGCTACGACTTCAGCGCCAGCCGCGGCGAGAGCCGGATCGTCTATCACATCAACAACACGCTGAACCTGTCGCTTGGCCCCAACTCGCCGACCGAGTTCTACGCCGGCACGCTGACCGAGCGGGACACCAGCTTCAACTTCGACCTGTCGTATCCGCTCGAGATGGGGCTCGCGAGCCCGGTCACCCTGGCGGTCGGCGCCGAGCACCGGACCGAGCGCTACATCATCTCGGAAGGCCAGCCGGAATCCTACGCCGTGGGGCCCTACGCCTTCCAGCGTCTGAGCAACGGCGGCACCGCCTCGCAGGCGCCGTCCTCCAACGGCTTCCCGGGCTTCTCGCCGAAGTTCACCACCGACAGCTCGCGTGACAGCTACGCCTTCTACGGCGACGCGGAAGGCGACATCACCGAGCGCCTCTCGCTCGGCGTGGCGGTGCGCTACGAGCACTTCTCCGACTTCGGCAGCACGACCAACGCGAAGGTTTCGGGCCGCTACGAGATCAGTGATGCGGTCGCGATCCGCGGCGCGGCTTCGACGGGCTTCCGGGCCCCGACCGCCGGCCAGCTGTTCACCGCCGCCGGCGTCACGGGCTTCGTCGGCGCCAGCCCGACCGAGAACGTGACCCTGCCGGCCACGGACCCGGCCGCCGTCTTCTTCGGCGCGACGCCGCTGAAGCCGGAGAAGTCGGTCAACCTGGCGGCCGGTGTCGTCATCGAGCCGTTCTCGGGCGCCTCGCTGACCATCGACTACTACAACATCAAGGTCGAGGACCGCCTCGGCCGGTCGCAGAACTTCCAGATCATCGATACCGCCAATCCGGCCGCCGAGGCCGCGACGCGCGAGAAGCTGCGTGAACTGGGTGTCGCGAACTGGGCGACGATCGGCAACCTCAACTTCTTCACCAACGCCTTCGCCACCCGCACCCAGGGCGTCGATGTCGTGGCCAGCTATCGCCGCGACACGGACTACGGCCTGTTCACCACCACCCTGGCGGCGAACTACAACAAGACGAAGGTGACGGAGCGGAACGTCCGCATCATCAACGACGTCACCAAGGGCAACCTGGAGAACCTGACCCCGCAACTGCGCGGGTCGCTGACCCAGGCTTGGAGCAACGGACCGCTGGCCTTGTTGGCGCGGGCCAACTACTACGGCTCGATCGTCAGCTATGCCCTGCCGGTCAACGGCGGCACCATCAAGTTCGGGGAAGAGGTCACGCTCGACCTCGAGGGCCGCTACGACTTCAACGACAACTTCAGCTTCGCGATGGGCGTCGAGAACCTGCTCGACGAATATCCGGATCAGAACATCCGCTCGCGCGGACTTCCGAACTCCAACTGGTACGAAAGCACCCAGTCGGGCTCTGAAGGCGCACGCTTCAACGACGCCTCGCCGTTCGGTTATAACGGCGGCTTCTGGTACGCGCGGTTCACCGCGCGGTATTGATCGACCGACGGCCCCGCGAGATGTTCGCGGGGCCGTTTTTCTTTTCCAAGAGGCTGCTCATGACCCGTGGTTTCCTTGCGTCGGCGGCCTTCGGCCTGGCGATGATCTCGGCAGCGCCAGCCGTCGCCCAGGCGGCCGATCCGTTCACCGGCATGTGGCTTCTCGATTACGCCGCGACCGGCGGCGGCGCGGCCGACCAGCGGCTGACCATCGATGTGCGCGGCGACGAGGAGACCTATCAGTCGGCCCTGACGCAGGCGGACGGCACCCGCCAGGTCACCAACTACGTCGCCCGTTACGACGGCAAGGAATACCCGAGCCGCACCGAACTCACCGGCGGTCCCAATCCGCCCGCCGTGCGCCAGGACACGGTCGTCCTGCGCAAGATCAGCGATCGCCAGCGCAACCGCTACTGGAGCAAGGACGGGAAGCTGTCGCGGGTCCTTGAGCGCATCGTCAGCGCCGATGGCCGCACCCTCAGCTCGCAGATCACCGACTACGACGCCAGCGGCGCCGAGAAGCGCGGCCTCAAGCTGATCTTCCGCAAGCAGTAGATGCAGCGGCGCGACCTTATCCGGGCCGGCCTGGCGGCCGCGGCCGCGGCGACGCTGCCGCCCTCCGCAGTGCGGGCCCAGGCCGCGAGGGCCCGGACCGGCGGCGACCTCGCCATCGTCAACGCCGACATCGTCACCCTCGACCCGGGCCGTCCGCGGGCCGAGGCGGCCCTGGTGCGGGCCGGGCGCATCGTCCGGGTCGGCGATCGCCGCTCGGTGATGGCGGGGGCCCGTGACGCCGAGGTGTTCGACGCCGGCGGCCGGGTGGTGACGCCGGGTTTCATCGACGGCCACGTCCACCTCGAACTCAGCGCCCTCGCGTTCTCGGACATGGTCATGGCGCACGCGCCGCCGATGACCAGTCTGGCGCAGATCAAGCAGGCCCTGGCGGCCAAGGCGCGCACGACGCCGCCCGGCCGCTGGGTCGTCGGCCGCTCGTCCTATGACCTGCAGAACAAGGTGACGGAAAAGCGCTTGGCGATGCGCCAGGAGCTGGATGCGATCACGACCGAACACCCGCTGATCCTGTTCTCCGGCTTGCACGTGGCGATGCTGAACACGGCGGCCCTGAAGGCGCTGCGACTGTGGAACCGGGCCGAGGCCGAGAACCTGCGGTGGCGCAACGGCGCCTTGCGGGTCGGCACCACCATCCACCGCGACGAGGCGGGCGACCCGATCGGCATCGTCACCGAGATCGCCGACCTGTTCTATTCGGCCGATCCGTACACCGTCGACGAGATCAAGGCCGCCCTGAGGGCGCAGACCGCGCCGCTGTTCGTGGACAAGGGCATCACTTCGATCGCCGGCATTCCCAAGGCGGTCAACGACATCCGGGCGATCCAGGAGATGGATGTCGCCGGCGAGCTGCCGCTGCGGATCCGCTACTACATCCACACGCCGCTGACGGTGGACATCGACGCCCTGATGGACACCGGCCTGGCCGCCGGCTTCGGCGACGACATGCTGAGGTTCGGAGGGGTGAAGATCTTCGTCGACGGCACCGGCGGCGATGGCCTCGGCAAGAGCTTCGACGACCTGAAATGGTCGCAGGAGGAGCTGAACCGCACGGTCTGGCTGGCCCATGATGCCGGGCTGCAGTGCATCCTGCACTGCGTCACCCGGGTCGGCTTCGAGATGGCGATGAAGGCGCAGGAGCTGGCGCAGGGCCGGGCGCCTCGCGACCTGCGCCACCGCATCGAGCACGTCACCTATATCGACGACGCGCCGTCGATCCAGCGCATGAAGGCGATGGGCGTGCGGGTCACGCTGACGGTCGCGGCCCCGGCGTCCGGCACGCGCCGACGCGGCGGGCCGCGAGTGTTCCGCAGCTTTGTCGACGCCGGGCTGGAGCCGCTGGCGGTGTCGGATTCGACCGGCACCGAGCCGGACTTCAGCCCGCTCGGCGGCATCGGCGCGCTGATGGCGGGACCGTCGGAGGGCGGGGTGCTGGCCGAAGGTCAGGCGCTCGGCTTCGAGACGGCGTTGAGCAGCTACACCCTGTGGGCCGCCCGGGCGCTGCGCGAGGATGCGGTCAAGGGATCGATTGCGCCGGGCAAGTTCGGCGACTTCGCGGTGCTTTCCGCCGACCCGCGCCGGCTGCGTGGCCGGGGGCTGTTCGACGTCAGGGCGCACGCGACGATCCTCGGCGGCCGGGTCGTGCACCGCGCCTGACGCGGCCGCTCGCGTCGGCGCGAGTCGGGGTATGGAGCGCGAAGCCCATTGTGGCGCCGGTGGGCTTGTGGAAGATGCGTCTTTCCGGGCAGCCAAGGCTCCTTGGGGGGAACGTCTGAAGGCAGGCTGCGGCGCGCCGCGCCTCGCCTCGCGAGTGGAGGAAACTAGAACGTGGGCAGCAATGTAACCGAGCCGAACCAGGAAGGTCTGGGCCGCTCGCTGAAATCGAGGCACGTCTCGATGATCGCCATCGGCGGGATCATCGGCGCGGGTCTGTTCGTCGGCAGCAGCACGGCGATCGTCACCGTCGGGCCGGCGGTCACGGTCAGCTACGCCCTGGCGGGCCTGCTGGTCCTGCTGGTGATGCGGATCCTGACCGAGATGGCCATGGCCAACCCCGGCGCGGGCTCGTTCACCGAGTTCGTCCGCCGCGGCCTCGGCGACTGGGGCGGCTTCGTCTCGGGCTGGCTCTACTGGTATTTCTGGGTCGTGGTCGTGGCCATCGAGGCGATCGCCGGGGCCAAGATCCTCGAGCTCTGGTTCCCCGCCTTCGCGGAGTGGCAGATCGCTGTCGTCCTGCTGCTGCTGATGATGGGGGTTAACCTGACCTCCACCCGCTCCTACGGCGAATTCGAGTTCTGGCTGTCGCTGATGAAGGTCGTCGGCATCGTCGGCTTCATCCTGATCGCCGCGATCTTCGCCTTTGGCATCACCGCGCCGGGGGGTCCGACGTTCGGGAACCTGACGGCGCACGACGGCTTCGCGCCGTTCGGGCCGCTGGCCATCCTGGCCGGGATCACCAGCGTGATCTTCGCCCTGACCGGGGCCGAAATCGCCACCATCGCCGCGGCCGAAGCCGACGAGCCGGAGAAGACCATCGCCAAGATCACCAGCTCGGTGGCGGTGCGGATCCTGCTGTTCTACGTCGTCTCGATCTTCCTGATCGTCAGCGTCGTCCCCTGGACCACCATCGAAGCCGGCATCTCGCCCTTCGCGACGGCTCTGGAAGGGATGAACATCCCATACGCCGACACGGTGATGAACTTCATCGTCCTGGTGGCGGTGCTGTCGTGCCTGAACTCCGGCCTCTACGTGACCTCGCGCGTGCTGTTCGTCCTCGCGGCCTGCGGCGATGCGCCGAAGGCCCTTGCGGCGGTGAACAAAAAGCGGGTGCCGATCCGCGCGACCCTGCTGGCCAGCGGCGTCGCGGGCATCGCGCTGGCGGCCTCGTACATCAGCGGCGACCTGTTCAGCTTCCTGGTCAACGCCTCCGGCGCGATCATGCTGTTCATCTACCTGCTGCTGTGCGTCTCGCAGATCATGAACCGTCGCGACCAGGCACGGCAGGGAATCGCCCCGCCGTCGGTGCGCATGTGGTTCTACCCCTGGTCCACCTACGCGGTGATCCTCGGCATCCTGGGTGTCCTGGTGGCGATGGTTGCGACGCCGGCGCTGGCCAGCCAGTTCTACCTCAGCCTGCTGGTCGCCGTGGGCGTGGGCGCCTGCTACCCGCTGGTGCGGCGGCGCAAGCTGCAGGCCGCCGCCGCCGAATAGCCTCACCCGAGGCCCCGGTTCCGGCACCGGCCGGAACCGGGTGACGGCTGGTCACCACAGACGGAAGCGTAAGCACCTTCACGCGGAAGACGGCGCGTCCTAGTTCACCACCACGGCCGGGCCCTGGCCCGTAAACCCCCTGCGCCCTCCACCAGGCGCAAGGCTCTGCTTTCTGGAGATTTCGCGTGACCGTCAGTTCGACCCGCCCCCTGGCCCCGAATGACCTCGAAGCCTATTGGGTCCCGTTCACGCCGAACAAGACGTTCAAGGCCGCGCCCAAGCTGCTCGTGTCGGCCGACGGCATGTACTACAAGACCCAGGACGGTCGGGACATCCTCGACGGCACCGCCGGCCTGTGGTGCGTCAACGCCGGCCACAACAACCCACACATCGTCCGCGCCATCCAGGAACAGGCCGCGACACTGGACTACGGCCCGGCCTTCCAGCTGAGCCATCCGAAGGCCTTCGAGCTGTCGAACCGCCTGGTGGGCATGGCCCCCGAAGGGTACAGCCACGCCTTCTACACCAACTCCGGTTCGGAATCGGCCGACACCGCCCTGAAAATGGCGCTGGCCTATCACCGGGCCCGCGGCGAAGGCAGCCGCACCCGGCTGATCGGCCGTGAACGCGGCTACCACGGCGTGAACTTCGGCGGCATGTCGGTTGGCGGCATCGTCGCCAATCGCAAGGTCTTCGGCCACCTGCTGGCCGGCGTCGACCATATCCGCCACACCCTGGATCTCGACCGCAGCCGCTTCACCAAGGGCATGCCAGAGCAGGGCGCGGAGTTCGCCGACGACCTGGAGCGCCTGGTCGCCCTGCACGACGCCTCGACCATCGCCGCGGTGATCGTTGAGCCGGTGAGCTGCTCGACCGGCGTGCTGGTGCCGCCGAAGGGCTACCTGAAGCGCCTGCGCGAGATCTGCGACAAGCACGGCATCCTGCTGATCTTCGACGAGGTGATCACCGCGTTTGGCCGCCTCGGCACCAACTTCGCCGTCGACTACTTCGACGTGAAGGCCGACATCGTCACCATGGCCAAGGGCCTGACCAACGGCGCCGTGCCGATGGGCGCGGTGCTGGTGCGCGACGGCATCTTCGACACCCTGGCCGGCGTCGCCAACGGCGGCATCGAGCTGTTCCACGGCTACACCTATTCGGCCCACCCGCTGGCCTGCGCCGCTGCGCTCGGCACCTTCGACGCCTACGAAGAACAGGACATGTTCACGAAGGCCGGCAAACTCGGCGAGTACCTCGAGACCCGCATCCACGAGCTGCAGAGCGCGCCGAACGTCGCGGACATCCGCAACATCGGCTTCATCGGCGCCGTCGAGATGGCCTCGCGGCCGGGCGCGCCGGGCGCGCGGGCGATGGAGATCTTCAACCGCTGCTACGAAAAGGGCGTGCTGATCCGGGTGACCGGCGACATCATCGCCCTGTCGCCGCCGTTCATCGCGACCAACGGCGATATTGACCGGATCATCGATACGCTGCGGGAATGCATCGAGGCGACCGCCTGATTCCGAACGGGACGGGCCACCAACAGTAACAAAGCGGCGGGGCCTCGCCCCGCCGACGTATTCCCGGGGAGGGGCATATGGACGGCGATCGCAACCTTGGCATGGACCGCCAGATCAGCCGGCGCGACTTCGTGCACGGCGCGGCGGCCGGGGCGCTGGCCCTTGGCCTCCCCGGCGCGGCGCTGGCGCAGGGCGCAGGCCCGGGCGGCGGCGCGGCCAACGAGACCTATCCCCCGGCCAAGACCGGGATGCGCGGCAGCCACCCGGGGGCCTTCGAGAGCGCCCACGCCCTGCGCGACGGCACGCTCGACATCGGCGCGGCGCGCGACGTCGACCAGACCTATGACCTGGTGGTGGTCGGCGGCGGCCTGAGCGGCCTGGCGGCGGCGCACTTCTTCCTCAAGGACGTCGGCAAGGATGTCCGGGTGCTGATCCTCGAGAACCACGACGACTTCGGCGGACACGCCAAGCGCAACGAGTTCCGCGTCGACGGCAAGCTGGTGGTCATCAACGGCGGCACGCTCAATATCGAGTCGCCCGAGCGCTACAACCGCTGGGCCCGGCAGGTGCTGGACGACATCGGCGTCGACCTGCACCGCTATGAGAAGGCCAACGAGGAGAACGACAAGCTCTACGCCTCGCGCAACCTCAAGCCCTCGTACTTCTTCGACAAGCAGACCTGGGGCCGCGACCGGCTGGTGGTGAACGACGGCCCGCGCGGCCGCGGCATCGCGCCGGAGACCATCGCCAAGACCCCGCTGTCGGCGAAGGCCAAGGCGGACATGCTGCGCCTGATCGGCCCGAACCAGCCGGACTACTTCCCGGGCCTGACGCCCGAGCAGAAGATGGAGCGGCTGGCGAAGATCTCGTACCGCGACTACCTGCTGAACGTCGTGAAGGTCGATCCGCAGGTCGTGTGGTTCTACCAGACCAGCGGCCACGGCACCTTCTGCGTCGGGGCCGACGCGACCCCGGCGCTGTTCTCGTGGGCGTCGGGCGCGCCAGGCTTCGGCGGCCTAGGGCTGCAGCCGCTGCCGGGCGGCCTGTTCGCCGACCTGCCGGGCGGCCATCACGGTCGCCAGCGCGAGGGCGGCCACTCGGTGCACTTCCCGGACGGCAACGCCACGGTGGCGCGCCTGCTGGTCAAGACCCTGATCCCCGACGCGGTCGAGGGCTCGAGCCAGGAAGACATGGGCTTGGCCAAGGTCGACTACGGCAAGCTCGACCAGGACGGCCAGGCGGTGCGCATCCGCCTCAACAGCACGGTCGTCAACGTCCGCCACGACGGCGACGCGGCCACCGCCAAGGAGGCGCTGGTCAGCTACATCAACCGCGGTCAGCTTTCGCGGGTCCGGGCCAAGGCCGTGGTCATGGCCTGCTGGAACATGGTCATCCCGTACATGGTCCCCGAGCTGCCGGAAGCGCAGCGCGAGGCGCTCGCCTATGGGGTCAAGGGCCCGATCATCTACACCAACGTCGCCCTGCGGAACTGGCGCGCCTGGGACAAGCTGGGCGTCAGCCGGATCTCCAGCCCGACCTCGTTCCACGAAAGCTGCGAGCTGACCGAGGCGGCGAGCCTCGGGGGCCTGCACCATGCCCGCACGCCGGACGATCCGATCGCCCTGCACCTGGTAAAGGTGATGACCAAGCCCGGCCTGCCGCGGCGCGACCAGCACCGGATCGGCCGCGCCGAGCTGCTGGAGACCTCGTTCGAGACCTTCGAACGTAACATCCGCAGCGAGCTGGCCCGCCAACTGGGCGCCGGGGGCTTCGATCCGGCGCGCGACATCGCCGGCATCACGGTGAACCGCTGGCCGCACGGCTACGCCTATACCTACAACAGCCTCTACGACCCGATGGAGTGGGTGTTCACCAAGAGCGAAAACCGGCCGTGCGTGGTCGGTCGCCAGCCCTACGGCCTGATCACCATCGCCAACTCCGACGCCGCCGCCAGCCCGCACACCGACGCGGCCTTCCTGGAAGCGCATCGGGCGGTCAGCGAGGTGATCGAAAAGCGGACCTATCCCTTCGCGAGGATCTGATCGTGGGCGGCAAACCGGATGGTGATCCGGCGCCCGACGCGGCAGCGCTTTACAAGACGCCCGCAAAGGCCAACCCTTCGCGCGAAGGGGATGTCATGGGCGTTGCGTGGAACGACGGGGAGGAAAATCCCCAGAACCCCAGATCGGGGTTGCGTCGTCGGGTGCTGCCGCCGTTCTCCGGCCTGCGTGCGTTCGAAGCGGTGGGGCAGCTCGGCGGCATCCGGCGGGCGGCGCTGGAACTCGGCGTCGACCACGCGGCGGTCAGCCGTCATCTGCGGGCGCTCGAAGCCTGGGCCGGAGTTCGGCTGATCGACCGGGCGCAGGGCGGCCGCCTCACCGCCGAAGGCGCGCGCTACCATGAGCGGATTTCCGCCGCCCTCGAGGAGATCGGCCGGGCCAGCGCCGAGCTGACCCGCCAGGGCGACGACCATCGCCTGATGATCTGGTGCGTGCCGGGTCTCGCCTATCGCTGGCTGAACGGCCGGCTTTCCGAGTTCCGGACGCTGGACCCCGAGATCGAGATCGAGGTCCGCCCCACTGAACAGGCCCCGGACTTCGGCCGGCACGAGGCGGACGCCGAGATCCGCTACCTGCGGGACATCACGCCCAACGCCGACGGCGACCTTCTGACTTCGGAGATCGCCCGGCCGGAGGTGATCGCGGTCGCGAGCCCGGCGCTGGCCGCCGAATTGCCGCCGGTCGTCCCGGCAGAGGCCCTGCTGGACCAGCCGCTGCTGCACGAGCACGACGACACCTACTGGCGCGAATGGCTGGCGGCCAAGGGCGTCACCACGCCGACCCGGCTGGCTGGACCGCGGCTGTGGCATGCCCACCTGACGCTGGACGCCGCCCGGCGCGGGCAGGGGGTGGCGCTGACCAACGACTTCCTGCTGGCCGACGACCTGGACGGCGGGCAGCTCGTCCGGCTGAACGTCACGCCGGCCGAGCCGGCGCCGCGGTTCGGGGCGTACGTGTTCCGGGCGCGGCGCGATCGCTGGCGTAGCCCCGGCATTCTGAAATTCCGCCGGTGGCTCGAGCGCTGCGCCGAGACCATGTGACCGGCGCCCGAGGCGGCGCTCTCCGACTGAAGGCTTTGATCCTCCCGTGACCCCTGAAGGCCGTCCTGTCCTGCTGTTCGCCTGCGAAGGCGTCCCTCCGGAGCGCTGGGCCAGCGACATCCGCGCGGCGGCGCCCGAGGTCGAGCTGCGGATCTGGCCCGACGGCGGCGACCCGGCGGAGGTGGACTTCGGCTTCGCCTGGGCCAACCCCCGCGGCTTCTGGCGCGGCTTTCCGAACCTGCGGATGATCTTCTCGCTGGGGGCCGGGGTCGACTCGCTGCTGCTCGACCCGGACCTGCCGGACGCGCCGATCGTCCGGATGCTCGACCCCAACCTCGCCGAGGGAATGAGCGAGTTCGTGCTGATGCGCACCCTGCATCACCACCGCTCGCTGCACCGCTATGAACGCCAGCAGCGCGAACAGGTCTGGCGCGCGATCCGACCGCCGCTGGCCAGCGAGCGGACGGTGGGCATCATGGGCATGGGGGAGCTTGGCCGGGCCTGCGCGCGAAGCTTGCTGACGGCCGGGTTCCGGGTACGCGGCTGGGCGCGGACCGCGCGACCGTTCGACGGCGTCGAGATGTTTGGCGGCGACGACGGTCTGGCGGAGTTCGCGGCCGGCTGCGAGATCCTGGTCTGCCTGCTGCCGCTGACGCCGCAGACCGAGGGTGTGCTGAACGCCGACCTGTTCGCCCGCCTTCCGAAGGGCGCCTGCCTGATCAGCGTCGGTCGCGGCGCGCACCTGAATGAGGCCGACCTGCTGACGGCGCTGGAGAGCGGGCAGATCGAGGCGGCGACGCTGGACGTCTTCCGGCAGGAGCCCCTGCCGAAGGGTCACCCGTTCTGGGGCCATCCGGCGATCGCGGTGATCCCGCACGCCGCGGCCTTCACCTATCCGCAGACCGCCGCGCCGGTGCTCGCGGACAACCTGCGGCGTGCGTTGAGGGGCGAGCCCGTCGACGGCCTGGTGGACCGGGCCGTCGGCTACTAGTGGCCTTCGCCGTCCTCGTGGCTGTGGTTGTGGCCCTCGAACCGGTCGGCTTCCTCATGGATCTGGCCGAGGGCGGCCTTCAGGGCCGCGTCGAGACCGGGCCGTGAGGGGTTAAAGGCGAGGACGAACCTCGGGCTCAGCCAGTCCGGGACGTCGCCGCTGCGCTGGCCGACCACGTCTCCCTCGGCGTTCAGCGAGTAGGTGGTCACAAAGCCGCGATAGTTGGTCATCCAGTTGGTGTCGCCATAGGTGGTCTGGGCGACGACCGCCGGCGCGCCCGGATTGACGTGATCGCCGCGGCCGTCCTGACCGACGCGGTATCGCTGGATCACCTGGCCGGCGACCTCGACCTCGATCACGTCCGGCTTCGGGCCGCGGA
>NZ_JBIIGK010000247.1:0-2938 GCF_044236515.1 Phenylobacterium sp.
GACAACCTCGCCCAGAAGGACGCGCTGATGCGCGAGATCCATCACCGGGTGAAGAACAACCTGCAAGTCATCTCCAGCCTGCTCAACATGCAGCAGCGGGCGCTGTCCGACCCGGCCGCCCGGGCGGCGATGAGCGACACCCGCCAGCGGATCACCGCCCTCGCCCTGATCTATCGCGCCCTCTATCAGGGCCCCGACCTGAAGCGCGTCGACCTGCGTCCGTTCCTCGAGGAGCTGACGGCTCAGCTGGTCGCGGGCGAGATGCTGCACGGCCCGCCCGTGCGCACCGAGCTCAAGGTCGACGCCCTTGTGATCGATCCCGACCGGCTGGCGCCCCTGGCCCTGTTCGCTGTCGAGGCGATCACCAACGCCCAGAAGCACGCCTTCGCCGAGCGCGGCGGGCTGCTGAGCCTGCGCTTCACCGTCCGCGGCGACGAGGCGGAGCTGGAGATTTCCGACGACGGCGATGCGCCGGAGGGGGCCCTGGCGGCCTCCGGCGTCGGCCGCACCCTGATGACCGCCTTCGGCCGCCAGCTGCGCGGCCGCTCGGAACTGGTCCGCAATCCGAACGGCGGGATCACGGCGCGGCTGATCTTCCCCACATTGGCCGCCGAGACGCCGGCGCCTGGGAACCAAGCTGCAGCATGATCCGTTTGCGCGGGGCTCAGTCAGAGTTTCTCCCGGGAGATTTCACCATGCAGAAGATCGTTGTGATGGCGGCCCTCGCGGCCAGCCTCGTCGTCGCCGCCTGCAACACCGTGTCGGGCGCCGGCCGTGACGTCCAGGCCGCTGGCTCGGCCGTGACCGGCGCCGCCGAAGACGCGCGCAACTAAGAGACCGTCGCCCGCAAAGGCGTCACGAAGCCCCGCCTTCACCGGCGGGGCTTCTTACGTTTCAGGCGGCGGCGTGGGCCAGCGCCTTCGGCGTGTAGGCCCCGCGTATCTCCGGCACGCCCGTGAGGCCGGGTTCGGCGGCGGCGTCGCCCGGGCCGAGCACCAGCACCCCGTCCGGCGCCAGGGCGCTGATCAGGCCCGACAGCACGCGCTGGCGCGCCTCCTCGGTCATGATCGCCAGCATTCCTCGGCACAGGATCAGGTCGAACCGGCCGAGCCGGCCGGCTTCCTCCAGCAGGTTGGCGGCGCGCCAGCGGATCATCTGGCGCAAGCGGGGCGACACCGCGAACGCCTCCTCCCGCCGCTCGAAGTGGCGCACGAGCAGCCGGGCCGGCAGGCCGCGCTGGACCTCGAACTGGCTGTAAAGGCCGGCCTGGGCCTTCTCCAACTGTCGCTCCGACAGCTCGGAGGCGAAGAGTTCGATGCGCGCCCCCGCCCAGGGGGCGTCGGCCACCGTCATCGCCATCGAATAGACTTCCTGGCCGCCCCGGCAGGCGGCCACCCAGATCCGCACCGGCTCGCCCGGGCGCTGGCGGGCCAGCCGGGGGATCACCTCGTCGCGCAGGGCGGCGAACAGCGTCGGGTCCTGGAAGAACCCCGTTTCCCGCGTCGCCAGCGCCTCGACCGCCGCCTGCACCAGGCGCGCCTCCTGGCGGTCGCGGATCGTCCGCAGCAGGTCGCCGACCCCGGTGAACCCCTCGCGCCGCGCCAGCGGGGAGAGCCGGCTCTCGATCAGGTAGGCCTTCTCCGGATCGATGCGCACACCGGTGCGCTCGGCGCACAGGCGAGCGGCGAGCGCGCGGTCGGCGGCGGTCAGGCCGGGCGTCGCGTTCACGCCATCACTCCGGCGCAGGCCAGTTTCGAGGCGACGATTTCGCCGTCGAACGGCTTCATGATGTACTCGTCCGCGCCGGCGTCCAGCGCCTCGCGGATGCGGTCGAGGTCTGTCTCCTCCGAGCAGAACACGACGCGCGGACCATCGCCGCCGGGCTCGGTCCGCAGGCGGCGTGTGAACTCCAGGCCGGTCATCACCGGCATCTGGCCGTCGATCAGGATCGCGCTCGGCATGTCGACCCGGCACCAGGCCAGGGCCTCGGCCCCGTCGGACGCCTCCGCCACCTGGAACCCGAGGTCCTCCAGGATGCGCCGCGCCACCTTGCGGATGACGCGGTTGTCGTCGACGACGAGACAGGTCTTCACGCGGCTGGCCCCATTCCCCGCGCCGGTTGTCGCCCGACATGGTTAAGGAGGCGTGGAAGCCGCCCTAGGCCGGAATCGTCGCCGCGAAGGTCACCTGCTCCTCGGTGACGTCGGCGAACACCCGCCCGCCGGCGTCGGTCACGAACAGGTGCACGTAATAGGCCTGCGCCCAATGGCCGTGCAGCCCTTCGCCGAGCGCGGCGCCCTGCAGCCCGGCCAGCACCTCGGGCCGCAGCCGCGCCCGCGGACCCGTCGCCTCGACCGCCAGCGCCAGGGAGGCGCCTTCCTGCACGGCCCGCACCCGCGCCGTGCCGCCGGTCGGCAGCGCCGCCCCGCCGAGCTGCGCCAGGTTCAGCAGGGCCCGGGCCGCCGGCTTGTTCACCGCCGCCGGCTCCACCGCCCAATCCAGTTCGGCGCGCATGTGGGAGAACACGCCCCGCGCCAGCTTCTCCAGTTCCCGGGCGTCGAACGTCTCGGCCGAAGCCGAGGCGCCGAACGCCACGCGGGTGAACGACAGCAGGTCGGCCAGCTTGCGCGCCGAGGCGTTGATCAGCCCCATCGCCTCGGCCTGCATGTCCTGGGCGGAGGGGTCTTCCAGCAGGTCGAGGCCGGAGATGATCGCGCTAGCCGGGCTGATGAAGTCGTGACACATCCGCGCCGCGATATAGGCGCTGAGCTCGGCCGGACGGATCGCGACGGCGGGAGGCGCGGCGGCGTCGCGCTCGGAGGGAGTTTCGCTCATGGCGGGCGACCTTGAGGTGATTTGAGCCTTTGGAAAACGCCCGGCGGCCCATAAGAGAATCGCCCATGGAGCCGTTTTCTGATCCGTTCCTGGAGCCGGGGGT
>NZ_JBIIGK010000093.1:0-11281 GCF_044236515.1 Phenylobacterium sp.
CGGGCGCGGTTCGAGTTCCGCTGGGAGGACCAGTTCAACCTGGGCCTCGATCCCGAGACGGCCCGCGCCTATCACGACGAGAGCCTGCCGAAGGAGGCGTTCAAGACGGCGCACTTCTGCTCGATGTGCGGCCCCAAGTTCTGCTCGATGAAGATCAGCCAGGACATCCGCGAGGCGGCGCGGCAGCAGAACGAGGTCGACGCCGGCATGGCGCAGATGGCGGCCAAGTTCCGCGACGGCGGCGGCGAGATCCTCGTGCCGCTGGAGCCGGCGGAGTAGGGCGGATACGAAAAAGGCCCGCCGAGGCGGGCCTTCTCCGGGACGCTGGTGCCGACTTAGTCCTGCTCGGCGTTGGCCTTCGCAGGCGACGGCCAGACGCGGATGCACACCGCCAGCGTCACCGACCCCAGGACCGCCGCGGCGGCCCCTGCCCACTGCACCGGGCTCATGCCCAGCGCCGCATAATGACCCGCCATGCCGCCCGAGGCGAAGACCAGGATGGCCGAGCCCCACTCGGCGGCTTCCTTCGAAGACATGTTCATGGCTGAGAACCCGGACGCAAGAAACTGAGGAATTCGATGTCCAGGCGATACCGGCGCGCGGCGTGGCCCGCCATGCGGCACGGAAGCGCATCCGGCCTGCCGCGCGCGAGCGTCAGCATGGTTCATCGCCCGGTCATCCGCTATGTTGGATAGCTGACTTAACGCCCGGCGCTTCGCTGGGCCCCGAGGTCTTTCGGCGACGCTGGTCGCGCCTCCGAGAGACGCGGCGTCCGTCTGCGGATGGGCGCCGGGGCGGCTCTCCCGCACGGGAGAGCCGCCTTGCCGCGACAGCTTGTCGCTCGCCGGTTTGGGGCAAGATCGGTTTGTCATCCGGCGGCGGCGGGCGCAAATAGCGGCAGGCATGCCTCATACCGCCGCCTTGAATCAGGATCCGTCGCCGGCCGCGCCGTCGCCGCGTGATCCGACAACCCGCCGCCGGGCGGTCGGCAACCTGTCGCTGGCGTTCCTGTGCGACCAGTTCGCCCTGGGCATCGATGGCCTGGCCAGCCGCGACGCGCTGCTGGTGATGGCCATCAACCAGGCCAACGTCATCCTGCTGACCAAGGACCCCGACGCGCGGCGGCGCTACGGCGGAGTCGACGCCGCGGCCCCGGACGTCGACCGGCGGCCGGTGAGCGTCAGCCGGATCGCCGCGTCGCTGAACCTGCCCTACGAGACGGTGCGTCGCCGGGTGCACGACCTGGAGCGGCGCGGCGTCTGCCACTCGCTGGACGGCGGGGTGATCGTGCCGGAGGCCTATTTGACCTCGCCGCAGTACGTGGCCTCGATCATGGCCGCGCATGAGCGGCTGCGGCGGTTCTGGACCGAGCTCGCGGCCGCCGGGCTGCTGGAGCCGCTGCCGGAGCCGGCCTACGAGACCGACGAAGGCGCGCCGGTGCGGGCGGCGGTGCGGATCCTGGCCGACTACCTGCTGCGCTCGGCCGAGCATCTGCTGCCGATCGCCGGCGACGCGAGCTCGACCGTGCTGCTGCTCGGCGTGCTGGGGCTGAACACCGAGGTCGCGCCCGACCCGGTGGCGGCGGCGACGCCCGTGCGGCGCGCGGTGTCGATGCGCGAGCTGACCGAGCGGCTGGGCCTGCCGGCCGAGACGGCGCGCCGCCACGCGATGGAGCTGGCCAGCCGCGGGCGCTGCGCCCGGACGCGCGGCGGCTACATCGTCACCGAGGAGTCGCTGGCGGTTCCGGAGTGGCGGACCTTCTTCGAGGTGAACCAGATCAACGTGCAGCGGCTGTTCGCCGGGTTGGCCGAACGTGGCGTCGTCGCCGCCTGGGCCAAGGCCTAGAACTCCGTCCCCTCGCGAAGGAACTGGCGCAGGATGTTGGTCGGCCGGATGCGGTAGCGCACGGTCGCGCGGCCGACCTCGCCGTGCGGGAACCGCGCCAGGGTCGCGGCGATGCGGCGGTCGGCCTCCAGCCGCTTGAGCTTCGGGCCGGGATCGGACCACTGCCACAGGGCCGGCGCGCAAAGCACCTTGTCGAGCAGCAGACAGTTGGGATCGACCATGCCGCCCTGGTCCTTGAACCGGCCCTTGCCGGGACCGACGGCGTCCCAGCGGTCGACGCCGAGCTCATCGCCGGTGTCCTCGTCGAGCAGCAGGCGCAGGGAATAGGCCCAGTGACGGCCCTGGACCGCAGCCAGCAGGCTCGACAGGTGATCCGTTGTCCAGACGTTGTCGTCGTCGAGGTAGGCGACGTGGCGGGCGTTGGCCATGAAGCTGAGGATTGTGCGCAGGGCGCCGCCGTCCCAGGCGGGATGCACGCCGCCGTGCCGCTGAGAGGTCGAGTAGGGGAGCGTCAGCACCACGGCCGAGACGTGGTCCGGACGGTCGGCCAGGGCGGCGTAGACGTGTTCGGTATCGGTCGGATTGAGGTCGGCGCCGATCACCAGCTGGATGCGGCCCTGAAGGTCCTGGGCGTAGACGCTCTCGAGGGCCGTGCGGATCGAGGCGCGCATCAGGGACGGGGTGACGACCGCGACCTGCGCCGGGGCCTGCGGATCGAGCTTGTCCGGGAAATAGCCGCCGATCGGGAGCAAGCGCCAGCCTCAGGTTGAGGGGAACCGAGATACACGCTGGCCGGGGCCGGCGCGGACCTCTAAGTACCGCGGCCATGTCACTCCGCAAACGTCGCGCCGCGATGGCGTTCATCCTGGTCACCGCCGCCCTGGATATCGTCGCCATGGGCCTGGTGATCCCGGTCCTGCCGCCCCTCATCGAGAAATTCGCCGGCTCGGACGCCAACGCGGGCGTCTGGAACGGCCTGCTGATCGCCCTGTGGGCCGGGGCGCAGTTCCTGGCCTCGCCAGTGATCGGCTCGCTCTCGGACCGGTTCGGGCGCCGGCCGGTCATCCTGGTGTCGGTGGCCGGGATGGCGATCGACTGGGTGCTGATGGCCCTGGCGCCGAACCTGTGGTGGCTGGCGATCGGGCGGCTGATCGGCGGGGTGACGTCGTCGAGCTTCACGACGGTCTATGCCTATGTGGCCGACGTGACGGAGCCGGCGGGGCGGGCGCGGGCCTATGGTCTGGTCGGAGCGGCGTTCAGCGGCGGCTTCGTGCTGGGGCCGTTCCTGGGCGGGGTGCTGGGCGAGATCTCGCCGCGGGCACCGTTCTGGGCGGCGGCGGCGATGAGCGCGGTGGCCTTCGTCTACGGCCTGGTGGTGCTGCCGGAATCGCTGCCGAAGGCGAACCGGACGCCCTTTTCCTGGACGCGGGCAAACCCGTTCGGGGCGCTGAACCTGCTGAGGTCGGGGACCGGGCTGCTAGGGCTCGCGACGGTCGATTTCCTGCTCTACTTCGCCCACCACGTGTTCTCCGCGATCTTCGTGCTCTACGCCGGCCACCGCTATGGCTGGACGGCGCTGGAGGTCGGCCTCGTGCTGGCCTTCGTCGGGCTGCTCGACATGGCCGTGCAAGGGCTGATGACCGGGCCGGTGGTCAAGCGCCTGGGCGAGCGGCGGACGATGCTGCTTGGCCTGTGCGGCGGAGTGGTCGGCATCAGCTGCATGGGCCTGGCGACCAACGGCGCGCTGTTCGTGGCCGCCATGCTGCCGAACGCCTTGTGGGGTCTGGCCATGCCGACGCTGCAGTCGTTGATGACGGCGCGGGTGTCCGAGGCCGAACAGGGCCAGTTGCAGGGGGCGATCAACAGCCTTGCGTCGATCGCCGGCGTCCTTTCGCCGCTGTTCTTCGGCTTCGTCTACTCGATCTCGGTGGGCGAGCGGGCGGCGATCCCGTTCATCGGGACGAGCTTCCTGATCGCCGCCGGGGTGCTGGCCGCGGCGGCGGTGATGGCGGTGGTGTCCGAGCGGCGGGCGGCGGTCCGCGATCCAGCCAATAAGACCGCGGCCTAGAAGAGCTTCAGCAGGCGGCCGAACTGGTAGGCCGACAGGGCGACGACGATGCCGCCGACCGCGAAGGTCAGCACCCGCACGGGGGCGATCTTGACGATCCGGCCGGCCAGCGGCGCGGCCAGCAGGCCGCCGACGATCAGCCCGGCGACCGAGCCGGCGTGGCTGGAAATGGCGTCGGCCTCCGACCAGTGGCCGGACAGAAGGGCGGCGAGGAAGGCCGCCGAGATCGTCGCGGTGACGAAGAACTCCGCCGCGTTGGCGGTGCCGATGCTGATGCGCGGCTCGGCCCCGGAGCCGACCATGGCGGTCGTGACGGTCGGGCCCCAGCCGCCGCCGCCGACCGCGTCGACGAAGCCGCCGAAGAAGCCGAGGGGGCCGGAATAACGGCGCGGAAATTGCCGCGAGCCGGCGCCCTTCAAGGCGCGCCAGAGGATGACCAGGCCCATCAGACCAAGGTAGGCGGCGATGAACGGCTTCATGGCGTCGCCGGGCACGCTGGTCAGGACGAAGGCCCCGAGGCCGCCCCCGATGCAGCCGCCGGCAGCCAGCGGGATGAAGAGCTTCCAGTTCACGTTCTTATGGGCGGCGTGGGAGCCGGCGGAGGCGGCGGTGGTGAAGACTTCCGCCGCGTGCACGCTCGCCGAGGCCGTCGCAGGCGGCACGCCGAAGCTCAGCAGGACAGTGGAGGAGACCACGCCGTAGGCCATGCCCAATGCGCCGTCGACGCACTGGGCGAGGAAGCCCACGAAGGCGAACAGCACGAAGTTTTCCATGACCGGTCCCACGAATTCAGCCGCCACCCATAGCTTCATCTCCCACCAGGTAAATAGAGATTAGATGGCAGAGCTTGGAGGGTTTCTGGCGCCGGTATCCGTGACGGGCGATGGCCGCGCCGACAGTGTCAAACGGCGTTTTGAGTGGCGGGCGTGGCCAAGCTCCAGTATCGGGCGCGCCGTGACACCGGATTTCTGGCTCTTCGCCGCCGTCGGCTTCGTCGCCCAGCTCGTCGATGGCGCGCTCGGCATGGCCTACGGCGTGATCTCGACCACCGTGCTGTTGAGCGTCGGCGTCTCGCCGGCCAATGCGTCGGCCAGCGTGCATGCAGCCAAGGTCTTCACCGGCGCGGCGTCGGGCCTGTCGCACCTCTATCACCGCAACATCGACTGGCGGCTCCTGCGGCTGCTGACGCTCGGCGGCGTGGTCGGCGGCGGCCTCGGGGCCTATGTGCTGACCAGCGTCGACGGCGAGAAGATCAAGCCGTTCGTGGTCGGCTGGCTGGGGTTGATGGGTCTGATCATCCTCTGGCGGGCCTGGAAGGGCACGCGGCCGAAGGTGTTCTCCTGGAAGTCGCCGCTGCCGCTCGGCCTGGTCGGCGGCTTCTTCGACGCCATCGGCGGCGGCGGCTGGGGGCCGGTGGTGACCTCGACGCTGATGGGGGCGGGGGCGGACCCGCGCAAAGCGATCGGCACCACCAACGCCGCCGAGCTGTTCGTGGCGGTGGCGACGTCGTCGGCGTTCCTGGCGGCGCTGTTGACCGGCCACTGGGGGACGACGGGGCTTGGCGGCCTGCTGTGGTCGCTGGCTGGGCTGATCGCCGGCGGCGTGGTGGCGGCGCCGATCGCCGGCTGGATGACCAAGGTGCTGCCGCTGCGGCTGCTGACCTGGATCGTTGGCGGCGTGGTCGTGGCGCTGGCGGTCTGGCAGGCGGTGATGTTGTTCGGGTGAGCGCGCAAATTTCCTGTCCGATCGCAGACGGGAAGGAAGCGTGAAGGTCGGCTATCGACCCCTTAGGCGACCTCCGGAGCGTCTGCTTCCGTGCCGCGGGGTTTGCAGTTAAGCTTCCGCATCACCGGGACCAGAGCGTGAATCTATGAGATTATGCCTGTTCCCGATCCTCGTTGCTTCCAGCCTCTTCGCGAGCACTGCATCTGCCGCCCCTGACCCGCGGGCTGAGGACGCTGCGAATGCATTCTCCGGCCTCTGCCTGAGCATGTTCGCGGGCAGGCAGCCCGACGTCGACACGAAGCGCTTTGAAATCACCAAGTTCGATGAGGCGACCAAAAAGCGGATCAAGCCGCATGTACAGGCTGACGCTTTGTGGAACGTGCAGGGACGAGCATCGGGCGCGATGATGCTGGTCCACTACGAACCCACCGGCCTTTGCGTCGTCGAGGTGGCAGAAGCGGATGAGCGGTCGGTGCAGGATAGCGTACGCGCCGTCGCCGACGTGGCTGCCCGAGCTTTAGGTCAGGCGGCGACCGAGCAACCAGTGTCCCGCAAGAAGGTCCAGGGGCTAACCGCGACCAATTCGTCCTGGCGCTTTCCGACCCCAAAAGGCGATGTTTTGGTGATGGTAACGACCGTCCCGGAACCGAAGTTCATGATCCAGCACGTGATCACGGCCTCCTACGTCCGCTAACCACCCATTGCGGACCTTCACGACACCTCAGCAGAATGGCTGGACGTAAGCTTGGCCGCGAGCAACGTTTTGAGGATGGCACACCCCCTCCTAGCCCTTCGCGATCCGATCTATTGGCTGTCGCTGCTGATCCTGCTGAGCACCGTTGCCGCGATCCTGCTTGCCGTTTGGCCACAGCCGTCTCGAACGAAGACGATCTTCGCAATCGTCCTGCTCGCCCTCTCCGTTCCCAGCGGCTGCTATGCGCTCCTTGGAACTGCCTGCTACGTTGGGGGCGATTGTCCCTAGCGGTCCGGACGCGACATCTGAATCCACCCATAAGTGACCTAGGGCAGTTGGGCTCTCGTGCCTCCTGCGGCTATCGATCATTCGCGTGCGGGTCAGTGTCGCTGCCGTGGTGGTCGCAGCTGAATTTGGGGCGAGTGGCAGGCGCTTCTGTGTCGATGGCCCACATTGTGGACCACTCTTGCAAGTCGCTCGGCGCGGGTTGTCCGATCACGTCCTGACGGACTTGCTCGTCCCAAGTAGGATCACCAGAAGACACGACGATTTCAGCGTCCAAAATCGGCGTCCCTGCTGATGCGCTTTCCGTGCGGACGCAAAGGCCAACACCGCGAGGCATTCTCGAGCGGTCAATCGTGTCGGGCTGAGGCGCGCAACCAAACAGGACGCCGATTGCGGCCAGCGCGAGAGAGGTGCTTCGGAAGCGTGACCACATGCCGGAAATGCTGACTCAGCTAATCGCAGACGGCTAGCAGCTTGAGCTTCAACACAGACATGAAAGCGACGAATGTCCGCTTCCCACCCTCCGCTGACGTTTGGAGCGTCGGCTTTCGCGCCATGAGGCGAGTGTCCAGTTCGGGCCTCGAAGCCGATCACCGCTTCCCACCCGTCTCGGACACGCCTGCCGTTCGCGCTCCTACACCATCCCCGCTTTGCGGAGGGCCTGATAGGCCTTGATGACGCGCTGGAGCTTGTGTTCGCCGGCGCGGTCGCCGCCGTTGGCGTCGGGGTGAAGGCGGCGGACCAGTTCGGTGTAGCGGGCGCGGATCTTGGGGCCGTCGGCGTCGGCGTCGAGGTCGAGGTCGGCGAGGGCGCCGCGCTCGATCTTGCCCATCGGGCGCTCGGGGGCGGGGCGGGGGTTCGGCGAGGGGCCGCCCGCGCCGAAGATGTTGAACGGGTCGCGGTAGCCGCCCTGGTTCTTTCCGAACTTGGCGGAGAAGGCGGCGGCCTCGCGTGAATGGCGGCCGGCCTTCATCTCCCAGGTCGGGCGACCGCCGGTGAACAGCTCTTCCTGCTGGCGACGACGGACCTCGCCCTCGCTCATGCCGGAGAAGAAGTTCCAGTTGCGATTGTACTGCGCCGCGTGCGGCTGGCAGAACCAGTAGTGCTCGTCGAGCATGTCGCGCGATTTCGGCGCGCGGGCGGTGGCCGCCTGGCGGCAGCCGGGATGGTCGCAGGCCCGCTCGCCGGGCTTGAGGGCGTGGACGTCCTCCTTTGGGTCTGCCCCGTCGTCGGAGGGGGGGCGGACCCGGATGTCCTTGAACTTGGGCCTGTATTGAAACGCGCCGGGCATGGGCCAAGTATGGGGTGAAGATATTCCCCTTCAAGAATTGAAGATCGAGACGATGGGCGCCATATTCGAAGCCATCCGGGACAAGCTTACGGCAGCGTTCCAGCCGACGCGGCTGGAGATCCAGGACGACTCCGCCAACCACCACGGCCATGCCGGCGCCCGCCCGGGCGGCGAAAGCCATTTCAACGTCCTGATCGAGGCCGACGCCTTCGCCGGCCAGTCGAAGGTGGCGCGGCAGCGGATGGTCTACCGCGCATTATCGGCGGAGCTGGCCGGGCCGATCCACGCCCTGTCGCTGAAGGCGTTCGCGCCCGGAGAAGGCTGAGGGGAGAGAGCCAGGGCTCTTTCCGTCAAGGCACAGCTCTATTTCGCAAGCCGCCGCTACCGGCCTGTCGGCGCGCGCCTATCTCCAGCGTCCTCGGTGAGAACCGGGACGGGAGAGGACCCATGAAACTTCTGATGGCGCTGGCCGTCCTGATTGGAGCGGCGAGCTTGCTGTGGATCGACGCCCAGGCGCGGGCGTTCGGCTACCTCTGAGCGGTTTAGCCGACCGCCGCGCGGAGCTCGCCGAGCACGCGGGCGAGGTCGCCTTCGCGGAACGGCTTCTGCAGAACCGGCGAGCCGCGATCGACGTCGCGCAGGCCCGCGTCGCCATAGCCGGTGGCGAAGGCGAAGGGCACGCCCTTCTGCCGCAGCAGATCGGCGAGTGGGAAGATCGGCTGGCCGCCGAGGTTGACGTCGAGCACCGCGCAATCGATCTCGGCCTCGCCGACCACGGCGACGGCTTCGTCCAGCCGCGAGGCCGGGCCCACGACCTTGCAGCCGAGGTCGGTCAGCATGTCCTCGATCAGCATCGAGACCATCATCTCGTCCTCGACGACGAGAACGCGCATTCCGCCCAGATCTGTAAGCTCGGTCATTCGGTGGGCTCCAACCCCTGCATCGGCAGTTCGATGCGGCAAAACAGGCCTTCCGGCCGGTAGTCAAGCTTGACCTCGCCTCTCAGTTCGCCGGCGAGGCCCTGTTCAAGAAGTCGACCGCCGAAGCCGCGCCGGTGCGGCTTGGTGACCGGCGGTCCGCCGGACTCGGTCCACTCGACGATCAAGCGGTGGCCGGCATCTGACAGCATGACACGTGAACGAACGCTGACACGACCGGTCGGCGTCGACAGGGCGCCATATTTTACGGCGTTGGTCGCGAGTTCGTGGAAGGCCATGCCGAGGGCGACGGCGGCCTTCGGCGTCAGGCGCACGTCGCGGTCGGCGTCGATGAGGAACCGCGCCTCGCCGGGCTTGCCGGCCGCGTGGGGAGTCATCTCCAGGCGCAGGATGTCGATCAGGCTGGCGGCTTCCCAGCCGGCGTCGGTCAGCAGGTTGTGGGTCTGGGACAGGGCCAGCAGCCGCGCCTCGAAGGCGGCGCGGAAGGCGGCCGCGTCGGCGGCCGAGCGCAGAGTCTGGCTGGCGATCGATTGGACGGTGGCCAGGGTGTTCTTCACCCGATGGTTCAGTTCGTTCAGCAGCAGGCGCTGACGCTCCTCGGCGCGCTTGCGCTCGGTGACGTCGAGCGAGACCCCGGCCATGCGGCGCACGCCCCCGGCCCCGGCGACCTGGGCGGCGCGGCCGCGCGCCTGGACCCAGCGGGTCTCGCCGCTCGGGTGGATGACCCGGTACTCGATGTCGTAGTCGCCGCCGGTGCGGATCGCGGTCTCCATGGCCGCGAGCATGCGCGGGCGGTCGTCCGGATGGATCGAGGCGACGAGGTCTTCGAAGCCGAACGGCTCGTCGGGCTTGCGGCCGTAGTTGGCGCGGCAGAGCTCGGAAGCGTCGTAGGCGCGGGTCTCGACGTCGAGTTCCCACGACCCGAGACGGCCGGACTCAAGGGCGAACTGCAGCCGCTCGCGGGCCGGCTCCAGGCGGGCCTGGCTGTCGGCGAGCGCCTCTTCGGCGCGCAGGCGCTCCTCGAGGTCACGGCGGGCCGAGGCGTTGAGGCGGACGTTGTCGATGGCGACGGCCGCCTGGGCGGCCAGCCCCTCCATCAAGGGCTCCAGTCGGGCTGGGAAATGGGCCGGCTGCGAGTGGCCGAAGAACAAGCCGCCGAGCACCTCGCCCGAGTGCGAGACCACAGAGGCGGCGAGGTAGCTGCAAACCGGCAGATGGCCCTGGGGCATGCCGTGGTAGGGCGCGCTAAGGCCGTAGCGCGGGTCCTTGGTGATGTCGTCCGAGCGCACGACGCCTTCTCCGACGAAGGTCGGGTGGAAGAGGGCTGTGTTGCGCGGCATCGGGAAGCGCTCGAAGGCCGAGCGCGGCGCGCCGGAAAGGGCGTAGAGGGTGTAGCTTTCGCCCCCGGCGTCGACGAGGTTGTAGAAGAAGGCCCCGAACTGAGCGCCCGTCAGCTCGACCCCGCCGTCGACCACCGCCTGGACCACCCCCTCGAGGTCGCCGCCCGCGCCGATGGCGGCGGCGATGCGGTTGAGCGCGTCGGCCCGACGGCTCTCCTCGGCTAGAGCCAGTTCAAGCGCGGCAAGCCGCGCTTCGAGATCGCGGGTGCGATCCGTCGAAGGGCTGAGTGTCGGGTCCGTGACGGCGTCGGCCGTGGACATGTCCTGAACGATCCCCCGATCGGCAAGCTCTACTAAACGCGGTCGGTCGCCCGGGGTTCCATCAGTTTCCAGAGTCTTCTTCTTCCGGCGCGGAGACCTGCAGAACGGTGAGCTGGTTGCCCTTGCGGGCCACGACGCGGAACTCGTGCCGGTGGAAGGCGAACACCTGGCCGACGTCGGGGATGGTCCGGGCCTCGTGGATCAGCAGGCCGGCGATGGTCACCGCCTCTTCGTCCGGCAGCGACCAGTTCATGGCGCGGTTGAGGTCGCGGATGGTCACCGAGCCGTCCACGATCACCGAGCCGTCGGGCCCGGGCCGCACGCCGGCGACGACGACGTCATGCTCGTCCTCGATTTCGCCGACGATCTCTTCGAGGATGTCCTCGAGGGTGATCAGGCCCTCGAGCGCGCCGTACTCGTCGACCACCATGGCGAAGTGGTTCTGGCGCTTCAGGAAGGCTGCGAGCTGGTCCTTCAGGGTGGTGGTGTCGGGGATGAACCAGCAGGGGCGGATGATCGCCGCCAGGTCCAGGGCGTCCATCTTGCCGTCGACGGCGGCGAGGGCGCGCAGCAGGTCCTTGGCGTGCAGCACGCCGATGACGTTCTCCTGCTCGTCGCGATAGAGCGGCAGGCGGGTGTGGGGGCTGTCGAGGGCGGCGGCGATGATCTCGCGCGGCGGCAGGTCGGCGTCGATCATGGCGATGGCCTTGCGGTGGACCATCACCTCGCTGACGGTCATCTCGCCGAGGTCGAGGACGCCGCCGAGCATCCAGC
>NZ_JBIIGK010000010.1:0-35519 GCF_044236515.1 Phenylobacterium sp.
ACACGTCGGTCTGGGTCGCGTCCTCGGCGAGGATGTTGCCGAGGTTCTTGAACCGGGTTTTCAGGCTCATCACCGAGGTCTCCCGCAGGGAGTCGATCGGCGGATTGGTCACCTGGCTGAAGTTCTGGCGGAAGAAGTGCGACAGCGGACGGTATTCGTTGGACAGCACCGCCAGCGGGGTGTCGTCCCCCATCGAGCCGACGGCTTCCTTGCCGTCCTCGATCATCGGCGCGAGGATCAGCTCGAGGTCTTCCAGGCTGAGGCCGGCGGCGGCCTGGCGACGGATCAGCTCCTCGCGGCCGTACAGTCGGTCCTCGCTGCCCGGACCGATCGAATCTTCGAGCTCGACCATGTTGCCGAGCCAGCGATCATAGGGGTGCTGGGCGGCCAGGCGGTCGATGATCGCCTCCTCGCCGTAGATCTTGCCCTCGGCGAGATCTACGGCCAGCATCCGGCCCGGCGCAATGTGCGACTTGCGGGTGATCCGCGCCTCGTCGATCCGGCACATGCCGGCTTCCGAGCCGACGATCATCAGCCCGTCGCTGGTTTCCGCCACGCGCAGAGGCCGCAGGCCGTTACGGTCCTTGCCGGCGATCACCCAGCGGCCGTCGGTGGCGCAGATCGCCGCCGGGCCGTCCCACGGCTCCATCACCGCGTTGCAGTAGGAATAGAGCGCCCGGTGCGCCGGCTTGATCTGTTCGGCGGTGCGGGCGTTCCACGCCTCCGGGATCAGCAGGGTCTTGGCCATCGGGGCGTCGCGACCCGCGCGCACCAGAACCTCGAAGGTGTTGTCGAGGGCCGCCGAGTCCGAGCCGCCGGGCTGGATGACCGGCTTGACGTCTTCCTGGTAGTCGCCGAACGCGTTGCCGGCCATGCGGATCTCGTGGCTCCGCATCCAGTTGCGGTTGCCCTTCAGCGTGTTGATCTCGCCGTTGTGGGCCAGCATCCGGAACGGCTGGGCCAGCCGCCATTCGGGGAAGGTGTTGGTCGAGTAGCGCTGGTGGAAAATGGCCACCGCCGCCTCGAACCGCGGGTCCGTGAGGTCGGGGTAGAAGGCGTCGATGTGCTCGGCGAGGAACATCCCCTTGTAGATCAACGAGCGGGCCGACAGCGAGCAGATGTAGAAGTGCTGGATGTTGGCGGCGGCGACCTGCTTTTCGATCCGCTTGCGGCACAGGAACAGCGCGCGCTCCAGCGCCTCGCCCTCGAGGCCGGCGGGCGGCGAGAGCATGATCTGCTCGATCTCGGGGCGGGTGGCGTTGGCCTTCTCGCCGATCACAGAGGTGTCGACCGGCACCTGGCGCCAGCCGTAGATGTAGAAGCCGAACCGCAGGGCCTCGGCCTCGACGATGGTCCGGCACAGCTCCTGGGCCGACAGGTCGGTCCGCGGCAGGAAGACCTGGCCGACGGCGATCGGACCTGGGCGCACCTCGTGGCCGATCCGCTCGACGTGGGCGGCGAAGAAGTCGCGTGGCACCGAAACGAGGACCCCGGCCCCATCCCCGGTCATGCCGTCGGCGTCGACGGCGCCGCGGTGCCAGAGGTTCTTCAGCGCCTGGATGGCCAGTTGCACCACCTCGCGGCGGGGCTTGCCGTCGACGGCGCAGACGAGGCCGACGCCGCAGGCGTCGTGCTGTTCGGTGAGGTCGTAGCCGCCATTGGCGTGGAGCAGGCGCTGACGGTCGTTCTCGTAACGGGCGAGGATGTCTGTCATCTCTATCACTCGGCGGCCAGCAGCGCGTCGGCGCTGGCGTGGGCTTGCAGGTATCGGTCGACGGCGGCGGCGGCGTCGCGGCCGTCGCGGATCGCCCAGACGACGAGGCTCGCGCCGCGCACAATGTCGCCGGCGGCGAACACGCCGGGGATCGAAGTCATCATGCTGCGGAAGTCGGCCTTCAGCGTGCCCCACCGGCTCACGGCCAGATCCGGCGCGGCAAAAGCGGTCGGCAGGTCTTCCGGGTCGAAGCCCAGGGCCTTGATGATCAGGTCGGCCTTGAGTTCGAAGTCGGCCCCCTCGACCTCTTCCGGCGCCTGGCGTCCCGAAGCGTCCGGCGGACCCAGGCGCATGCGCGCGGCGCGCAGACCAGCGGCATGCAGGGCTTCGCCGGTGACGGCGCGCGGCGCGGCCAACCATTCAAAGACGACGCCCTCCTCCTCGGCATGCGCCACCTCGCGGGCCGAGCCCGGCATGTTGGCGCGGTCGCGGCGGTAGAGGCAGGTGACGGCGGCGGCGCCCTGGCGGATGGCGGTGCGCACGCAGTCCATGGCGGTGTCGCCGCCGCCGACGACGACCACGTTCTTGCCGGCGGCGTACAGCGGCCCGTGGCGATAGTTGGGCTGCTCGTCGCCCATGTCTTCGCGGTTCGACGCGATCAGGTAGTCGAGGGCCGCAACGACGCCGTCCGAGCCCCCGCCGGGGACGGTCAGGTCACGCGCCTTGTAGACCCCCGTGGCCACCAGCACCGCGTCGTGGCGCTCCCGAAGCTCGGCGAGGGTGGCGTCGCGGCCGACCTCGAAGCCGAGCTTGAACTCCACGCCGCCGTCGGCGAGGCGGCGGGTGCGGCGCTCGACCACGGGCTTTTCCAGCTTGAAGCCGGGGATGCCGTACGTCAGCAGGCCGCCGGGGCGGTCGTGGCGATCGTAGACCGTCACCGCATAGCCCATCTCGCGCAGCCGCTCGGCGGCGGTCAGGCCGGCGGGTCCGGCGCCGACGATCCCGACGGAGCGACCCCGGTCCGGACCGGCGACCAGGGGTTGCACCCAACCTTCTTCCCAGGCCTTGTCGTTGATGTAGCGCTCGACGGCGCCGATCGTGACGGTGCCATGGCCCGACTGCTCGATGACGCAATTGCCTTCGCACAGGCGATCCTGCGGGCAGATGCGGCCGCAGACCTCGGGCATCGAACTGGTGGCCTGCGACAGGGCGTAGGCTTCCTGCAGGCGGCCTTCGGCGGTCATGCGCAGCCAGTCGGGGATATTGTTATGCAGCGGGCAGTGGGTCTGACAGTACGGCACCCCGCACTGCGAACAGCGCGAGGCCTGCTCGCTCGCCTTCTGGTCGATGAAGTCGGCGTAAATCTCGTGGAAGTCGGCCTTGCGCACATCGGCGTCCCGCTTCGGCGGAGTCGATCGCGGGGTGACGGTGAACTTCAGCATGCGCTCGGCCATGAGGCGCTCCTCTCAAGCCGCGGCGTCATACGGGACACCAACAGTCACCGGAAGAGGCTAGTCCATGTTTTAGACTATCGGCTGGCGCGTTTCGTCGCGGACCGATGACAAAGCGGAGGCGGAAATCCTTATTAGTCCAATTTTGAGATGAACTCGATCTTCACCATAGTGGCGGCCCTCTCCCGCCTTCCGCCGTCGTTTGGAGCTCGCCCGTGCCGGATTGGGTCTACGCCGTCATCCTCGGGATCATCGAAGGGCTGACGGAATTCATTCCGGTCTCGTCGACCGGCATGATGCTGCTGGCCAAACACGGGATGGGCCTGACGGACCCGTTCTGGAACACCTTCGCGGTGATGATCCAGCTGGGCGCCATTCTCGCCGTCGTGGTGCTCTATTTCCGCAAGCTATGGGGCGCGGTCGTCACCCTGCCGACGGACCCGGCCTCGCGCCGGTTCGCCGCCTCGGTGCTGCTGGCTTTCCTTCCGTCGGTGGTGCTCGGCCTCCTGCTGCACGACTTCATCAAGGGCGTGCTGTTCGACAGTCCGGTCGTGCAGTGCATCTCCCTGATCCTCGGCGGGATCGTGCTGCTGCTGATCGACCGCATGGCGCCCGCGCCGGTTCAGGACGACGCCACCCGGTTGACCCTCAAGACGTCGCTGATCATCGGCCTCTTCCAGGTGCTGGCGATGATGCCGGGCGTCTCCCGCTCCGGTGCGACGATCGTCGGGGCGATGCTGAACCGGGTCGACAAGCGGGCGGCCGCGGAGTTCACCTTCTTCCTCGCCATCCCCACCATGCTCGGCGCCTTCGTCCTCGACGCCATCGAAAGCCGCGACCAGTTGCTGGCCGGCGGCAACCTCGGCCTGCTGGCCATCGGTTTCGTCACCGCCTTCGTGGTTGCGCTCGGGGTCATCAAGCTGATGCTGGCCATCGTCACCCGCCGCGGCTTCGCGCCGTTCGGCTGGCTACGGATCCTCATCGGCGGGGCCGGGCTCGCCCTGCTGACGCTCGCCTGATCGAGGTCAGCCTGCGACCAAGCGCCCGCCGGATTTGGTGAGGGGCCCCGCCTCGCCTATATTCCGCGGCCGCATCAAAGGAAATCTCGCTTGGGCGTGACCCTCGACCTCAGCCGCGCGGCGGCTCAGCCGCTCGTTCAGACGGCGCCTAACCTGGCTGGACTGACGCGCGCCGAGCTGGCCGCGGCCTTGGTCGACGCCGGCGTGGTGCGGCCGGAAAAGGCCAAGATGCGCGCCGGCCAGCTTTGGCGCTGGATCCACCACTACGGCGTCACCGACTTCGCGGCGATGACCGACGTCGCCAAGGAGACCCGCGCGGCCCTGGCCGAAGCCTTCACCCTGGGCCGGCCGGAAGTCGTCGAGCGTCAGGTCTCGAAGGACGGGACCCGCAAGTGGCTGATCCGCATGGGGCCGGGCGTCGAGGTCGAGACGGTCTACATTCCCGACGTCGGCCGGGCCGGCGCGTTGTGCGTGTCGAGCCAGGTCGGCTGCACGCTGAACTGCACCTTCTGCCACACCGGCACCCAGGCGCTGGTGCGCAACCTGACGACCGCGGAAATCGTCGCTCAGGTGCAGGTGGCCCGCGACGACCTCGGAGAATGGCCCTCGCCCAAGGAGGATCGCCGGCTCTCCAACATCGTCTTCATGGGCATGGGCGAGCCGCTCTATAACCTCGACCACGTCGCCGCCGCCATCGACATCATCGCGGACAACGAAGGCATCGCCATCTCCCGCCGGAGGATCACGGTCTCGACCTCCGGTGTCGTGCCGCAGCTCGCCGAGCTCGGCGCGCGGACGCAGGCGATGCTCGCCATCTCGCTGCACGCCACCAACGACGCGCTGCGCGAGAAGCTGGTGCCGCTGAACCGCAAGTATCCGATCGCCGAGCTGATGGCCGGCATCCGCGCCTATCCGGGGCTGTCCAACGCCCGGCGGGTGACGTTCGAATATGTGATGCTGAAGGGCGTCAACGACACGCCCGCCGAGGCCAAGGCGCTGGTCCAGCTGCTCAAGGGCATCCCGGCCAAGATCAACCTGATCCCGTTCAACAAATGGCCGGGGTCGGACTATGAGTGCTCGGACTGGAAGACGATCGAGGCGTTCGCCGCGGTGCTGAACCGGGCCGGCTACGCCTCGCCGATCCGCACGCCGCGCGGACGCGACATCCTGGCGGCCTGCGGCCAGTTGAAGAGCGAGAGCGAAAAGCAGCGGGCCAGCGCGCGGCGCCGGCCCGTCACCGAAGCGGACTCCGCAGGCCTTTAGGCCGAGGCTTCCGCCTGCAACACGCGGCTCACCGCGTTGACCACGGCGGCGATGCGCAGCACGGCCTGAATGGTCTGGCCGGCCACGCCGTGTTTCTTCAACTCGGCCTCGTGGCTGTCGAGGCACATGCCGCAGCCGTTGATCGCCGAGACGGCGGTGCACCACAGCTCGAAGTCGACCTTCTCGACGCCGGGATTGGCGATGACGTTCATCCGCAGCCGGGCCGGCATCGTCCGGTACTCCGGGTTCGAGAGCAGGTGCAGCGAGCGGTAATAGACGTTGTTCATGCCCATGATCGCCGCCGCCGCCTTGGCGGCGTTCGCAGCCTCGGGGCTCAGGCCGGCCTCGCTGGCGGCCGCCTCGACGGCGCCGATCACGCTGCGCTGCCCGACCGCGTGCGCGGAAGCGAGGAACGCGCCCCACTTCTGCTGGTCGCTGAGGACGGTCTCGTTGGCGAGGCTGGAAAGGTTGAGGCTGAGGTCCTTCGCATAGGACGGCAGCGTCTCGCGCAACGCGTCGAGGGACATGGCGTACTCCGGCTGGTCGAAGACTAAAAGAAAAGGGGAAGATGCCCCGGGGAGGGCCAGCAGGCGGCCGCTCCCGGGGCAAAAGTCAGGGGCTTAGGCCGCCTTCAGGGTCTCGCCGCCCACCGATCGGTTGCAGGGGCAGAGTTCGTCGGTCTGCAGCGCGTCGAGCACCCGCAGGGTGTCGGCCGGCGCACGGCCGACGTTCAGGTTGGTGACGTAGACGTGCTGGATCGTGCCTTCCGGGTCGACCACGAAGGTGGCGCGCAGAGCGACGCCTTCGTCCTCGTTGAGGAC
This sequence comes from Phenylobacterium sp., assembly GCF_044236515.1. Lineage (GTDB taxonomy): Bacteria > Pseudomonadota > Alphaproteobacteria > Caulobacterales > Caulobacteraceae > Phenylobacterium. The sequence continues at coordinate 6,269 of NZ_JBIIGK010000010.1, forward strand.
GCCAAGGGCGCGGGCGAACTTCCCGGAGTTGTCGGCGAAGTTCCAGATCGGCAGGTTGTTGAGGTCCGGGTGCTCCCGGCGCCAGCCGAGCTTGGAGTGCTCGTTGTCGGTGGAACCACCCAGGACGACGGTGTCACGCTCTTCGAACTGCGGGTTCAGCTTGGCGAACTCGGCAATCTCGGTCGGGCAGACGAAGGTGAAATCCTTCGGGTAGAAGAAGATGACCTTCCACTTGCCCTCGAAGCTCTCGTTGGTGATCGTTTCGAACGCGCTCTCGCCATTCTCTTCATGGCGCATGAACTTCGGCTTCACACCGACAACTTTGAAATCAGGCAGCTTTTCGCCAACACCCAGCATAGGTTCACTCTCTCCGTGAAAACTTGAAGCCAGGCGACGTGGATTGGGGGAGGCGCCGCCGGCGGGGCTTAGATAGGCGCCACCCGCCCGCGAGGCAAATCGATTGTCTTTGCCGACATCATAGAGTGGGTCTATATTCCCCCGATGCTGCCGACCCTGCGCCAGCTCCAGTACCTCAAGCTCCTCGCCGAGCACGGCAACTTCGGCCGCGCCGCCGAAGCCGCGCACGTCACCCAGCCCACCCTGTCCGCCGGCATCCAGGAACTGGAGCGCACGCTGGGCGCCAATGTGGTCGACCGGGCTCGCTCGGGCGTGATCCTTACGCCGGTCGGCGAGGAAGCGCTGCGGCGCGCGACCCTGATCCTCAACGAAGCCGAGGAACTGGTCGAGGCGGCCAAGAACGTCGGCCAGCCGCTGACCGGCCGCTTCCGGCTCGGCGTCATCCCGACGGTCGCGCCGTTCCTGCTGCCGCGGGCCCTGCCGATCCTCAGGGAGCGGCATCCGAAGCTGCGCCTGTTCCTGCGCGAGGACCTGACCCACCGGCTGATCACCGCATTGAAGGCCGGCCAGCTCGATGCCGCCCTGATCGCCCTGCCCTATGACGTCGCCGGCCTGCAATGGGCCCACGTCGCCGACGACGAGTTGCTCGCCGCCGTGCCGTCCGACCATCCGCTGGCCAAGGGCCGCTCGGCGAGCCCGGCCGCCATGGAGCGGGAGGGGCTGATCCTGCTCGAGGACGGCCATTGCCTACGCGAACACGCACTTTCGGCCTGCGGGCTGAAGCCGCCGAAGCCCTCGCCCGATGAAGAAGCGTTCGCGGCCACGTCGCTGCCGACGCTGGTGCAGATGGTCGGCTCCGGCCTCGGCGTCACCTTCCTGCCGAAGATGGCGGTCAGCGCCGGCCTCGCCGAATCCGCGCCGATCACGGTACGGCCGCTCGAGGCGACCCGGGCCAGCCGCGAGATCGTCGTCGCCTGGCGCGCCGGCTCCAACCGGGCCGTGGAGGGCCGCATGCTGGCGGAAATGCTGGACGCCTGATCGCCCGCCAGGCGGGACGCGCGATCCAAGCTGTCAGATGATGGCGGATCACTGGCGGGAAATGCGCCATCAGCGTTCCCTTAACCCGCTGACAGTACCGTACCCAGAATGGGTCGTCGGGCGAACTATCATGAGATTGCACTGACGCGGGCGCGGGACCTGCGCGTGCGCCTCGCTCTGGCCGCCTTCGTCGGAACCGGAGCCTTCGTCGTGGGCGTCGGGCAATGGGCGGGGGCCTGGTTCGCGGCGGTGGTCGTCAGCCAATTCCTCAGCCACGCCTTGGGCGGGCCGATGCGACGCGATCCCGGCCTGCACGTCGGGCCGGCTCGGGAAGCCGCCTATCTTGCGGGCATCGCCGTGAGCGCAATGGTCTACGCCGGCGCCGGCCCGCTGTGCTGGTTCCTGGGCGGGGCCGAAGGCCAACTCTTCGGGCTGATCGTGCTGCTCGGCGGGATGATCAACGTCTCGCTTCAAGCGCGCGGCGAAATCCGCCTGCTGATGTTGGCCGCCGGGCCGTTCGCCGGGTTCGCCGTCAGCCTGCCGCTGATCGGACTGGCGCAACACACCGAAGCCCGTCCGCTGGCGACTGCCTTCGTCGCGATGGGCGCGCTCATCTACCTCGGTCACCTGGCGGCCTCTTTGCGCAGCCAGGGCCAGGCGGCGATGTCGCTGCGCAAGGCGCTGCGGGAGGCCAAGACCGATCGCTTGCGTGCAGAGGCGGCCAACGCCGCCAAGAGCGACTTCCTGGCGGTGATGAGCCATGAGATTCGTACGCCGCTGAACGGCGTGCTCGGCATGGCCCAGGCCATGGACGCCGATCCCCTGCCGGCCACCCAGAAACGGCGCCTCGACGTCATCCGGCAATCGGGCGAGGTGCTGCTCGTCCTGATCAACGACCTCCTCGACATCACCAAGATGGAGGCCGCCAAGCTCGAGCTCGAGGCCGGCGTCATCGACTTTGGTGAACTCGGCGCCCACGCCCAGGCCGCGTTCGCTCCGCTGAGCGAGGCCAAGGGCGTCGGGCTGAAGGTTTGGGTTTCCGACGCCGCCCGCAAGCCCCGGCTCGGCGACGCCGCGCGGGTGCGGCAGGTGCTCTACAACCTCCTCGCCAACGCCGTGAAGTTCACCAGCGAAGGCCGGGTGACCGCCCGCATCACCGCCACCGACGACGAGGTGGTGATCGAGGTCGCCGACACCGGGCCCGGCATCCCCGCCGACGCCCTGCCGACCCTGTTCGAGCGCTTCACCCAGGCGGACGCGACGACGACCCGTAAGTTTGGCGGCTCGGGCCTCGGGCTATCGGTATCGCGCGGGCTCGCCCGGCTGATGGGCGGCGATGTCACCGTGCACTCCGACCTCGGCCACGGCTCGACCTTCACCGCCCGGCTGCGCCTGCCGGTGACCGAGGCCCCGGCGAAGGCCGCCTCGGCGCCGCCGGCGCCGGCCGTCCTCGCCGCGGAGACGGTCGCCGAAGACGTCGCGGGCGAGCCGGCCAAGGACGCCGGCCAGGGCGCGCTGCGCATCCTGGCCGCCGAGGACAATCCGACCAACCGGCTGGTCCTGAAGACCCTGCTCGAGCAGCTCGGCCTCTCTCCGATCTTCGCCGAGAACGGCCGCGAGGCGGTCGAGGCCTGGACCAGCGGGGCCTGGGACGTCGTGTTGATGGACGTCCAGATGCCGGAAATGGACGGCGTCGCCGCGACCCGCGAAATCCGGCGGCTGGAGGCCGAGCAGGGCCGCGTCCGCACGCCGATCATCGCCCTGACGGCCAACGCCATGTCCCACCAGCTGGCTGAATACCGGGCGGCGGGAATGGACGCCCTGTCGGCCAAACCGATCCAGATGGGCCACCTGATCGCCACCATCCAGGAGGTGCTGGCGCCGGGCCCGAAGGCGGACGAAGCGGCGGCTTGAGCGCTTGCCGCGCGTGCGTGCGACGCCATTCTCGCCTATATGAGCCGCCGCATGAGCCGTCCGTTCCTGAAGATGAACGGGCTCGGCAACGACTTCGTCGTCGTCGAGGCCCGGTCCGCCCCCTTCGCGCCGACCGCCGAAGAGGTGCGCGCGATCGCCGACCGCGAGGGCGGGATCGGTTGCGATCAGCTGATCTCCATCGAGCCGACGCCGGACGCCGACGCCTTCGTCCGCTTCTGGAACGCCGACGGCGAGGAGATCTCCGCCTGCGGCAACGGCACGCGCTGCGTCGGCTGGCTGCTGATGCAGTCTAACGGCAAGGATGAGGCGGCGATCGAAACCAAGGCCGGGCGCTTGGTCGCCACGCGCGCTGGCGAGCGTCTGGTCAGCGTCGATATGGGGCCGCCCAGGTTGGACTGGACGGAGATTCCGCTCGCCCAGGCACAGGACACCGAAGCCCTGGGCGTCGTCCTCTATGAGCACGCTTCGCTGATGGCGCCGCCGGGCTGCGTCTCAATGGGCAACCCGCACGTGGTGTTCTTCGTGCCGGACATCGCCGCCGCACCAGTCGCCGAGGCCGGTCCCATTGTCGAGCGCCACGCGCTGTTCCCCGAGCACGTCAACGTCGGCTTCGCCCAGATCATGGCGCCCGACCGCATCCGCCTGCGGGTGTGGGAGCGCGGCGCCGGGCTCACCCGGGCCTGCGGCACCGGCGCCTGCGCGGCCCTGGTCGCCGCCGCCCGCCGCGGTCTGACCGGCCGGTCGGCGACCCTGGAGCTGGACGGCGGCGAGCTGTTCATCGAGTGGCGCGAGGACGGGCGGGTGATGATGACCGGCCCGGCCGCCGTCGATTTTGCCGGAACGCTGCCGTGAGCGACGCGGGTCCGACGGGGGCGGTGGACATCGTCACCTTCGGGTGCCGCCTGAACGCCTACGAGAGCGAGGTCATTCGCAAGCGGGCGGCCGAGGACGGGCTCTCCGACGCCGTCGTGTTCAACACCTGCGCCGTCACCGGCGAGGCGGTCCGCCAGGCCCGGCAGGCGATCCGCAAAGCGCGGCGCGAGCGGCCGGGCGCCAAGGTGATCGTCACTGGCTGCGCCGCGCAGATTGACCCCGCCGTGTTCGCCGCCATGCCGGAGGTCGACCTCGTGCTCGGCAACGCCGAGAAGTCACAGGCGGGGGCCTATGCGCCGCAGGCCGAGGGCGGCCGCGTTCGGGTCAACGACATCATGAGCGTGCGCGAGACCGCCGGCCATCTGATTGACGGCCTGAAGGACCGAGCGCGGGCCTATGTCGAGGTTCAGAATGGCTGCGACCACCGCTGCACGTTCTGCATCATCCCGTTCGGCCGCGGCCCGTCGCGCTCGGCGGCGGCCGGCGAGGTGGTCGAACAGGTCCGGCGCCTGACCGCCCAGGGCTACAACGAGGTGGTGCTGACCGGCGTCGACATGACGAGCTGGGGCGCCGACCTGCCCGGCCAGCCGACGCTGGGTCAGCTCGTCGGGCGGGTGCTGAAACTGGTTCCGGAACTGCCGCGCCTTCGGCTGTCGTCGATCGACGCGGCGGAAATCGACGCCGACCTCCTGCGGCTGCTGGCGGACGAGCCGCGACTGACCCCCTACCTGCATCTGTCGCTGCAGGCCGGCGACGACATGATCCTGAAGCGCATGAAGCGCCGCCACAGCCGGGCGGACGCGTTGCGGTTGGTCGCCGAGGTGCGGGCGGTACGGCCGGACGTGGCGTTCGGGGCGGATCTGATCGCCGGCTTCCCGACCGAGACCGAGGCGATGTTCGAAAACACCCTGGCGCTGGTCGAAGAAGCCGGCCTCGCCTTCGTGCACGCCTTCCCGTTCAGCCCGCGGCCGGGCACGCCGGCGGCCCGCATGCCGCAGCTGTCGCGCGCGGTGATCAAGGATCGGGCCGCCCGGCTGCGCGCCGCCGGCGAGGCGGCCCTGCTCCGGCACCTGGATGCGCAGGTCGGGCGGACCATCCTCGGCCTGGTGGAAAAGCCAGGCGTCGGCCGGGCGGAGGACTTCACCGAAATCCGGTTCATCGGAGAGGCGGCGGTCGGGTCCTTGGCTCCGATGACCGTGACCGGTCACGACGGCCGCCATGCGGTGGCCCATGTCGTTCGGCTCGCCGCCGAATAGGCTTCAGGTCGGCGGCGCGCGGCCGGGGAATCCAGGCAGGGCCCAGCCGAACACGATGGCGCCGGCCCGCAACAGGAACGCCGCGACGATCCCGGCGATGCTGGCCGTCAGTCCACCGATGCCCAGTTCGAAGAGGATCACGAACAGGCTGGAGCCGACCAGGGCCGGCGTTACGTAGAGCTCGCGCTTCAGCAGGATCGACGGTTCGTGGGCGAGGATGTCGCGTAGCACGCCGCCGAAGGTGCCGGTCAGCACGCCCATCACCACCGCGGTCAGAGGAGGCAGGCCGAGCGAGGTCGCCTTGAGCGCCCCGACGATCGTGTAGGCCCCGCCGCCAAGGGCATCGACCCAGAGCAGCAGCCGCTCGCGCCCGCGCCCCCAGCCGGCGAACCAGATCGCCACGGCCGCACCCAGGCAGACGACGATGTAGGTCGGCCGGGCCACCCAAAACACCGGCGCGTCGATCAGCACGTCGCGCAGGGTGCCGCCGCCGACGCCGGTCACGGCGGCGAAGAACGCGAAGGTGACGATGTCGTGCTTCTTGCGCGCCGCCGCCAGAGCTCCGGACGCGGCGAACACCGCCACGGCGGCGTAGTCCAGGATGCTGAGGCCCAGCGCGAGTCGGTCCATGCCTCAGCTTTGCGGCGGCAGGTGACGGGCCGCAAGAGCGCCGCTAGAACCGGCCGCATGGCGGAAGCGAAACGCGGCTGGTTCCAAAGGCTCACCGAGGGCCTCTCACGTTCGTCCAAACAGATGGGCGACCAGATCACCGGCGCCTTCACGGCCAAGGCGCCGCTGGACCAAGCCAAGCTCGACGAGCTCGAGGAGATGCTGATCGAGGCCGACCTCGGCCCGCACTCGGCCGCCCGCATCACCCAGCGCTTCGCCGACGAGAAGTTCGGCAAGAACGTCGACGAGCAGGAGATCAAGGAAGCCCTGGCCCAAGCGATCGGCGACGAGCTCTCCGGCCGCCAGGGCCGGTTCGAGCCGCTCGACGGGCCGCGTCCGTACATCGTCCTGTTCATCGGGGTGAACGGCTCGGGCAAGACCACGACCCTCGGCAAGATCGCCGCCGACCTGACCGGGCGGGGGGTCAAGGTGCTGGTCGTCGCCGGCGATACCTTCCGCGCCGCCGCCGTCGAGCAGCTCAAGGTCTGGGCCGAGCGGGCCGGCGCCGACTACATGTCGCGGCCGACGGGCTCCGACGCCGCCGGCCTGGCGTTCGACGCCGTCGAGCGGGCCAAGGCGGAGAACTACGACGTCGTGCTGATCGACACCGCCGGCCGCCTGCAGAACAAGCAGGGGCTGATGGACGAGCTGCACAAGATCATCCGGGTGGTGAAGAAGGTCGATCCCGAGGCGCCGCACGAGACCCTGCTGGTCCTCGACGCCACCGTCGGCCGCAACGCCCTCGCCCAGGAGAACATCTTCGGCAACCAGATCGGCGTCTCCGGCATCGTCATGACCAAGCTTGACGGCACCGCCCGCGGCGGCGTGCTGGTGCCGGTCGCCCAGGCGTCCGACTCTCCGATCAAGCTGATCGGCGTCGGCGAGGGGATCGAGGATCTTCAGCCGTTCGACGCCCGGGCCTTCGCCCGCTCGCTGGTCGGCCTGACGGAGGATGCACGATGAGCCAGCAGACCCGGGACTGGATCCGCTACTTCGTCGACTACTCGGCCTTGCTGTTCTTCCTGGTCGCCTACTTCGTCTCCGGGCGGAATTTCCAGACCGCGACCTTCGCCCTGGTCGGCGGCTCGGCCCTGGCGCTCGTCGTCGGCCTCGTCGTCGAGCGGCGCCTCGCGCCCTTCCCGCTGATCGCCGGCGGGGCGGCCCTGGTGTTCGGGGGAGCGTCGCTGTTCTTCCACGACCCGCGGATCCTGAAGATGAAGCCGACCGTGATGAACGTGCTGTTCGCGGCCATCCTTCTGGGGGGCATGGCGCTGGGAAAGAACCCGGTGCGCCTGCTGCTCGGCTCCAGCTTCGAGATGCCCGACGCGGTCTGGCGCCGGCTGACCGTAAACTTCGCCCTGTTCTTCCTGGTGCTGGCCGGGCTCAACGAGGTCGTCTGGCGCACCCAGGCCGAGCAGACCTGGGTGCTGTTCCGCTTTCCCGGAATGATGATCCTGACGTTCGTGTTCTCGCTGGCGCACGCGCCGCTGTTCATGAAGTACGCAAAGGGCGAAGACCTGCCGCCGCCGCCGACCGAGTAAACGCCGCGCACGGAATAACTGTCGCGCCGTCGTCGCGGAACCGTCACGGGCGACGTATAACCGTGCGGACCGTAGCGCTTGTTACGGTTGCAGGCTCCGATGGCGAAGACACCCGTTCCGAAAAAGGCGTCCGCTCTGGAGCGGTCGCCCACCCACCTCCTCCACCGCGCCCAGCAGGCGGCGCTCGACATCTATGTCGAGGTCCTCGGCCCGGGCTCGATCACCCAACGTCAGTACGCGGTGCTGGCCGCGGTGGCCGACCATGCCGGCGCCACACAGACCCAGCTGGTCAAGCTGACCGGCATCGACCGTTCGACCCTGGCCGACATGGTCGCCCGGATGATCGGCAAGGACCTCTTGGCTCGCGAACGCTCGAGCGCCGACGGCCGCGCCAATGCCGTGCAGCTCACCGACACCGGCCGCGAGGCGCTGGAGGCGGCCCGACCGAAGATGGACGAGGCCGACGCGCGGCTGCTGAAGCTGATCTCCGGAGGGGGGCGGCGCACGACCCTCGTATCGATCCTGCGCGACCTCGTCCGGGCCTGCGACGAGCCGGCGGACAGCAAGCGCGGCAAGGCCGACAAGCCGCCCAAAAAGCGTAAGCGCAAGAAGTCGGACTGAGGCGGTCGTTACGGCGCAGCGCGCGGGCGGGCGATGGCGCTCGGCCTCAGGTGGGGCGAACTCAGCCGATCATAGTCGGCTGCAGGCGCGCTGCGCAGGATAACGTCGAGCATGAGCTCGCCTTCGGCCTCCACCGGCGGCGGCTCGCCGAAGACCGCCCGCCACAAGGCGGCGGCTTCCGCGCGCACGCGCGCGTCCCTCGAATGTTCCGGACCAGATCCCATCGGTGCGGAAACACCCGACCACCGACCGCTGTTCCCGGTAATTTTCGTTAATGTTTTCGAAACTTAGCTGAGCCGCGCCGCGGCGGTCAGACACGGATGTCCAGCAGCGAGCCGGGGCGAAGGATCTTGGCCGGCGGGTCCGCGGAGGGGCTGGCGGAGGGCGCCGGGCGGACTGAAGGGCTCGCCGCGGGCTCGGCGGCGGCGGGTGTCGGCGGCGCGCGGCCGGTGGCCATCGCGAAGAACGCCTGTTGCGCCGAGGTCCGCGCAGCGTCGCTCCGGGCCGGAGCCGGCGGCGCAGCGAACGGGTTCGGGCGAATGGTGGTCACCGGCAGAGGCTGCGGGGATTATGGTTAGCGAGAGGTTAACGCGCCTGCTGCGCCAGCCGACGCGCGGCCTCCGGCGTCAGTGGGCCGGTGTGCTTGGCGAGGATCATGCCGTCGCGGCCGACCACGTAGGTCTCCGGCACGCCGGTCAGGCCGAACTCGATCCCGGCCCGGCCCTCGCGGTCGACCAGCACCTCGGCATAGGGGTCGCCCAGCCGGCCGATGAAGGCCTGGGTGTTTTGCGGCGCGTCCTTGTAGGCGATGCCCACCAGACGGACGCGCTCGGCCTTCAGCTGCATCAGAACCGGGTGCTCGATCTCGCAGGGGGCGCACCAGGAGGCGAAGAAGTTGACCAGCATCGGGCCCTCGGCCGCCGCCTCGCGCAGCGGCACTGGCTGGCCGCCCGCCAGGTTCGGCAAGGTCAGGTTCGGCAGCTGCTTGCCGACCATGGCCTCCGGCTGGACCTGCGGGTTGCGTTTGAGGGCGTAGAGGCCGAAGAGGCCGCCCAGCGCCAGCAACACCAGCAACGGCGCGAGCGCCAGCCAGCGGCTCATCGGCCCTCGGCCTTCTTCTTCCAGCGCCGGGCGTGCGCCAGGGTCCCGGCGATCATCCAGGCGAACACGGCGCCGGTGACGGCAAAGGCGGACCAGACGTAAGGGGCGTACTTGCCGGCGTCGAAATCGGGCATCGTCAGGCTCTCGCGGCTCGCAGGGCGGCGGCGTCGGCCCGCCGACGCCAGACCTCGCCGCGGATGCGGACCAGCCACAGGGATCCGAAGGCCGCCATGTAGCCGAGGGCGACGAGGATCAGGGGGACCCAGTAGGCCGGCGGCATGGCCGGCCCGTCGCCGCGAAAGACCGAAGCCCCCTGGTGCAGGCTGTTCCACCACTCCACCGACCAGTGGACGATCGGCAAGTTCACCGCCCCCACGAGGGCGAGGATAGCCGAGGCGCGAGAGGCCTTCTGTTCGTCATCGAGCGAGGCGCGCAGGGCGATATAGGCGACATAGAACAGGAACAGCACCAGCACGGAGGTCAGGCGCGCGTCCCACACCCACCAGGCGCCCCACATCGGTCGGCCCCAGAGCGAACCGGTGGCCAGGGCCAGGAATGTGAAGGCCGCCCCGAGCGGCGCGGCGGCCTGGGCGGCGGCGTCGGCGAGCACATGGCGGAAGACCAGCGCCAGCAGGCTGGCCACCGCCAGGCAGGCGTAGACGAACATCGACAGCCAGGCGGCCGGCACGTGGATGAACATCATCCGCACGGTGTCGCCCTGCTGGTAGTCCTCCGGCGCGGCGAAGCCGAACCACAGGCCGATGCCGATGGCCAGCACCGCCAGGACGCCGAACAGCGGCGCGGCCCAGCGCGAGAACGCCATGAAGCGCTCAGGATTGGACAGGAAGGCGGGCGCCGGGATCATGTCCTGAGGCTTAAGACCAGCGCGTCCGGCGGGCAAGCCACGCTCAAGCCCCCTTCAGGACAGGGCGTTGCGGCAGGCCGCGGCCATGGCCAGCGGGCCGAGCGCGACGGCGGCGGCCGCGTAGGCGCCGAGTAGGGCGAAGCCCGCTTGCCATGGCAGGCCGCCGGCGAGGGCGTCGAGGGCGCCGCCGCCGAAGATCACCGGGGGGGTGAACAGCGGCAGGACGATGACGGCGGTCAGGAGGCCGCCGCGCCGGGCCCCGAGGCTGAGCGCAGCGCCGATCCCGCCGACGAAGGCGAAGGCGAGGCCGCCGGCCAGGGCGCAGGCGAAGATCAGCGGCGCGAGCCCCGGGCTGGCCCCCAGAGCGATGGCGGCGACCGGTGCGGCGAGCGCCAGCGGCGCGCCCGTGGCGATCCACTGGCCGAGGCACTTGATCGCGCAGGTCAGCTCCAGCGGGGCCGGCGACAGGACCAGCAAGTCGAGCGCGCCGTCCTCGTAGTCGCGCTCGAAGAGGCGTTCGAGTGACAGCAGCGAGGCCAGAGCAAGCGCCACCCAGGCCAGACCCAGGGCCGCGGCCGCGAGTCGCTCCGGTTCCGGCCCGATGGCCAGCGGCATCAGGGTCGAGACCCCGGCGTAGAAGCCCACCGCGACCAGCGGGCCGCCGCCGCGGCCCCAGGCCAGGGCGGTCTCCCGCGACAGCAGGGCGACGAGGCGGCTCATGGCACGAGCTCCAGCGCGCGGGCCGGCACCGGCAGCGGATCGTGCACCGCCGCCAGGATCAGGCCGCCGCCGGCGAGGTGCGCCGCCATCAGCTCGCCGACCCGCACCCGCCAGCCAGCGTCCAGCGGGCTGAGCGGCTCGTCCAGCAGCCAAAGCGGCCGCCGCGCGGCGATCAGTCGAGCCAGCGCCAATCGCCGACGCTGGCCGGCAGACAGTCGCCGCACCTCAAGGTCGACCAGCGTCGTCAGGCCGAGCGCCTCGACAGCCTGCGCGACCGCGCCGCCGCCGCACCAGCGGGCCCAGAAAGCCAGTTCCTCGCCTGCCGTCCGCGCCGGCTTCAGCCCGTCGTGATGGCCGACGAAATGCAGGCCCGAGCCGCGCGCCTCGGCGGCCTCGACACCGCCGAAGCCGATCTCGCCAGCCTCGATCTGCACGAGGCCCGCCACAGCCCGCAACAGGCTGGTCTTGCCCGCGCCGTTTGGACCGGTCAGGGCGCAGGCCTCGCCGGACGCGAGCCTGAGGTCGACATTCTCGAACAGCCGCCGTCCGCCCCGACGGATCGCTAAGTCGTTGATCTCCAAGCTGCGAATCACTCGCAAGCCCCCGCCGCATGGACCTTGCCGACGGTTCGGCCTATGAAGCGGCCGGCCGCCGTCAGCCAGGGGGACGTACGCCGCGCGGAAACGGAACCTGTGAGTCCGTCTCTAAAGTCGCGCGATCCTTCGGACAGACGTGGAGCGGCCGGGAACAGAGAGAGGATCTCCCCAATGGCGTCCGTAGACAGCCTGAAAACCCGCCGCGAGCTCGTGGTGGGCGCCAAGACCTACGCTTACTACAGCCTTCCCGCGGCTGAGGAAGCCGGACTTTCGGGCATTTCGCGCCTGCCGATCTCGATGAAGGTGCTGCTGGAGAACCTGCTGCGCAACGAGGACGGCGTCTCTGTCGGGGAGGCGGACCTCAAAGCCATCGCCGCCTGGCTCGAGAACCGCGGCTCCGTCGAGCACGAGATCAGCTTCCGCCCGGCCCGCGTGCTGATGCAGGACTTCACCGGCGTGCCGGCAGTGGTCGACCTCGCCGCCATGCGCGACGCCATGACCGCGCTCGGCGCCAACCCTGAGAAGATCAACCCGCTGAACCCGGTCGACCTCGTGATCGACCACTCGGTGATGATCGACTACTTCGGCACGCCCAAGGCGTTCGGCCAGAACGTCGAGCGGGAATACGAGCGCAATATGGAGCGCTACAACTTCCTGCGCTGGGGCTCCTCGGCCTTCAACAACTTCCGCGTCGTGCCGCCCGGCACCGGCATCTGCCACCAGGTCAACCTGGAATACCTCGCCCAGACCGTCTGGACGAACGACGTCGACGGCTCGACCGTCGCCTATCCGGACACCGTTGTCGGAACCGACAGCCACACGACGATGATCAACGGCCTGGCCGTGCTGGGCTGGGGCGTCGGCGGCATCGAGGCCGAGGCGGCCATGCTGGGCCAGCCGATCCCGATGCTGATCCCGGAAGTCATCGGCTTCCGCCTGGACGGCGCCCTGCCGGAAGGCGCGACGGCCACCGACCTGGTGCTGACCGTCACCCAGATGCTGCGCAAGAAGGGCGTGGTCGGCAAGTTCGTCGAGTTCTACGGCCCCGGCCTCGCCAACATGACGCTGGAAGACCAGGCGACCATCGCCAACATGGCCCCGGAATATGGCGCCACCTGCGGCTTCTTCCCGGTCACCCAGGCGACCATCGACTACCTTGCCGCCACCAACCGTGCGCCGGAGCGCGTCGCGCTCGTCGAGGCTTACGCCAAGGCCCAGGGCATGTGGCGCGAGCCGACCGACGCCGAGCCGGTGTTCACCGACACCCTCGAGCTCGACATGGGCAGCGTCCAGCCGTCGCTGGCCGGGCCGAAGCGGCCGCAGGACCGCGTGCTGCTGTCGGACGCGGCGCGCGAGTTCACCGGCGCCATGGCCGGCGACGTGTTCGGCAAGCCGCAGGAGATGGTCGAGCGCTTCCCGGTCGCGGGCGAGAACTTCGACCTCGGGGCCGGCGACGTGGTGATCGCCTCGATCACCTCGTGCACCAACACCTCGAACCCGGGCGTGCTGATCGCCGCCGGTCTCGTCGCCAAGAAGGCGGTCGAGAAGGGCCTTAAGGTCAAGCCGTGGGTGAAGACCTCGCTGGCCCCCGGCTCCCAGGTGGTCACCGACTACCTGAAGGCCGCCAAGCTCGATAGGTCGCTCGACGCCCTGGGCTTCAACCTGGTCGGCTACGGCTGCACCACCTGCATCGGCAACTCCGGCCCGCTGGCCGAGCCGATCTCCGAGACCATCCAGAAGAACGACCTGGTCGCCGTCTCGGTGTTGTCGGGCAACCGCAACTTCGAAGGCCGCGTGAACCCCGACGTGCGCGCCAACTACCTGGCCTCGCCGCCGCTGGTGGTCGCCTACGCCCTGGCCGGCTCGATGAAGATCGACCTCGCCAACGAGCCGCTGGGCGAGGGCAAGGACGGAAAGCCCGTCTATCTGAAGGACATCTGGCCGACGACGGCCGAGGTGACGGCGCTGCAGCGCAAGCACGTGACGAACAAGATGTTCGCGACCCGCTATGCCGACGTCTTCAAGGGCGACAAGAACTGGCAGGGCATCAAGGTCAAGGGCGGCCAGACCTATGAGTGGAGCCCGAACTCCACTTACGTGAAGAACCCGCCCTATTTCGAAGGCATGCAGATGGAGCCGGCCCCGGTCGTCGACATCGTCGAGGCCCGCGTGCTGGGCGTGTTCGGCGACTCGATCACCACCGACCACATCTCTCCGGCCGGGTCCATCAAGGCGACCTCGCCGGCCGGCGTCTACCTGCTCGACCGGCAGGTGCCGCAGTCCGAGTTCAACGGCTACGGCGCGCGTCGCGGCAACCACGAAGTGATGATGCGCGGCACCTTCGCCAACATCCGCATCCGCAACAAGATCACGCCGGACATCGAAGGCGGGGTGACCAAGCACTTCCCGTCTCGCGAGACCATGTCGATCTACGACGCGGCCATGCGCTACCAGGCCGAAGGCCGGCCGCTGGTGGTCTTCGCCGGCAAGGAATACGGCACCGGCTCGTCGCGCGACTGGGCGGCGAAAGGCACGAAGCTGCTCGGCGTCCGCGCCGTGGTGGCCGAAAGCTTCGAGCGCATCCACCGCTCGAACCTGGTCGGAATGGGCGTGCTGCCGCTGCAGTTCACCCAGGAAGGCTGGCACAAGCTTGGCCTGACGGGCGAGGAGATCGTCACCATTCGCGGCCTGGCGGACCTCGCCCCCCGCAAGCAGCTGATCATCGAGATGTACCGTCCGTCGGACGGCCGCATCGCCCGCTTCCCGGTTCGCTGCCGCATCGATACGCCGACCGAGCTCGAGTACTTCAAGCATGGCGGCGTGCTGAACTACGTGCTGCGCAGCCTGGCTCGCGCCGGCTGATCGAAAGAGACAGTGAGCGCGGGCGGCTGTCGTCGCCGGCGCTCACGCCTTCTTGAACCCTGGCCGGACGGCAAGTCCGGATAAGTTCCCGACGATGCGGAAAGCCGCTCTTCTCAGCCTCCTGCTGGTCGCGCTTCCGGCGGCGCCCGTCGCCGCCTGGGCGCGTCCCCCCGTGGTCGTGGAGCTGTTCACCGCTCAGGGCTGCGCTTCGTGCGGCGCGGCCAATGCCTTCGTCGCCGAGCTGGCGGAGCGCAAAGGCGTCCTCGCCCTTACCTTCCCCGTCGATTACTGGGACTATCTCGGCTGGACCGACACCTTCGCCAGGCCGGAGTTTGCCGAGCGGCAGAAGGCCTATGTCACGCGCCTGAAGCTGCGAGAGCCCTATACGCCCCAGGTCGTCGTCGACGGCCAGACGCAGACCGCCGGCCGTCAGGCTCAGCGCGTCGAACAGCTGATCAAGGATGCGGCGCGCGCGCCGCGCAATCCGCCCGACATCCGGTTCATGAGCCCGCGCCGCGTCGACGTCGGCACCGGCCGCGTGCCGCGCGGCGGCGCCGAGGTCTGGATGATCCGCTACGACCCGCGCGAGCAGGAGGTCGCCATCAAGAGCGGCGACAATCGCGGCGAGACCATCGTCCACCGCAATGTGGTGCGCGAGATCCGCCGGCTGGGCGCCTGGCGGGGGCGCCCGACCGCTTACCGCATGCCCGAAGCCGAAGACGGACTGGAGACAGTCGTTGTTGTCCAGGGCGCCCGGGGCGGCCGCATCATCGCGGCGGAGGGCGCGGAGTAGATCTCCTCTCCGCCTCGCTGCGCGGGGGAGAGGAGATGTTCAGCTCAAGCGGCGACGCCGGCCTCGTTCAGCCACTCCAGGATCTTCTGCTTGGGCATGGCGCCGACCTTCATCGCCGCCATCTGGCCGCCCTTGAACAGCATCATGGTCGGAATGCCGCGGACACCGTAGCGGCCGGGGGTCATCGGGCTGTCCTCGATGTTCAGCTTGGCGATCACCACCTGGCCGGCGAGTTCGTCGGAGATCTGCTCCAGCGCCGGGGCGATCTGCTTGCACGGCCCGCACCACTCGGCCCAGAAGTCGACCAGCACCGGGCCGTCGGCCTGGAGGACATCATTCTCGAAGGTGTCGTCGGTGATCTTCACGGTGGCCATGAGAAGCTCCTTCTGCGCGCGCCCAAATGCCGGCGCCGCGCTTTCGATCCGCGATGTAGGCGGCAGGCGATCTGGTATCAACCGCCGTGGCGCAGCTCGGCAAGGGTATGAGCCAACAGCTTTTCTGGGATCGGCATCAGCTTCGGCCCGTCGGTCCAGACCAGCGCGGCCTCGATAGCCCGGCCCGGGAAGATCTCGCCCAGCACCGCCGCATAGAGAGCCATCTGGCGCAGGTAGGCGGGATCGGCGTCCTCGACCCGCGCGGGCGAGGGTCGATTGGTCTTGAAGTCCACCACCAGAACACGGCCCGGCAGCACCACCAGGCGGTCTATCCGGCCGGAGATCTTCAGGCCTGGCGGCAGGGCGGCGGCGGTCCCGGCCACCGCCACCTCGGCCCGGCTGCCGGGGCCGAACACCTCGCCGAAGCGGACGTCGTTGAGCACCGCCAGCGCCGCCTCGGCCATCTCCTGCCACTGAGCCTCCGAGAGATCCGCCTCGCGGGTCAGCAACGCCGCCGCGCCCGCGGCGCGCGCCTCAAGCGGAACGTCCGGCAGCAGTTGCAGCAGCCGGTGGATCAGATCGCCACGCCGGAACCGGCCGAGGCCGCCAGCCTGCGCCAGAGGAGACGGCGACGGCGCGCCGGCGCCTTCCCCGAGATCGGACGGCGAGGCGTAGCGGCCGAAGGTCTCAGGCGTCGCCGCCTCGGCGGCCCAGGCGGGCAGGACAGCCACCGCCGCCTGGACGCGAGCCGCCCGGCCCATCGGCCGCGGGTCGGCGCCGAACCGGCGCACGTCGCGGTCGCCGCAGCGGACCGGGCGGACTTCGCCCGCGATCTGCGGGTCCGCCAGGGCTTCGGACAGTGCGGTCCACCACGGCGGGGTCCCGCGCGCGGCCTTGCGCCCGCACAGCACCAACCGGTCGCGGGCCCGGGTGAGGGCGACATAGAGCAGGCGATAGGCCTCCTCCGCCTCGCGTCGGGCGCGTCGGGCCCGGGCGGCGGCGGACGGCGCGCAATCGCCCTTGGCCGAGACGCACCACAGGAAGCCGCCGTCGTCCGTCTCCATCAGAGGCGAGCCGCGCTGGGTCTGGCTGAGGGTGGTTTCCGGCAGGAAGACGATCGGCGCCTCAAGGCCCTTGGCGCCATGGGCGGTCATTACCCGCACTTCTTCGCGCGCCCCCTCCATCTCCCGCTTCACGGTGATGTCGAGGCCTGCGAAGTCGGCGACCAGCGTCTGGAGATCGTGGACGCCGCGGCCCTCGGCCGCCAGCACCTGGGAGAGGAACTCGTCCAGGGCGTCCTGCGCCTCGGCCCCCAGCCGCGTCAGCACCCGCCGGCGCATCGACTGACCATCCCGCCCGACCAGGCCGAGGAAGCGACTGAAGAACTCGAACGGCCGCCCGGCCAGAGCTTGCGCCGCCTGCAGCGTCGCCAGCAGCTCCGAGCCGGCGCTCAGGGCCTGCAGCCGCGTCCAGAGGTTCTCGGCCTCGCGGCCATGCGCCAGAGCGTAGAGCGAGTCGTCGTCGAGGCCGCAGAACGGGCTTTTCAGCAGGGCCGCGAGATTGAGCTCGTCGGTCGGCAACAGGATGAAGCGGGCCAGGGCCAGGAGGTCGTCGAAGACGATGTGCTGCGACAGCGGCAGGCGGTCGGCGCCGGCCACCGGCACGCCCTCGCGCTTCAGGGCGCGCAGGATCTCCTCGAACAGCGCCTTGCGACGGCGGACGAGGATCAGCACGTCGCCCGCGTGGGCGGGTCGCCAGCCGCCGGCCGCCTTGTCGAACACCGCGTCGCCGCGCGCGATCAGCTCCCGGATCTCGCGAGCGATGCGGCGGGCCAGGACGCGGGTCGCGCTGTCCTCACGCTCGACGTCGAGAGGGGCGTCCCAGGCGCTCCGGTCGGCCGTTTCCGGCTCTTCCTCCAGAGGCCAAATGTCGACGCAGCCCGGATGGTCCCGGCGGATCGCGGCGGCGAGGTGCTGCGGCGGGGTGGTGACGCCGTGGATGGCGCTCGACAGCTCCGGCCCGGCGAACACCGCATCGACGAAGCGCAGGACGTGCGGGGCCGAGCGCCAGGAGGTCAGCAGGTCGACCTGCTCGAAGCGGAAGCCGGCGCCAGTCGCCCGGCGGCGGTGGAATTCGAACTCGTGGCGCAGCTGCTCGGGCTGGGCGCCCTGGAAGGAGTAGATCGACTGCTTGAGGTCGCCGACGACGAACATGTTGCGGTCGAGGGCCCGGTCCGCCGGCCGGCCGGCCCCGGCGAAGAATTCCTCGGTCAGCGCGCGGACGATCGTCCACTGGTCCGGGGCGGTGTCCTGCGCCTCGTCGACCAGGACGTGATCGATGCCGCCGTCCAGCTTGAAGAGCACCCAGGCGGCGGCCGGCCGGCTGGCCAGCAGGGCGCAGGTCTTTTCGATCAGGTCGGCGAAGTCGAGGGCGCCGCGCTGAGCCTTTTCGACGCCGTAGGCCTGCAGATAGGCCGCCGCCAGCGTCAGGGCGTCGGCCGTGTCATGGGCCACCTGGGCGCTGCGGATGCGCTCGCGGACGTCGTTCAGGCGGGTCTGCTCGGCCAGCAGGAAGGTGCGGATGGTCGGGTGGCCGTCGAGGACCTTGGCCTTGGCGCACCACTCCGCCTCCTTGCCCTCGCCGCCGGCTGTGAACAGCACCGACAGGCAGTCGGCAAAGCTGGTCTCCGCGCTCTCCGCGATGGCGCGCAGACGGGCCGCGTTCTCCTGGTCGCGCTTGCCGCCCAGCATCAGCACATCGGCGGCGCTGCGCCAGAGGGCCCGGTCGAGGCTCGCCACCGCCGCGCAGGCGAGGTCTTCGGGATCGGTCCCGGCGGCGACGTCGACCTTGCGCCAGACCCAGGCGATGGCGCCCGGCAGGCCGCCTTCGCGGGCGAAGAAGGCGGCCAGTGCGCCACGCCGGGCCTCGAAATCGCGGAACATGCCCTCGAAGGAGGCGAAGTCGAGGAGGGAGAAGCGAGCGAAGGCGTCGGAGACCTGTCCTTCGCCCCGCGCGGCGTATTCGGCTACCCCGTCCTGGGCGGCGCGCGCGATGGCGGCGGCCGAGGCGTCATCCATCACCTGGAACGCGGGCGAGACGCCGGCTTCCAGCGGGAAGCGCCGCAGCAGCTTCTCGCAGAAGGCGTGGATCGTCTGGATCTTCAGGCCGCCGGGCGTTTCCAGGGCGCGGGCGAACAGGCGGCGGGCCTGGGATAGCTGGGCCTCGTCGCGTGGATCGACTGTGCGCCCATCGAGGTCCCGCAACTTTTCAGCCAGTTCCCCGCCGGCCATGACCGACCAGTCGCCAAGCAAGTCGAACAGTCGCCGCTGCATCTCCGCGGCGGCGGCTTTGGTGTAGGTGACGCAGAGGATGCGGGCCGGGTCGGCGCCCTCCAGCAGCAGGCGCGCCACCCGGTCGATCAGGGTCTTGGTCTTGCCGGAGCCGGCGTTGGCGGTGACGAAGGCCGACAGCGTCGGGTCGGCGGCGAGCCGCTGCGGGTCGCCCGACGGTCCCTGGGGTGGGCGGGTGATCAGGTCGAGGCTCATTCCTCACCCTCCTCGCCGCTGGTCGACCATTCGAAGACCCGGGCCAAGTGGTCGTATTCGGAGCGGTAGAGCTTCACGAACTGCGGGGCGATCCGCGAGATGTAGCCCCGATCGGGATCGCGGTAGCGGCGGATCAGCTCGGTGAGCCCGTCGACCGCCGCGTTCACGGCGTCGCGGCTGACCAGCACCTTATCGCCGTCGCCGTTGGGTGCGGCGCGCACCTCGACCTTGCCTGCCGGCTTGCGGCCGGTGACCTGGATATAGGTCAGTTCGCCAGGCTCATGTGCCCCGAGCCCGTCGAAGCCGCCGCGGGCCAGGATGGCGGCCGTCAGGGTCAGCTGCGGCGAGAAGCCGGTCTCGACCATCCTGGCGCTGGGCGCCTGGCCCGTCTTGTAGTCGAGGACATGGGCGAGGCCGTCAGGGGTGATCTCGATGCGGTCGGCCTTGGCGGAGAAGCTGAACGGTCGACCGCCCACGTCGAGGGTCGCCGAGCCTTCCTTTTCGACATGGATTTCCCGGCCGTCGGCGCGGCGACCGGCCTCCAGCTCGACGACCCAGGCGGCGGCCTCGCTGGCCAGCGCCTGCTCTCGGGCAAGGGCGGCGCGGGACATGCCCTGGGCCTCCAGCTCGGCGAGATACAGACTCTTGAATTGCTGGACCGCGTCAGGCGGCAGGTCGGCTGGGAAATCGGTGGCGAACCGCTCGAAGGCGGCGTGGATGGCCGTGCCGCGGATCCGCACGTCGACCGCCTCGTCGGGCGGCGGCAGCTCGCGCAGCTTAAGAATGTCGCGCGCCCAGACGGCATAGGGGTCCCGGGCAAGGGTCTCGATGCGGGTGACGAAAAGCTTGTCCGGGCGGTGGTCGAGGGGAGGCCGGGGCGCAGGGCGCGACGTGGGGCGATAGTCGGTCGGGGCGTCGAGGTCGCGCGCCCAGTCCAGCACCTCGGCACGCCGGGCAAGCTCCACCCCGGCGCCGCGCGCCAGCGTCTCCAGCCGCCACAGCCAGCGCGACTTCACTGACGGGGCGCCTTCGCGGCGCTCGGTGTGCAGGAGAATAACCTCGGGCGCACAGGCGGCCTGGGCGAAATCGTGGGCGGCGAGACCGATGCGGCGCTCGGGCGACGGCAGGCCCAGGCGCTCGCGCATCGGTCGCGACAGGAAGGGATCGAGCGGCGCGCCGCGCGGCCAGACGCCCTCCTCCAGCCCCGCCACGACCAGCCGGTCGGCGCGGACCAGTCGGGCCTCGATGGCGCCGAGAATGCGCAGGCGCGGATGGGTCGCCCCGCCGGCGCGGATACTCTCGCCGGACATCAGCCGTTCCAGCAGGTCGGCGAACCCGCGCGGGCCCACCGTCGGCAGGCCGGCGCCTTCGCGGATCACGCCCGCCAGCAGCCGGCTCATCGCCTCGCCTCCATGGCCGCTCCACAGCGCGCCGGTGTCGCCGGCCTCGTCGCGCGCCAAGGCCTCCATGGTTGCGGCGAGCACCGCGGCGATCTCCGCGGGGCTCTCGCCCGGGGCGTCGAGTCTGGCCAGGGCCTCGCGCAGGCGGGCAGCGATGGCGCGGGCGGGCTCGGATTTGTGCAGCCGGGCGTCCAGCGCCGCCCAGCTCCGCGCGCGCGAGCCGCGTAGGCCCTTGCGGTGCTCGAGCGCCGCGACGCCCTCGGCCCGGGCGAGAGGCTCCAGGCCAAGCCGGACGTAAGGGTGCTTCACCAAACCAAGGAGGGTGACGGGATCGAGCGGATCGACCAGGGCGCGAGCGACGAGGCCGGCGAGCACCCCGCAGTCGCAGCCGGCCAGGCTGACGCCGGCCGACGAGTCCGGGACAACGCCCCAGCGCGCAAGCCGTGCGGTGACGCGGCGGGCCAGGGCCTGGTCGGGCGTCACCAGGGCGGCGGTGAGGTCGGGGGTCTCGAGCGCCTCGCGCAGCAACAGCGCGACCGCTGTCGCCGCCTCCTCCTCGCTGCGGGCCGTGACAAGCGACAGGCCCCCCAGGCCCTCGGCGATGGGGTCGATGCCTTCGCGCTCGCCCTCGCTGCGCAAGCGGCCGATGACGTCCAGCCAGTCGGCGGTCTCCTCGGCCGGACGGAGCGCCTCGTTGACCACCCGCCGCCGCCAGCGGCCGCGGCTGTCGGGGCGGGCCGAGGCGGGCCAGAACGGCACGTCGCGTTTTTCGACGCCCGCCTCGTCGAGCAGCCGCTTCAGCGCGCCCTGCGGGTGCTGCACGTCGATCTTGGCCCAGGCCTTGTCGGCAAGGCCCTCATCGAGGCCCGGCAGCACGACGCAGCCTTGCGGGGCGCGGGCGACCGCCATCAGCAGCGCCCGGGTCGCCGGCGCGGTGCCGGTCGAGCCGGCGGCGACGAGCACGCCGGGCGGCGGTCGCAGCGTCCAGGCCTCGGCCAGCCGGCGCAGCAACCGCACGCGTCGCTCGCTGACGTCGATCACCCCAAGCTCGGCCAGCCGCTTCGGCCACAGCCGCAGGGCGGTC
This sequence comes from Phenylobacterium sp., assembly GCF_044236515.1. Taxonomy (GTDB): domain Bacteria; phylum Pseudomonadota; class Alphaproteobacteria; order Caulobacterales; family Caulobacteraceae; genus Phenylobacterium. The sequence continues at coordinate 27,899 of NZ_JBIIGK010000010.1, forward strand.
TCCAGGAACTGTCGCGACACCCGCCAGTGCTCGGCGAGGTCGGCCTCGACGAGGTCCGCCAACCGCTCGCCGGCCTCGACCTCCTCGATCTGCAGGCTGTCGAGGAAGCCGCCGAGCGCCTCGGCCAGCTCCAGGGCGCCCGGCGCGGTCAGCTCCCGGCCGAGCAGGCTGGCGTTCTCGGCGACCAGCCGCGTCAGTTCGAATCGGCGCTTCAGGGGGTCGATGGCGGCCGGCAGGTCGAGGGACAGGTCGCCGGGCTCGAAGGGTGGTTCGCCCTCTTCCAGGTCGCCCAGCGGCCGCATCTGCGGCGGCAGAACGGCCCGCCCGCCGGCGGCGGCGACGAAGGCGTCGGCGAGGGCCCGGGCCCCGCGCCGGGTCGGGACCAGAACCACGGCTTGCGACAGGGCCTCGGGACCCTGCGGCGCCAGGGCGTCATAAAGCCCCTGGGCGAGATCAAGGGCGAACGGCCGGTGGGCCGGAATGTTGAACCAGCCCGCGCGCGGCAGGCCGCGGACGGGGGGATCGCTCATGTCAGCCGGGCCTCCGCCGCCGCGCGGGCGCCGGGATCGCCGACATGCATCCAGAACGCCTCCATGGCGACGCCGCACAGGCGGCCCTCGGCCTGCAGCCGCTTCCAGACCGGCAGGATCGAGAAGGCGCCGGCCGGCGAGCCGTCCAGCACCTGCGGCTTCATGATGCCGAAGCCGACGTTGGCGAAGGGCGTCGGCGGCTCCGGGTCCGTGGAATGAGTCAGCCGTCCGAGGTCGTCCATGAAGAAGCCGTTGGGGCCCTCGAAGCCCAGGCCACGACCCCGCCGAACCAGCAGCAGCAGGATGTCCATCCGCTCCGGGTTCCAGGCCGCCTTGAGCGTCTCCAGTGGCGGCTGGCCCTCATTGGTCCAAAGGCTGTCGATGTTGGCGATGAAGATCGGGTCGTCGCCGAGCTTCTCCCGCGCGTGCTGGATGCCGCCGCCGGAATCCAGCAGCGACCCGCGTTCGTCGGAGATCAGCACCTCGAGGTCCGAGCGGGTCGCCAGATGCGCTTCGACCTGGTCGGCCAGATGATGGACGTTGACCACCGCCTTCGTGACGCCGGCCGCGACCAGCCGGTCGAGGACGCGGTCGATCAGCGCCCGGCCGGCGACCTCGACCAATGCCTTGGGCCGCGTCTCGGTCAGCGGCCGCATGCGAGTGCCGAGGCCCGCGGCCAGCACCATAGCCGTCGTCGGCGGGCTCACGTGCGGGCCTCGCGCGGGACGTGTCGGTCGAGCCAGGCGGTCAGGGTGGCGAGTTCGGGCTCGACCAGGCAGCGGTCGAGGTAGCCCCAGAGCCTCGGCATGAACGCCGCGTAGCGCTCCTTGCCGTCGCGGGTCACCAGCCGCGCGAAGATGCCGAGGATGCGGCAGATGTTGAGCGCCCCGAGCGCGTGGTAGTCAGCCAGGAAGGCGGCGCGGTCGAGGTTCGGCCGCAGATCGAAATAGACCGCCAGGGCCGCTGCCTCGCGACCGACGCTGACGTCGCGGCGCGCATCATGCAGCAGCATCGAGAGGTCCCAGGCCGGATGGGCCTTCACCGCATCCTGGAAGTCGAGCAGGCCGACGCGGGCCGGTCCTGCCCGCTCCGGCAGCCAGATCAGGTTCTCGGCATGGTAGTCGCGGTGACAGAAGACGGTGGCGTCGGCTGCGCCCCGCGCCCGGATCGGGGCCCAGATGTCCTCCCAGTCGGCGGCGGCCGTGGCGTCGAAGGCAAGCTCGGGCTTCAGCTTCGGCAGCCATTCGATGAACAGGGCGTCGGCGGTGTGCAGCGCCGTCTCGTCGTAGGTCAGCAGCGGCCAGGCGCAGCCGTCGGCCTCCAGCACCTCTGGCGGGGTGATGGCGTGCAGATGGGCCAGGGCGGAGATCGCGGCGTCGTAGAGCGGCGCCTCGTCCTCACCCGCCTCGATCAGGCGTGCGAACAAATCATCGCCGAGGTCTTCAAGCACCGCCAGGCCGGCCGGGGCGTCGTGGGCGATCACGGCCGGCGCCGACAGGCCCTGCGCGCGCAGCCAGCCGGCGACGGCGACGAAGGCGTCGACCCGCCCGGCCGCGAGGCGGGCAAGGGCGTTATAGCCGAGGGCCGCGCGCTGGTCCGGCGTCGCGTCCGGCGGGCAGGCGACCGTCTCCAGCGCCGGCGGCTGGTCCATAAAAATCAGGAAAGTCCCGTCGCCGCGCTCCAGCCGCTCGTAGCGGCGGGTGGAGGCGTCGCCGGTCAAGGGCACGCGGCGCGCCTCGCCCAGGCCGCAGGCGCGCAGGAACTCCGTCTTCAGGAGATCACGATCAGAACTCAAACGGTCGTCCTCTCCCCACCCGGGATTTCAGGGCGCCATGCGCGGCGATGCGCGCTTGCCGCGCTTCGCCCCCCGAAGCCAGCGAGATCTCTATATCAAGTCGATCGCCGGGGAGTCGCCCCGCCAGTCGCTCCGGCCACTCGATGATCGCGGCCCCATCCTCCAAGGCCTCGTCGAGACCGATCTCGTAGGCCTCGTCGGGCGAGGACAAGCGGTAGAGGTCGAAGTGGGCGACGTTCAGCCGCTCCCCCTCGTAGAACTGCACGAGGGTGAAAGTCGGCGACGGCACCTCCTCGTCGGGCGTCGTCAGGGCGCGGACCATGGCCCGGGCCAAGGTCGACTTGCCGGCGCCGAGCGGCCCGGAGAGGCAGACCGCCTCGCCAGGACCAAGCGTGTCCGCCAGCGCCGCGCCCAGCCGGGCGGTCGCGGCCTCGTCCGGAAGATCGACGATCATGCGAAGGCGGCGTCCGGATCGCGCGCCAGGGCGGTCTCGACGTGCGCCTTGAGGCGCAGGGTGACCTCGGCGGGCTCCCCCTCAAGAGCCGTCGGCGAGATCGGCTGGCCGACGGTGAGGGCGAACTTTCGGCCGCGCTTGTTGAGCAGTTCATGGAAGAGAGTGATGTCTCGCAGCTCCGACGAGACCCGGTGGAAGAGGTGAAACAGGGTCGACCACGGCCCGGCTACATGGATGGGCAACACCGGCGCGGCGTACTTGCGGGCGATCGAGACTGCGCTGACCGCCCACGGCGGATCGGCCAGCCGACCGTCGGCCTGACGTCGTGCGAGCCGGCCGGCCGGGAAGATCACCAGGCAGCGCTCAGCTTCCAGGGCCTCGCGGGTGCGAGTCAGCGTGACACGGGTGCGCTCGCGGGTGCGTTTGGCCTCGACCCACTCGACGGGGATCAGCACCTCCGCCAGGCGGGGGGCGACCCGCATGGCGTCCGCGTTGGCGTAGAAGCAGAGATCGGGACGAAACGCCTTCAGCGCATCGAACACCGCGACGCCATCGGCGATGCCGGTCGGATGGTTGCAGACGACCACCAGGCGGCCCTCGCCTGGAACCCGTTCCAGCCCGCGGGCGACGACATTCAGCGACAGCAGGTCGGAGATATGGTCGAGGCCGGTCTGTCCGGGCAGAGGCGCGATAGTGTCGGCCATCCGCCTCGCCTTGGCGTAGTCCAGCAGGCCGTAGAGCGCCGGGCGAACGACTGGCCAAGCCCGGCTTGCCGACAGCCGCGGGGCGCGCTCTGCGATCAGCACATCGACGATGTGCTCGCGCGCAGCGGCGCGACAGGCGGGGGCGAGGGCCAGCGTCATCGGCGCGAACATGCGCCGCCTGCGCCGGCCGGGGCAAGAAGAGTTCCTCCCCCGAGCGGCGGGGGAGGAACGTGGGCGTTCAGCCTCGGCGGCTCACGATGTCCTTATTGGCCGCACGGGTCTTAGCGCCCTGGCCGCGTTCGGCCTCGGTGCGGTCGGCGCGCTTGGTATGGTTCTGGGAATAGGTCGCGCCCTCGGCGGCTTCGCCCCAATCCTGCTCGGGACGGTCCGACTGGCCGAGCTTGTGGATGTCGACGTTGGCGGGGACACCCTCGCCCAGATCGCCGAAGCTTCGCTCTTCGCCGTCGGGACGGTTGGCGTCTTGCTGGGCGTCGAGATCGCGTTGGCCGACGCCGCCGCCCTGCATGTTGTTGCGGTTGGCGGCCGCGGTATCGGGTTGATAGCTGCGGGAATCTTCGGCCATGGCGGTCTCCTTACTGACTGGATGCGGGATCAAACCCGCCCGCGGCGGCCGCGTTCCTTGCGTCGCGCCCCCGGCGCGGCTAGGCCATCGAGATGCTTTCCGACGCCTACGCCGCCCGGCTCGCGACCGGCGAAATCCGGCCGGACCCGGCGCAGGCGGCCGGCCTTGCGGCGCTCGGCCGGCTGGAGTCCGAACTTGCTCAGGAGGCGCCTGGCGGCTTCAAAGCCCTGTTCAGGAAGCGGCCGGAACGCCGCCGGGGCGTCTACCTCGTCGGCCCGGTCGGCCGCGGCAAGTCGATGCTGATGGACCTGTTCTTCGAGGCCGCGCCGGTCGAGAAGAAGCGGCGGACGCACTTCCACGTGTTCATGGGCGAGATCCACCGCCACATCGACGCCTGGCGCAAGGGCGACGCCACGGCGCGCAAGGCGCGGTTCGGCCAGACCCCCTCGGCCAGGAAGGGGGGCGACGACCCGATCCCGCCCATCGCCGATCTGGTGGCGAATGAGGCGCGGCTGCTGTGCTTCGACGAGTTCCAGGTCACCGACATCGCCGACGCGATGATCCTGGGCCGGCTGTTCGAGGCGCTGTTCGAGCGCGGCGTGACCTTGGTCGCGACGTCCAACCGCTTGCCCGACGACCTCTACCAGGACGGGCTCAACCGCCAGCTCTTCCTGCCGTTCATCGACCTCCTCAAAGCGCGGGTCGAGGTGGTCGAGATCGCTGGACCGCACGACTATCGGCTCGACCGGCTGCGCGCGGCCGGAACATGGTTCTCGCCCAACGATGCGAAGGGACAGGCCGGGTTCGACCACCTGTGGGCCGACATGCTCGCCGGCGAGGAGGAGAGCGGGGCGACCCTCGAGGTGCTCGGCCGGCGGATGACCCTGCCGCACGCCTCTGGCGGGATGGTGCGGGCGACGTTCGCCAGCCTCTGCGCCACGGCCTTGGGGCCGAACGACTACTTGGCGCTCGCCGCCCGTTTCCACACCCTGTTCCTGGAAGACGTGCCGAAGATGACGCCGAGCCTGCGTGAGCAGGCCCGGCGGTTCGTCACCTTGGTCGACGCCCTCTACGAGGCGAAGACGCGGCTGATCGTGCTGGCGGAGGCCGAACCTAGCGAGCTCTACCCGGCCGGCGACGGCGCCTTCGAGTTCGAGCGCACCGCCTCGCGCCTGCAGGAAATGCGCTCAGCCGACTGGCTGGCCGATCGGCCCTAGGTCGGCCAGGTCTCCGGGCTGAGGGCCAGCACCTCGCCTGCGAAATGCAGGCCGCCGCAGATCAGTACGTGGGGCGGAGGGCCGTCGGCGGAGAGTGCGCGGCGCACGGCCGTGGCCGCGTCCGGCGCCGTCTCGACCGCAAGACCGACTGCGCGCGCCGCCGCCGCGATCTCGTCGGCGCTGGCCGCGTTGGGCGAGTCAAAGCTGGTGGCGAAGACCCGCGGATGCATCTCGGCGAAGGCTTCGAGGAAGCCCTGGGAATCCTTGCGCGCGAACATCCCGACCACCAGCACCAGCGGACGCCCGTCGCGGTCGGTGAGACGGGAGGCGGCCTCGGCCAGCGCCAGGCCGGCGTGGGGATTGTGGCCGCCGTCGAGCCAAATGTCCGAGCTGCGCGAACGCGCGAGCGCGGCCAGCGGGCCCTTCGTCAGGCGCTGGAACCGGGCCGGCCAGACCGCCGATGCGACGCCCCGTCCGACGGCGTCCTCGCCAAGACGTGGGTCGAAGGTCAGGGCGGCCGCGACCGCGAGGCCGGCGTTGGCGAACTGATACCCGCCGAACAGGCTGGGCGGCGGCAGGTCCAGCAGGCGCTCGGGCATCTGCACCAGCAGACGGCCACGCTCTTCCCAGGCGTCGAAATCGCGGCCCATCAGCAACATGGGCGCCATGCGGTCGTCGGCCTCCCGCTCGATCATTTCCAGCGCCTCGTCGTGCTGACGGGCGACGACGACGGGGCGGCCGCGCTTGATGATGCCCGCTTTCTCCCAGGCGATCTTGCCGAGGCCGGGGCCGAGCATCTCCAGATGATCGTAGTCCACAGGCGTGATGACGCTGACGGCAGGAGCGTCGAAGACGTTGGTGGCGTCAAACCGGCCGCCGAGTCCGACTTCGACGATACAAACATCGGCCGGCGTCTCGGCGAAGGCCTGTAAGGCCAGGACCGTGGTGATCTCGAAGAAGCTGATCGGCTGGCCGTCGTTCGCCGCCTCGAGGCGGTCGGTGAGGTCGAGGAGCTGGGAGTCCGAGATAAGCTGGCCTGCGACCCGGATGCGCTCGGCGAACCGCACCAGGTGCGGGGACGTCAGCGCGTGGACGATGAGGCCCTGACCCTCGGCGATGGCGCGCAGGTAGGCGACGGTCGAGCCCTTGCCGTTGGTGCCGGCGACATGGATCACGGGCGGCAGCCGTCGCTCCGGATTACCGACGGCGGCCAGCAGTCGCTCGACCCGGCCGGTGGAGAGGTCGATGAGGCTCGGATGGTTGGCGCGCAACCGCTGGATCACCGCGTCGGAGGCGCGGATCGGATCGTGGTCAATGGGCAGCGCAGTCACATCAGGCGGCGGAGGAAAGTCGCTCGCGCCCCATCATCAGCGTCTTCAGGATCGAACCTAGCACCGCCGGCAGTTCCGACCGCGAGACGACCTTGTCGACCATGCCCCGCTCGACCAGGAACTCGGACTTCTGGAATCCCGGCGGCAGGGTTTCGCGGATGGTCTGTTCGATCACCCGGCGCCCCGAGAAGCCGAGGGTGGCGTTGGGTTCGGCCAGGTGGATGTCGCCGAGCATGGCGTAGGACGCCAGCACCCCGCCCGTCGTCGGGTCGGTGAGGACGACGACGTAGGGCAGGCCAGCGGCCTTGACCTCGTTCAGAGCCAGAGTGGTGCGCGCCATCTGCATCAGCGACAGCGTGCCTTCCTGCATCCGGGCGCCGCCGGAGGCGGTGAAGATCACAAACGGGACGCCGCGTTTGACGGCTTCCTGCGCGGCCTTCACGAAGGTCTCGCCGGCGCCGATGCCGAGCGAGCCGCCCATGAAGGCGAAGTCCTGGACGACAACCACGGCCGGCTGGCCCTGGATGTGGCCATAGCCGATGGCCATCGAGTCCTGCTCGCCGGTCGACTTGCGGGCAGCCTTCAGGCGCTCGTTGTACGGGCGCTCGTCAGGGAACTTCAGCGGGTCGTCGGTCATGACCGGCGAGGCGATGCGTTCGAACTGCCCGTCGTCGAAGGTGTAGCGCAGGCGCTGGGCGACGCCGATCCGCATGTGGCTGCCGGACGGAGTGACCCACTGGGCCGCCTCCAGGTCCGGGCGATAGATCATCTCGCCGGTGTCCGGGCATTTGACCCAGAGGTTCTCCGGCGTTTCGCGCTTGGCGAAGGCGTTGCGGACGCCGGGCGCGATCCGCGCCAGCCAGCCGCGACGTTCCCGAGACGCAGGACGCGCCGGCTTTTCGTTCTTGGTCTCAGCCATCGCCATAGGTTCTAGACCGCCGTGGATTGGCCATCGCGCGCGAAGCGCACAGACTTAGCCAGGGATTCAGCTTTGGAAAGAACTCGCT
>NZ_JBIIGK010000248.1:0-2924 GCF_044236515.1 Phenylobacterium sp.
CAGAACTTCAGCCAGGTGACCAATCCGCCGATCGACTCCCTGCGGGAGACCTCGGTGATGAGCCTGAAAACCCGGTTCAAGAACCTCGGCAACATCCTCGCCGAGGACGCGACCCAGACCGACGTGTTCGTGCTGGAAAGCCCGGTCCTGACCACCGGCATGTACGCCCGTCTGGTCGAGGCGATCGGCGAGAAGAACGTCGCCGTCGTCGACTGCACCATGCCTCTGCCGGCCCCGGGCGCCCGGGCCGGCGACGCCCTGCGCGCCAACCTCGAACGCATCCGTCTGGAAGCCGAGGACGCGGCCCTGCGCGGCTGCTCGACCATCGTGCTGTCCGACCAGGCGACGGGCCCCGACCGCGTCGCCCTGCCGATGATCCTGGCGACCGGCGGCGTCCACGCCTGGCTGGTGGCCAAGGGTCTGCGCTCCTACGTCTCGATCGTCGTGCGCTCGGCCGAGTGCCTCGACACTCACTACTTCGCCGTGCTGGTCGGCGTCGGCGCGACGGCGGTCAACGCTTATCTCGCCCAGGAGAGCTTCCTGGACCGCCAGGAGCGGGGCCTGACCGGCGAGCGGTCGCTGCGCGAGCTGTGCCTGAACTTCAAGGGCGCTATCGAAGGCGGGCTTCTGAAGATCATCGCCAAGATGGGCATCTCGGTGGTCTCGTCTTACCGCGGCGGCTTGAACTTCGAGGCCGTCGGCCTCTCACGCAGCCTGGTGGCCGAATTCTTCCCCGGCATGCCGTCGCGGATCTCCGGCATCGGTCTCGCGGGCCTTGAGGCCAAGGCGGTCGAGCTGCACCGCCGAGCCTGGGATCCGGCGGCGCTCAGCCTGCCGGTCGGCGGCTTCTACAAATCCCGCCGCGGCGGCGAGGCGCACGCCTTTGAAGCCCGGATGATGCACACCCTGCAGTCCGCCTGCGACCGCGGCGACTATTCGATCTTCAAGCGCTACTCCGAAGGCATGCGCCGGGCGCCGACCATCCAGCTGCGCGACCTGCTGGACATCCGCACCGACGCCAAGCCGGTGGCGGTGGACGACGTCGAGAGCGTCAACGAGATCCGCAAGCGCTTCGTCACGCCGGGTATGAGCCTCGGCGCGCTGAGCCCGGAGGCGCACGGCGCTCTCAACATCGCCATGAACCGGATCGGCGCGAAGTCTGTCTCCGGCGAGGGCGGCGAGGATCGCGCGCGCTATAAGCCGCTGCCGAACGGCGACAACCCGAACTCGGCGGTCAAGCAGATCGCGTCCGGCCGGTTTGGCGTCACCGCCGAGTACCTGAACCAGTGCCGCGAGATCGAGATCAAGGTCAGCCAGGGCGCCAAGCCCGGCGAGGGCGGCCAGCTGCCCGGCTTCAAGGTCACCGAGCTGATCGCCAAGCTGCGGCACTCGACGCCGGGGGTGATGCTGATCAGCCCGCCGCCGCACCATGATATCTATTCGATCGAGGATCTGGCCCAGCTCATCTACGACCTGAAGCAGATCAACCCTGACGCCCGGGTGACCGTGAAGCTGGTCGCCATGACCGGCATCGGCGCCATCGCCGCCGGCGTCGCCAAGGCCAAGGCGGACGTGATCCTGATCAGCGGCAACGTCGGCGGCACCGGCGCCTCGCCGCAGACCTCGATCAAGTACGCCGGCGGCCCGTGGGAGATGGGCCTTTCCGAGGCCAACCAGGTCCTGACGCTGAACAACCTGCGCCATTCGGTGCTGCTGCGCACGGACGGCGGCATCCGCACCGGCCGCGACGTGGTGATCGCCGCCATGCTCGGCGCCGAAGAGTTCGGGATCGGGACGGCCAGCCTCATCGCCATGGGCTGCATCATGGTCCGCCAGTGCCACTCCAACACCTGCCCGGTGGGGGTCTGCACCCAGGACGAGAGCCTGCGCGCCAAGTTCACCGGCACGCCGGACAAGGTGATCAACCTCTTCACCTTCATCGCCGAGGAAGTGCGCGAGATCCTCGCCAGCCTGGGCGTGAAGTCGCTGCAGGAGATCGTCGGCCGCACGGACCTTCTGATGCAGGTCTCGCGCGGCGGCGCGCACCTCGACGACCTCGACCTCAACCCGCTGCTGGTCAAGGCGGACCCCGGCCAGAACAAACCCTACTGCACGGTCCACGGCCGCAACGAGGTGCCCGACACCCTCGACGCCCAGATCGTTCGCGACGCCGGGCCGGTGTTCGAGCGCGGCGAGAAGATGCAGCTGACCTACACCGTCGCCTCGACCCAGCGGTCGATCGGCGCCCGGACCAGCTCGCACATCGTCCGTCGTTACGGCATGGACGGCCTGCCGGCCGGCCATCTGACCCTGCAGCTGCGCGGCTCGGCCGGCCAAAGCCTCGGGGCCTTCGCGGTCCAGGGCCTGCGGATCGAGCTGACCGGCGAGGCCAACGACTATGTCGGCAAGGGTCTTTCGGGAGCGACGATCGTGATCCGGCCGACCGGGTTGCTGGCGCGGCCGGAAAGCAACGCCATCCTCGGCAATACCGTGCTCTACGGCGCGACGTCGGGTCGGCTGTTCGCCGCCGGCCTGGCGGGCGAGCGGTTCGCGGTGCGCAATTCCGGGGCGACGGCGGTGGTAGAGGGCTGCGGCGCAAACGGCCTTGAGTACATGACCGGCGGCGTCGCGGTGATCCTCGGCCGCGTCGGCTTCAACTTCGCGGCCGGCATGACCGGCGGCATGGCCTTCGTCTACGACGCCGACGACACCTTCCGCCTGTCGCTCAACCGCGAGAGCGTGGTCGTCTGCCCGGTCGCCAACGGCCACTGGCAAGGCGTGCTCCGCAACCTCGTCGAGGAGCATGCGCGCGAGACCGGCTCGCCCCTCGCTCGCGAACTGCTGCTCGACTGGGACCGGGCGCTGGAGCGCTTCCACCAGGTGTGTCCCAAGGAGATGGTCGGCCGCCTCGACCACGCGCTCGA
>NZ_JBIIGK010000011.1:0-35449 GCF_044236515.1 Phenylobacterium sp.
AGTCCTTCGTCGATCCGACGGAGTTCCGCATCGAGCCCGGCGTCACCGGCATTGTCGGCCCCAACGGCTGCGGCAAGTCGAACCTGCTGGAAGCCCTGCGCTGGGTGATGGGCGCCAACTCGGCCAAATCGCTGCGCGCCGGCGGTATGGACGACGTCATCTTCGCCGGCTCGGACAAGCGGCCCTCGCGCAACCATGCCGAGGTCGTGCTGACGATCGACAACGCCGACCGCCAAGCGCCGCCGGCGTTCAACGACCAGCCGGTGATCGAGGTCGTCCGCCGGATCGATCGCGGGGCCGGCTCGACCTACAAGATCAACGGCCGCGAAGTTCGCGCCCGCGACGTCCAGCTGCTGTTCGCCGACGCCTCGACCGGCTCGAACTCGCCGGCCCTCGTCCGCCAGGGTCAGATCTCGGAGCTGATCGCCGCCAAGCCTCAGAACCGCCGGATGATCCTCGAAGAGGCGGCCGGGGTGTCGGGCCTGCACACCCGCCGTCACGAGGCCGAGCTGCGGCTGCGCGCCGCCGAGACCAATCTCTCGCGGCTCGAGGACGTCGCCGGCGAGTTGGACTCCAACCTCAACCGCCTGAAGCGCGAGGCCCGCCAGGCCGAACGCTATCGCAAACTTTCGGCCGAGATCCGCGCCCTGCAGGGCGCCGTCCTCGTCGCCCGCTGGAACGAGGCCGGCGAAGCCGCCGAGCGACTGCGGACTGAGGCGGCGGCGGCGATCCGCGCGGTCGAGGAGACGGCCCGCGCGGCGGCGGCCGCGACGACCCGCGCCGCTGGCGCCGACGAGGCCATCAAGCCGCTGCGCGAGGCCGAAACCATCGCCGCGGCGATCCTGCATAAGCTGGCGATCGACAAGGACCGGCTCGACCGCGAAGACGAGGCGCAGGCCGCGGAGCTGAAGAGGCTGACCGGCGATCTCGCCCGCATCGAGGCCGACCAAGCGCGCGAGGCGCACATCGTCGAGGACGCCGGCGCGGCGCTCACCCGACTGGCCGGCGATCTGGCGGTGCTTGAGGACGCCATAGTGGCCGCGCCGGAACGTGCGCCAGAGCTGCAGGCCGCAGCCGAGGCCGCGGAGGCGGCGCGTGCGGCCTGCGACGCCGAGGTCGAGCGCCTCGCCGCGCAGGCCGCCGCCGAGGAAGCCGAGCGCCGCGCGGCGGCCCAACGGATCGAGGAGGCGCAAGGCCGCGTCGCCCGCACTCGCCGCGCGCTCGACCAGGCGCGTCAAGAGCGTGAAGCGCTCGGGCCTGCCGTCTTGCCGCAGACCGCCGAGGCGCGCGCTGCGCTCGAGGCCGCGGAGGCGGAACTGCAGACCGCGCGGGTGGCGCTCGATGCGATCGAAGAAGCGCGCACCAAGGCCATAGCCGCTGAAGCCGAGGCTCGCGACTCCGGCCGCAAGGTGGAAGAGCAGCTTGGTCGCCTGACCGCAGAGGCCCGGGCCCTGGCCGGCCTTGTCGCCCAGGCCCGTCGTGGCGGGTTCGCGCCCGTACTCGACGTCGTCTCGCCCGTCCGCGGTTACGAGAAGGCGCTGGCGGCGGCCCTCGGCGACGACCTCAACGCCGCCCTGGACGCCAAAGCGCCGTCCTACTGGGGCGGGCGGGACGCCGAGGCCCCCGCCTGGGCTGACGGCGCGACGCCGCTCGCGCCCCTGGTCGACGCCCCGGCCCCGCTGGCCACGCGACTGAGATTCACTGCAGTGGTCGATCGGACCGACGGAGATCGCCTGCAACCGAGCCTGCCCGTCGGCGCGCGGCTGGTGTCCCGCGAGGGCGACCTCTGGCGTTGGGACGGGTTCGTCGCCCGCGCCGAGGCGCCGAAGCCAGCCGCGATCCGCCTGGAGCAGAAGACCCGCCTGATGGAGGTCGAGGCGGAGATTGAGAAGCTGGAGCCACGCGCGCAAGCCGCCCGCGCGGCGAATGCCGCCGCCGCGGCCGCGCTGAAGGCCGCCGAAGACGCCCTGCGCGAGGCACGCCGCGCGCCGCCCGTCCTGGAGCAGCGGACCGCCCAGGCACGTGCGGCGGTGGAACGCCTCGAGCGCGAGGCCGCCCGGCGCGAAGCGCAGGCGGCGTCCCTCGACGACCTGATCGTGCGGTTCGAGGGAGAGCTGGCCGAACTTGAAGCTCAGCTCGAGGCGGTGCAGGCGGCCGGCACGAACGCCGATGCCGGAGAGGCGCTGGCGGCTCAACTCGCCGCCGCCCGCACCGCCGCCGGCCCGGCCCGCGAGGCCGCCGCCGCCGCGCGCGCCGCCATCGACGTCGAGGCGCGCGAGCGGCAGGACCGTCAGCGCCGGTTCGATCAACTGACGCGGGAGCGCGAGGACTGGAGCCGTCGCAGCGGCGCAGCCGGCAAGCGACTGGAGCAGTTGTCGGACGCCCTGAGGAAGGCGGCGGCAGATCTCGCCGCCGTGCAGGCCCGCCCGGATACGCTTGCCGATCGCCGTGCGGCCTTGCTCGACGACCTTGCCCAGGCCGAAGCGCGGCGGGCGAAGTCTTCCGACGCCCTGGCGGCCGCCGAGCACGAACGGGCCGAGGCCGAACGCGGTCTGCGCGCCGCCGAGGCCCAGGCGTCCGAAGCGCGGGAGGTCCGCGCCAGTCTCGCAGCTCACGCCGAGGCCGCCGTCCAGCGCTTGGCCGAGGTCGCGACCCAGATCCGCGAGGCGACGCAGAGCGAGCCGATCGAGCTCGCCCGCCGGCTGGCCGACGAGGCCGTCGCGATTCCTACAGATGCGGGCGGGATGGAGGCTCACCTCCACAACCTCGAGCGTCAGCGCGAATCGATCGGGCCGGTGAACCTGCGCGCGGAGGAGGAAGCCGCCGAGCTGACCGCGCGCCTACAGGGCATGCTGACGGAAAAGTCGGACCTCACCGGCGCCATCGCCCGCCTCCGCCAGGGGATCGACGAGCTCAACCACGAGGGCCGCGAGAGGTTGGTCGCCGCGTTCGACGTCATCAACGACCACTTCCGCACCCTGTTCTCGGCTCTGTTCGAGGGTGGTCAGGCCGAGCTCCGGTTGGTCGAATCGGACGATCCGCTCGAGGCGGGCCTTGAGATTTACGCGTGCCCGCCGGGCAAGCGGCTGGCGACCATGAGCCTGATGAGCGGCGGTGAGCAGGCTTTGACGGCCTCGGCGCTGATCTTCGCCGTATTCCTGGCCCGTCCCGCCCCGATCTGTGTCCTCGACGAGGTGGACGCGCCGCTGGACGACGCCAATGTCGACCGGTTCTGCAACATGATCGACGAGATGCGCCGGCGCACCCAGACCCGATTCATCGCCATCACCCATAACCCGGTGACCATGTCGCGCATGGACCGCCTGTTCGGCGTGACCATGGCCGAACGCGGGGTCTCGCAGCTGGTGAGCGTCGACCTGCGTCAGGCGGCGGCCATGGCTGCGCAGTAGCGATCCCTGCGGCAATGTCGCGGCGGATCGCAAAGACGAGTTATTTCAACGGCTTAAATGAGGTTCGGCCAGCCTTGACGCACCGACCCCGCGTCTATAGGTTCCGCCGCGATCAAGCCGGGTGGACAAGACGTCTGCCCGAAACCTGTATTGCACGTTCATGGCCCCTCAAGACGACGCACGCGAAGAGGCGATCCGCCGCCTCGACGAACGAGCGGCGGCCCTCGGGGCCCGGACCCAGCGTCCGGCAGCGTCGCACGCCGGTGAACAGGCCGTCAGCCAGGCCTATCGCATCATCGCCGAACTGCTCGGCGGGGTGCTGGTGGGGTTGGCCGCGGGCTTCATCGTCGACCAGGTGATGAACACCACGCCGTGGGGGTTGATCGGGGGAGTCCTGCTGGGCTTCGCCCTGTCGCTCTGGATGGCGCGCAGAACGGCCAACCGCCTCATGGCGCTGGCGAAGCAAGGCTCGGAACCGCCGCAGTCGGTTCCGTTCGACGACGACGAGGACTCTTAAGGTTCGATGGCCGCCAACGACCCGATCCATCAATTCCAGATCGCCAAGCTCGTCGATTTCGGGACCGTGAACCTGCCGGTGTTCGGCCGCACGGAACTGGCGTTCACCAATTCGCACATGGCGATGACCATCGCCTTCGTGATCATCGTCGGCTTCCTGTCCCTGGTGACCGCGAGCATGCAGGTCGTGCCCGGCCGGCTCCAGGCCACGGGCGAAGCGCTGTTCGGCATGATCGACAATCTCGCCGAGTCGATCATCGGCCACGACGGCCGCAAGTATTTCCCGTTCGTGTTCACGGTCTTCATGTTCATCCTGGCGATGAACGTCATCGGCCTGTTCCTGACCTTCACCGTCACCTCCCAGCTCGCGATCACCGCCACCTTCGGCCTGATGACGATCCTGCTGGTGATCGCCATCGGGTTCGCCAAACATGGCCTTGGCTTCTTCAAGCTCTTCGTGCCGTCGGGCGTGCCGTGGGTGCTGCTGCCGGTCATCGTGATCATCGAATTTGTGTCGTTCCTGCTGCGGCCGGTCACCCTCGCCCTTCGTCTGTTCGGCAACATGCTGGGCGGCCACGTGGCGCTGAAGGTGTTCGCGGGCTTCGTCGTGACGCTGGGCGCGCTGGCCGCCGGCGGCGGCCTGGGCGTCCTCGGCATCCCGGGGGCGGCCCTGTCCCTGAGCATGGTTGTGGCGCTGACCGCCCTGGAATGCCTGGTGGCCTTCCTGCAGGCGTTCGTCTTCGCCGTGCTGACCTGCATCTACCTCAACGACGTGGTCAATCTCGGCCACGGCCACTGACCACCCTAAAAATCCACCTCTACTTCTAGGACGAGAGAACTCATGGAACTCGAAGCTGCTAAGCAAATCGGCGCCGGCCTCGCGACCCTCGGCATGATCGGCGCCGGCATCGGCGTCGGCAACATCTTCGGCAACTTCCTGTCGGGCGCCCTGCGCAACCCGTCGGCCGCCGCCAGCCAGATCGGCAACCTGTTCGTCGGCGCCGCCCTGGCCGAAGCCCTGGGCATCCTGTCGTTCGTTCTGGGCATCCTGCTGAAGTTCGGCTGATCCGAAAGGACGGGGCTCGCGCCACGCTGAGCCCCGGCTGAACTTCCTGATACCCGGAGCCCACGACTAATGGCCGTAGAGACCGATCTCGCGACGACCAATTCGGTCGAGAACGCCGCAGAAGCTGCTGCGGCGACCGCGGGTCAGCATGGCGCAACCACCGAGGCCGCTCATGGCGGCGGCGGGCTGCCGCAGTTCCAGTTCGAACACTGGGGCGGGCAGATTGCGTACCTGCTCATCCTGTTCGCGATCCTGTTCATCCTGATCGCGAAGGTCTTTGCGCCTCGCATCCGTCGTGTGTTCGACGAGCGGGAAGCGACGATCCGCGACGCGCTGGACAGCGCCCGTTCGGTTCAAGCCCAGGCTGACGCCCAGGCCGAAGCCGGAAAGCGCGCTTTGGCCGATGCGCGGGCCGCTGCTCAGCGGACGGCCCTTGAAGCCAAGGCGCGCGCTTCGGCCGAGACCGAGGCCCGCAAGACGGCCCTCGAGGCCGAGCTCTCCGCCAAGCAGGCCGAAGCCGAGGGCCGCATCCGCGCCGCCCGCGATGCGGCCATGCAGCAACTCGCCGCGGTCGCCGCCGACACGGCGGAGGCCATGGTCGAGAAACTGACCGGCGCCAAGCCGTCGCGCGAGAGCATCGTCGCGGCCGTGAACACCCAGGGATAAGCGATGCCCGCCTTCTTCCACGGAGAATTCTGGAGCCTCGCCAACCCGGAGCTGTGGGTGGGCGCGGGCATGGTCATCTTCCTCGCGATCCTCTGGTTCGCGGGCGGCTTCAAGATGGCGGCCTCCGGGCTCGATGCTAAGGCCGAAAAGATCCGCGCCGATCTCGACGAAGCCGCGCGCATTCGCGCCGAGGCCGAGGCTCTGCTGGCCGACATCAATCGCCAGCATGCCGAAGCCGAAGCTCAGGCGCGCTCGATGATCGAGGCCGCGGAGGCCCACGCCAAGCGCCTCGCTGAAGACACCAAGACCAAGCTCGAGGAAGACCTCGCCCTGCGGACCAGGCTCGCCGAGCGCAAGATCGAGGCCGCCCAGGCCGAGGCCGCCGCTCAGGTGAAGGCCGCTGCGATCGACCTGGCGGCGCGTGCTGCCGAGCAGGTGCTGGCCAGCCGCGTCGCGGGCGCCGGCAGCGATCCGCTGATCGACCGGGGCATTGGCCAGCTGGCCGCCAAGATGCAGTAGACCGACGGATCTTCGGCAAGAGAAAAGCCCCGGAGTGCGCTCCGGGGCTTTTTGTTTTCGGGGCTATTCTTGTTTCAGTCTTCGGAACCGGAGAACGCCCGCTTCAGATGTCGGCGGCCGCGGACGCCGACCCGGTAGCGTTTGGGAAGCGCGAACCGCTCGACCCGCAGGTACTGCTGCCAGAAGACCGAAGCGATCTCCGGCTCCTTGCGCATCAGCCGCCGGAGCGGATGCACGATCCGCGGCCAACGCCGGTGAGCGCGGACGAACATCCGCTTTGCTTTGTAGGAATTGCGCAGGATCACGATCAGGCCGACGGCGATGACCGGGATGCCCCCGGGCCCCGGCAACGGGGCGATGACGACGCCGGCCAGTACGATCACCCCGCCAAGCGTCACCAACCCGCCTCGAACAAGGCGGCTGAGGAACTCGGGCGCGAGATCGTCCGGAGCGCGACCGGCGCGCGGAGAGGGCATGGCGAGCGACATGTGGGTATCCGAGAGCGCGCCGGGGCACGGGAAGGTTCCTACCGTCGCGCTAGCCCGATATGCGAACGAGACCCGGCGCCGTAAAGGCGACGGCGCGTTAATTTTTGCTCATCCCAAGCTATTCCGACGCGATCGGCGCCAAAGCCACAGTTCTGTTTGCGTTCCAGTCCTATTTCCAGGCCAGGCGCGGCTTGCGGGCAGCCTGGGTCTCGTCGAGACGGCGCAGCGGCGCGAGCGTCGGCGCGGCCTTGAACCGCGCCGGGTCGCCGTCCTTCGCGGCCTTGGCCAGCGCCAGGAGGGTGTCGCAGAACCGGTCGAGCTCCGCCTTCGGCTCGGTCTCGGTCGGCTCGATGAGCATCGCGCCGCGGACGACCAGCGGGAAGTACATGGTCATCGGGTGGAAGCCCTCGTCGATCATCGCCTTGGCGAAGTCGAGGGTGGTGACGCCGGTCCCCTCCAGCCAGGCGTCGCTGAACAAGGCCTCGTGCATGCATGGGCCGTCGAAGGCAGGAGAAAGTTCGCTGCTGAGGCGGGCGAGGACGTAGTTGGCGTTCAGGACCGCGTCCTCGGCGACTTGCCGCAGGCCGTCGGCGCCGTGGCTCAGCAGGTAGGCGTAGGCGCGAACGAACATCCCCATCTGGCCGTGGAAGGCGGCGAGGCGGCCGAACGCCTCTGCCGGTTCGGCGAGGTCGAAGCCGGCGGGGCCTGAGACGACCCAGGGCGCCGGGGCGAAGGGCGCCAGAGCCTGCGACAGCACCACCGGGCCGGCGCCGGGGCCGCCGCCGCCGTGCGGGGTGGAGAAGGTCTTGTGCAGGTTGATGTGCATGGCGTCGACGCCGAGGTCGCCGGGGCGGACCTTGCCGACGATGGCGTTGAAGTTGGCGCCGTCGCAGTAGAAGTAGGCGCCGGCGGCGTGGGTCAGGCGGCTGATCTCGAGGATGTCGCGCTCGAAAAGGCCGCAGGTGTTGGGATTGGTGACCATGATGCCGGCCACGTCCGGGCCGAGCTTGGCGGCGAGATCGGCGAGGTCGACGCGGCCGTCGGGAGTCTGCTCGATAGCGGTAACAGAATACCCGACGAAGGCGGCGGTGGCGGGGTTGGTGCCGTGGGCGGAGGTCGGGACCAGGACGCGGCGGCGGTGGTCCTGGCCGGCCGCCTCGTGGGCGGCCTTGATGCAGAGCAGGCCGCAGAGCTCGCCGTGGGCGCCGGCCTTGGGCGGCAGGGCGACGCCGGGCATGCCGGTCAGGGTCTTCAGCCAGTGGGCCAGACGGTCCATCAGCCCCAGGGCGCCCTGGATCGTCGAGACCGGCTGCAGGGGGTGAAGGTCGGAGAAGCCGGGCAGGCGGGCCAGCTTCTCGTTCAGGCGCGGGTTGTGCTTCATGGTGCACGAGCCGAGCGGATAGAGCGCCAGGTCGATGGCGTGGTTCTTCTGGCTGAGCCGCACGTAATGGCGGACCGCCTCCGGCTCGGAAAGGCCGGGGAGGCCGATCGGCTCGGCGCGGACGAGGTCGCCGAGGTCGGCGGCGTCGTGGTCGGCGTCCGGCAGGTCGACGCCGGTCTTGTCCCAGCCGCCGAGCTCGAAGATCAGGGCCTCGTCCTGCAGCAGGCCGCGGCCGCCGGTCAGGGACTTGGCGCCGCCTTCGGCGGCTTCGGGGCGGGTTGGGCGGCCGACGTTGACGAGGCTCATCGGGCAAGGCTCCGGACCAGGGCGGCGATATCGGCGGAGGTGGTGGTCTCGGTGGCGGCGATCAGCAGCACGTCGCCCAGGCCGCTCGCCGGGTCGAGCCGGGCGAAGGGCACGCCGGCGACGACGCCGTCGGCCAGGGCCGCCTCGACCGCGGCGACCGCGTCCGGCACGCGGACGGCGATCTCGTTGAAGTAGCGGGGCGTCAGCACCTCGAAGCCGGCCGTGGCCAACGCGGCAGCGGCCTCTCGCGCGCGGCTATGGTTCAGCGCCGCCAGCCGCCGCAGCCCGACCTCGCCGAGCAGCGACATGTGGATGCTGAAGGCCAGGGCGCAGAGCCCGGAGTTGGTGCAGATGTTGGAGGTCGCCTTCTCGCGGCGGATGTGCTGCTCGCGGGTCGAGAGGGTGAGGACGAAGCCGCGTCGGCCCTCGGCGTCGACGGTCTCGCCGCAGACCCGGCCGGGCATCTGGCGGACCAGGTCCTCGCGGCAGGAGAAGAGGCCGACGTAAGGCCCGCCGAAGGTCAGAGGGTTGCCGATCGACTGGCCCTCGGCGACGGCGATGTCGGCGCCCATCGCGCCGGGCGATTTCAGCAGGCCGTAGGCGACGGCCTCGGTCGTCACGACGATCAGCAGGGCGCCGGCGGCGTGGGCCGCCTCGGCGATCTTCGTCACGTCGGTGGCGGTCCCGAAAACGTTCGGCGTCTGGACGACGACGCAAGCGGTGTCGGCATCGATGGCGAGGGCGACGTCGCCCTCGGCGTCGATGGCCGCCAGGCGGCGCTCGACCTGCATGCCCTCGGCCTCGGCCAGAGTGTGGGTTGTGGCGGCGTAGTGCGGGTGCAGGCCGCCCGACAGCACGGCCTTGCGCCGGCGGGTCACCCGCTGGGCCATCATCACTGCCTCGGCGCAGGCGGTGGAGCCGTCGTACATCGAGGCGTTGGCGACCGGCAGGCCCGTCAGGGCGGCGACCTGGGTCTGGAACTCGAACAGGACCTGCAGCGTGCCCTGGGCTATCTCCGGCTGGTAGGGCGTGTAGCTGGTCAGGAACTCCGAGCGCTGGATCAGGTGGTCGACGCTGGCTGGCACGTGATGGCGATAGGCCCCCGCCCCGCAGAAGAATGGCCCCGCCCCGGCGGGCCGGTTGCGGGCGGCCAGGGCGGCGAGCTCGCGCTCGACCTCCAGCTCTCCGGCCTTGCGCGGCAGGTCGAACAGGTCCGGCCGTCGTGCGGCCGGCGGCACGTCGGCGAACAGGGCGTCGATGTCGGGCGCGCCGATGACGGCGAGCATCTCGGCGCGGTCGGCGGGGGTCAGGGGGAGATAGCGCATGCTTACTTTTCCTGTTGCTCCTCCCCTGTCGCGCAGACGACGGGGGAGGGGGGCCATCCGCCGAAGAGCGGATGGTGGAGGGGGCGGCCTCAGGGCTCGGCGCTCCATGACGCGCCCCCACCACCCCCGGCTCTTCGGCTTCGCCTTGGCCGGCGGTCCCCCTCCCCCGTGAACGGGGGAGGAGCGAGTTAGAGCGACGCCAGGAAGGCGTCGTAGGCGGCGCGGTCCATCAGGGCCTCGACGGCGGCGGGGTCGGCGATGCGCAGCTTGGCGAACCAGCCGGAGCCTTCCGGGTCGGCATTGACGGTTTCGGGGGCGGCGCCGAGCGCGGCGTTGGCCTCGACCACTTCACCGGCCAGGGGGGCGTAGACGTCCGAGGCGGCCTTGACGCTCTCGACCACGGCGAAGCCGTCGCCGGCGGCGACGGTGCGGCCGACGTCAGGCACCTCGACGAAGACGACGTCGCCCAGCTGGTCGGCGGCGTAGGTGGTGATGCCGACCGTGGCGACGTCGCCCTCCAGCCGGACCCATTCGTGATCCTTGGTGAAACGCATGGCGGGCTCCTTACGGATTGCGGATGTAGGCGTGGGGGACGAACGGCAGGTCGCTGACCTCGGCGGCCTGCGGCTTGCCGCGGACGATGACGTTGAGACGGGTTCCGGGCGTCGCGTGGGTCGGCGGGACGAAGCCAAGGGCGACGCCGGCGCGCAGAGTCGGCGAGAAGCCGCCGGAGGTGACGGCGCCGATCACCGCGCCCGAGGCATCGGCGACCCCGGCGCCCTCGCGGGCCGGGGCGCCTTCCAGCACCTTCAGGCCGACGCGGACGCGGGCCGGACCGCGCGCCAGCTCGGCGAGAATGCGGGCCGCGCCCGGGAAGTCCCCGGCCGCGCGGCGGCGTTTCGAGATGGCGAAGGCCAAGCCCGCCTCGACCGGGCTGACGGTCTCGTCGAGGTCGTGGCCGTAGAGCGGCAGACCGGCTTCGAGCCGCAGGGAATCGCGGGCCCCGAGGCCGATGGGCCGCACCCGCGCATCGGCGAGCAGGGTGGACCAAACGCCCGGCGCGGCCTCGGCGGGGACCGAGATCTCGAAGCCGTCCTCGCCGGTGTAGCCGGAGCGCGAGACGATCAGGTCGGTCCCGAAGCCGTCGAGGGCGCGGGCGTCCATGAAAGCCATGTCGCGCACCGCCGGCACGTGGGCGGCGAGGGCCTCGACCGCCTTCGGCCCCTGGAGGGCGAGGAGGGCGCGGTCCTCCAGCCGCTCGATGGCGACGGCGGGCCCGAGCCGCTCGGCGAGCCAGGGATAGTCGGTCTCCTTGCAGGCGCCGTTCACGACGACGAACAGGGCCTCGTCCGGCCAGCCTTTGGGCCGGGCGGCCATCAGGTCGTCGACGACGCCGCCCGTCTCGTCGAGCAGCAGGGAATAGCGTTGGCGGCCGGGTTTCAGGCCGCGGAAGTCGGACGGGGTGGCGCGCTCGAAGGCGGCGAGGACGTCGGCGCCGCCGAGCCGCGCCTGGCCCATGTGGCTGACGTCGAACAGACCGGCGTTCTCACGCGTCCACAGATGCTCCTTGAGCACGCCGTCGGCGTACTGCACGGGCATCGTATAGCCGGCGAACGGAACCATGCGCGCGCCGGCGGCGACGTGCAGGTGGCTGAGCGGCGTGGCGCGCAGTTCGGCGGCGGGTGAGGACAAGGCGGACTCCGGGCTGACATCGCCAAGAACGTCGCGACGGCCGGGTCGGGCCCCCACGTCGATCCTTGCGCCCCCGCTGTCCTTTAAGCCTGAGAGATTTCGGGCGTCCGGGATGGGTCCGGGGCCCTCTGCTCCTTCGGCGTCCGCGCCGCGCCCCCCTATGGAATCGGGCGGGCTCCGGCGCGATGCTTTCCAGCGTTCGTCAGCCCTCGCGGTCCTTTTGCCTGAGCGTTTCCGGGGCGGTTGCGCCTTCGGCTCCGGGTCGAACCCGGTCTCTCCCGCGAGAGTCGCGCGAAGGTGCGGGGACGGGGCGGGGGAGTCAATGGGGTGGAGCGGAGGTTGGCGGCGATCTTGGTCAGCGACCGTTTTGCGCCAGGCGCGGACCTTCAGGACCCGCCTCGACGCAGACATTCACTGCTGTTCACAACCGATCCACTGCGGAGGTGTCGAGTGGGTCAGATCGCGTCAAGACGGACCCGTCAGCTTCCCCCTCGGTCCTGCCCCAAGGCATCGCTGATGGCCCGCGCCAAGGCGGCTCTGCGGTAGGGCTTTTGAAGGAAGCACTGGATTCCCGGGTCCGCTTTTGCGGTGACCCGATCCTCGCTGTAGCCCGAGGTAAACAGCACCGGCATGGAGGGCCGCAAGGTCCGCGCCCGCCGCGCCAGCTCGAACCCGTCGACCCCGCCCGGCAGCACGATGTCGGTCATCAGAAGGTCGCAGGCTTCCCCGGCCTCCAGCCGCTCGAGCGCTGCGCCCGCCGTGGCCACCGCAACGGCCTCGCAGCCCAAGGCGGCCAGATGGCGTGCGACCTGGCTGCGGACCAGGGGATCGTCCTCGACCAGCAGCACCTCGATCCCGGCGAGCAGCGTCGCCGGCCCGGGCTCCAACGGCCCGACCGCCGGCGGGACCGCGGCCTGCGGCAGGTAGAGTTTCACCCGCGTCCCGGCGTCCGGCGACGACGACAAGGCCATGTGACCGGCCGATTGCTTGGTGAAGCCATAGACCATGCTGAGACCAAGCCCAGAGCCCAGCCCGGCCGGCTTCGTCGTAAAGAACGGCTCTACCGCCCGCTCCAGAACCTCCGGCGCCATGCCGCAGCCGCTGTCGGACACCGTGAACACCACATAGGCCCCCGGCGTCAGCCCGGAATGATGCGCCGCCTCCTCGGAGAAGACGACCAGCTCGGCTTCCAGCGAAAGGCGCCCACCCTCCGGCATCGCATCGCGCGCGTTGATGCACAGGTTCATCAGCGCCGTCTCCAGCCGGGCCGGATCGGCCATGCAGGCCAGCGCGGTCGCGGGTCTCTGCACCTCGAATCGGACGTCTTCGCCCAGCAGCCGCCGGATCAAGGGCTCGATCGAGCTCAGCAAGCCATCGATCGCCACCGCTTGCGGCTGCAGCGGCTGTTGGCGCGAAAAGGCCAGCAGATCGCGCACCAGCTCCGCCCCGCGCTCAGCCGCATGCAGCGTCAGCTTCGCCTGCTCGTGCAGCTTATCGTCAGGGGATATGCCCTGCACCAGCGCCTCGGCGCCGCCGGTGATCACCGTCAGCAGGTTGTTGAAGTCGTGGGCCAGCCCGGCCGTCAGCCTCCCCACCGACTTCAGTCGGTCGGCGCTGTGCAGCGCTTCCTGCGCGACCAGCTGGTCCTCGACGTCGGTCAGGGTGCCGACCCACGCCAGCACCCGGCCGCGATCGTCCTTGATCGGCACCGCCCGCGCCAGGCAGCGGCGATACTCTCCGGTTGGCGTCTGGGCGCGGAAGCGCAGTTCGGTCGGCGAGGCCGCCCGCACCATCGCCCGGATTTCGCAGCTCAGCCGCTGCCGGTCGTCGCCATGCACCGCCTCGATCCAGTCGCCGCCCGTCCGCCCCTCCAGGTTCGACCAGCCGCGGATGTCGGTCGCCGCGCCGCTCGGGTCCGCTCGCCACAGCACCGAGGCGCTGGCCTCCGCGAGGGCGCGGTAGACCAGCTCGCTCCGCGTGCTCTTCTCGGCGTTCAGCGCGGGGTCGTCGACGTCCTCCAGGACGATGAACTCGCGCATCCCTACGGCTCCGCCACCGCCGCGCACGGTCCGCACAGGCCATGGCTGACGCGCACCTCGCTCGCGCCGCCCTGCCGGTAGTAGTCGTCCGCCTCGATCCAGCCGCCCGCGGTGTCGTCGACACGCTGACAGAAACCGCAGACCCGGACGATCGGCAGCGCCGACTCAGCCTCCACCGCCCGCAGGATGCGCTCCGGCTCGAACAGGCTGATCCACGGCCGCGGGCTCGCCGAGAGAATCTGGGACTGGTAGAGCAGCGCCGGCGGCTGGCCGGGCAGCTCCACCCGTGACACCGACATCCGCATCTGCCGCTTGAGGTCCGGCGCATCGCACCGGTACTCGAATGCGATGTAGGGCCTCGTCCCACCCAGGACGGCGGCATGGATGCGCCGATAGGCCTGCCGCACCGGCTCGCTCGAGATCGCCTCGAACAGATTGCGCCCGATTGTCGCCTGCGCCGACGCCCCGCCGCCGCGGCTCTCCGCCGCGAACGCGTCCCAGCCCGGGGCGCCGACGGCCAGGATCCGGCCCGGCCCGGCGACGATGTAACCGACCCCGTCGAGCGCCCGCAGGACCGCGTTCACCACCTCCGTCGTCACGCCGCGCGCCCCTCCAGCGCCTCGCGATAGAGGCGCTCGGGATGGAAGCGCTGGGCCGCCGGCATGCGGACCTCCGCCTCCACCGCCCCGCCGCCCAGGTGCGTGAAGCCCGCCGCCCAGGCCGACATCAAGAGGCTGCGGCTGCCCAGCATG
Source organism: Phenylobacterium sp. (assembly GCF_044236515.1). Lineage (GTDB taxonomy): Bacteria > Pseudomonadota > Alphaproteobacteria > Caulobacterales > Caulobacteraceae > Phenylobacterium. Next base: position 14,161 of record NZ_JBIIGK010000011.1, read on the forward strand.
TAGCCGACGCAGCCGGGCGCCGCCTTGGACGCCGCCGCCGCGAACGCGCGCAGCCGGGTATGCGCATTGCGATCGGCCGCAGTGAGGTGCCCGCAGTCGAGCGTCACGCCCGCCAGCCCGCATCCGCGCCAGGCGGCCACCTTCGCCGTCTCGTCGGCGGCGCGGGCCAGAACCGCGCGGCAATAGGGCGCGAGGGTCGAGACCAGCTCCGTCATCCGGCCCGGCGGAAAGCCGGCCGGCAGGTTCGTGACTTCGAGAAGCAGCATCCGCCGCACCTCCGGCGCCACGTCACGCAGGGCATGGAGCAAGCGGTACCGCGAATTGCTGTACGACAGCGCCTCGATGGGAACAGGGACGTGAAGGCCGATCTTCCGGCTCGGGTCCGTGGCTCCCAGCGTCCGCACCGCGTGATCGAGGGCGTGAAGCGCGACGGCTCCGGCCACCGCCGCCGGCAACCGGCCGTCCTTCAGCGGTCGTCGCCCTTCCGGCTCCTCGACGGCCACCGACGCCCGGATGCGGAACGAGGCGACGGCGCGCGCCCCGACGTTCCACACCGGCTCCAGCGACAGCGCCAAGCGATAGTCGCGGCTGTCGCCGGCGACTAGCGCCAGCCCTTCGCCGCGGCCCTGCCAGTCGATCTCGCTCGTCGGCGCCGAGTCGGGCGAAGCCGTCGGCCGCGCCGCCGCGGGCGGATCGTCGAGCCGCGAGAAGTCCACCGCCTCGACCGCCAGCTCGCCGTCCGCGAACCCGGTCACCAGCATGAGCTTCAGGTCGCAAGGTTCGGCCGAGCCTAGGAAGAACTTGAGGGTCTCCTTCAGCACGTTGCCGCTGAGGTTCAGCGCCGCCGCCCGCGAGGCCTCCGGCTGGATGGTCAGGTACTCAAGGTCGTTCAGCGCGACGATCAGGTCGCGCGGGCTCGCCAGCCGCGCGAAGCTCCGCTCCACGAACGCCTCGACCTTGTCGCGCGTGCGCGGCCAACGCGCCTGCGAGCGGCCGCGGATCGCCTCGACGCTGATGACGTTGACCGACCCGCTGGCGATCGCCGGCGCGACCCGCTCCAGCAGCGCGTCCGGCGACAGGGAGGCGACCCGTTCCATCTCAGGCTCCAGCGCCTGCGGGGGAATCGAGCAGGGTCCCGACCAGCTCGACGGCCGACTCCGCCAGCTCGGCGATGGTCTCCAGCTCTCGCCGCAGGACGGCCGGCATAGGGTGGTCCTGCATCAACTCGGCCGCTCCGAGGATCTTGCACAACAGGTTGTTCAGCTCGTGCGCCGCGATCTCGCGAGGCATCACGCGACCTGCACCGGCGTCTTCACAGCACTTGCGCCCCGGTCGGCCGATTCGCCGTCGGCCAGATCGCGATCGCTCAGCACTCGATCCGCCAGAGCCACCAGGGCCGAGGGCCGGAACGGCTTGGCCAGCGTCCCGTGCGCCCCCAGGTGCTCGGCGAGCGTCAGGAAATCGCCGGGCCCGACCCGATAGCCGCCGGAGATCGCGATCACCTTGACCTTGGGCGCCGTCTTGCGGACGGCTATGATCGTTTCCACGCCTTCGCGGACGGGCATGATGATGTCTGTGATCACCAGGTCAAACGGCGCCAGCTGCATCTTGGCCAGCCCGATCTCGCCGTCGGTCGCGACAGCCACGTGATAGCCGGCGGCGGCGAACTGGGTCGCCAACTGTCTCAGGAGTTCCAGGTCGTCGTCGATGAGGAGTACGCTGGGCACTCTTCCCCCCCCCTCTTTGTGAACCCTTCCGAAGCTCCGCCGCTCTTCTTGGCGGCCCGACGCCGATTGGGGCCCGAGAGGAGTTAACGATCTGTGATTTCTGCAACCCGAAGGATTTGGTTCCGCTACCTCACGTAGAGCCGGTTCCCGCAGACTTCAAAAGCGCCACCTGGACGAGTGCGCAGAGACGCGGGCCGAGGCCGGCCTCGGGCGAACAGGCGATCCCGACGACCGTGAGAGCGCCGGCCCGGCCTTCCACCCTGCTGGCCAGCGGAACTTGTCTTTCCGGCACAGCTTGGGGCCGGACCACGTCGCCCTATCTGACGCTCAGGCGAAAGGGTTTGGCGAATGGCGACCGGCTGGGCGCACGAAGGTGCGGTCTTAGATCAGATCCAGGACACGATCACGGATGGCGTGCAGAGCGCGCGAGCGTGGCTTCCACAGGGCGGGGGTTCGGTCGAGTGCATCGAGTGCGGCGACGAGATTCCTGCTCGCCGGCGCCAAGCGCTGCCCGGGGTCAGTACGTGCGTCGCCTGCCAGTCGGCCCGCGATCGCCAGGTGGTGCACTCACGGATCAATCGCCGGGGCAGCAAGGACAGTCAGCTGAAGTAGCGGGCGCCCTCTCGGTGCGACGCCGCTTCGGCGGGCGGCGGGACTAGCCGCCCGCCGTGCGAGCCGCCATAGGACAGGCCATGTCGAACGCGCCGGTCGTATTGCTGTCCCACGAGATGCTGTCGCCGATGGCGGGCGGGCTGGAGGCCCAGGGCTATCGGGTGGCGCGGCGCTGGGCGCTGGAGCCGGAGGCGGCGGGCAATGTGCGGGCGATCGTCCATGCGGGCGAGATCCCGCTGGAGCCGGCGTTCCTGGCCTCGCTGCCGCGGCTCGGCCTGATCGCCTGCGTCAGCGTCGGCTATGACGGGGTGGACGTGCCCTGGTGCCGGGCGCGCGGCGTCGAGGTGACCCATGCGCGGGGGCTGAACGCCGACGACGTGGCCGACCACGCCATGGGCCTGTTGATCGCCGGCTGGCGGAACATCGTGGCCGGCGACCAGCTGATCCGGGAGGGGCGCTGGACGGCGACCGGGCGCGTCGGGGCGCGGCCGGGGCTGAAGGGCCGGCGGCTGGGGGTCATGGGTCTTGGCCACATCGGCGCGGCGGTGGCCCGGCGGGCGGAGGCGTTCGGGATGGTCGTCGGCTGGTGGGGGCCGCGGGCCAAGCCGGAGGCGCCATGGCCGCAGGCCGAGAGCCTGCTGGCGCTGGCGCAGGCGAGCGACGTGCTGGTCATCGCCAGCCGGGCGGACGCGGCCAATCGCGGGGCGGTGTCGGCGCAGGTCATCGAGGCGGTCGGGCCGCGGGGCATGATCGTCAATGTGGCGCGCGGCTCGATCCTCGACGAGGACGCGCTGATCGCGGCGCTGAAGGACAAGCGCCTGGGCCGGGCGGCGCTGGACGTCTTCTGGGAGGAGCCGACGCCGGCGGCGCGGTGGGCGGAGGTCCCGAACCTGGTGATGACGCCGCATTCGGCGGCGCAGACGCTGGACTCCCTGCCGCTGATGGTCGCCCAGGCCCACGAGAACCTGCGGCTGTTCTTCGCCGGGCAGCCGCCGCTCAGCCCCGCGCCCTGACGCGGCTCGCGGCGCGGAACAGCCGGCCAGGGCGGGCCCGGCCGGCTGCTCTACACCCCGCACTCAGAGGACGTCCCTGCGGGGCCAGGGACGGGAGGGCTCAGCCGCGTTCGCCGGCCATGGCGGTGTCACGGGACGAGCCGGAGCTGTAGCCGCCGGCGCCGGTCGCGCCGGAGCCTTGGGCGCCGGACCCCTGGGCGCCAGCTCCTTGGGCGGCGTCAGAGCCGAAGGCGCCGGCGCCGGTGGCGCTTGAGCTGGAGCCGGCTGCAGAGCCGGTGGAGACAGTGGAGCCGGTGGATCCGGTGGTTCCGGACATGCCGGTCGAACCGGTCGTCCCGCTCATGGTCCCCGACGCGCCCGTTGCGCCCGTGGTCGAGCCGGACTGGCCCATCTGGCCGCTTTGCCCGGAGGTCGCGCCGGCCGTTCCGCTCGTGGCGCCCCCGGTGGTGGCGCCTCCGGTCGTCTGGGCCATGGCGCCGGAGCCGAAGAGCAGAGCCGAGGCGGCGCCGAGGGCGAGAAGTTTGCTGGTCATGCCGTGGTCTCCCTGACCGATGGGTACGGCGGCGCAACCGGCGGGCGGGCGCAGTGTTCCGGCCGGCTTCATTCGTTAACGGCCGGGGCCAGCATTGGTTAGTGGGGGGCGGTCGGGGGCCGGCTCAGGCCGGCTGGCGGCGCGGCCGGTCGAGCCAGTCCTGGGCTTCGATCAGATAGAGCCGGCGCAGGCGGGCGTCGCGCTCGGGGCTCGCCTGTTCGCCCAGGGCGTGGAGGCGCGGGGCCAGGCGCATGCGTCGGCCGATGTCGGCGAGCGGCCGGCCGTCCTCGGTGAGCACGTAGCCGTCGTAGCGCCAGGTGACGAAGAGGCCGAGGATCGGGTTCTTCGGCTGGACCGGCGCGCGCCGCGTGGCGGCGGCGACCAGGCCGGCGAGGATGGCGGTGCGGATCAGCGCCGGGCCGCCGAATCCCGAGGCGAGGTCATGCGGCAGGAAGCCGTCGTCCTCGGCCATGGCGCCGAGGAGGTCGAGTAAATCCTCCGACAGTTCCAACCCTGATCGCCCCTTGGAGGTCCGCCCCCGAACCTCGTTATCAGCGTCACCATAGGCACGGATATCCTGGGTTTAAAAGCATCGTTTCGCGCAACTTCAGGCCGTCGCGGGCGCCGCCGCGTGGAGACTGGCGGCGGCCGGCGCGAGCCGCTAGCTGAGGGCCGCGCCGGGTGGCGCGCGGGAGCCCCGAAATGTCCGAGACCATCACCATCGACCAGTTCCTCGCCGTCGACGTCCGGGTCGGGGAGATCCTCGCGGTGGAGGCGTTTCCGGAGGCCCGCAAGCCGGCCTGGAAGCTGACCATCGACCTGGGACCGGAGATCGGCGTCAGGCGGTCGAGCGCGCAGATCGTCGACCTTTACACCGCCGAGGACCTGGTCGGGCGGATGGTCGCCTGCGTCGTGAACCTCGGGCCGCGGCGGATCGGGCCCTTCGTCTCGGAAGTGCTGACCCTGGGATTTCCCGACGCGGCCGGGCGGGTGGTGCTGATCACCCCGGAACGGGCGGTCCCGAAGGGCGGGCGGCTGTTCTGAGGGCGCGGGGCGGCTGAATCGGCCTGGCGGCTTGACCTCGTCGGCGACGTCACGCACTGCGCAGGCATGGCGGTCTATACGGATATCACCGACGAGGAGCTGGCCGGGCTGCTCGCCGATTTCGACATCGGCGCGGCGACGAGCCTGAAGGGCGTGGCGGAGGGGGTGGAGAACTCCAACTTCCTCCTCGAGACCGAAGCCGGGCGGTATTTCCTGACCGTCTACGAGAAGCGGGTGCGCGAGGAGGAGCTGCCGTTCTTCCTCGGGCTGATGCGCCACGTGGCGCAGGCCGGGTTCCCGAGCGCGACGCCGATCGCCGACCGGGCGGGCGAGATCCTCAAGCGGGTGCGCGGCAAGCCGTGCGCCATCGTCACCTTCCTGAGCGGGCTGTCGGTGCGGCGGCCGAGCGTGGCGCACTGCCGGGAGGCCGGCGAGGGGCTGGCGTGGCTGCACCTGGCGGCCCAGGGCTTCGCGCTGGCGCGGGAGAACGACCTCGGCCAAGCGGCCTGGGCGCCGATGTTCGCGCCGCTGGTCGCGGAGGCCGAGGGGCTGAAGCCCGGGCTGGCGGCGACAATCCGGTCCGACCTCGAACGACTGGCGGCGCGCTGGCCGACGGACCTGCCGGCGGGCGTGATCCACGCCGACTATTTCCCAGACAACGTGTTCTTCGCCGGCGGCCAGGGGGTGGCCAGGTTCGCGGGCGCGATCGACTTCTATTTTGCCTGCAATGACGCCTACGCCTACGACGTGGCGGTGGCGCTGAACGCCTGGTGCTTCGAGCCGGACGGCAGCTTCAACATCACGGCGGCGCGGGCCCTGGTGGCGGGCTACGAGAGCCGCCGGCCGCTGTCGGGCGCCGAGCGGGCGGCGCTGCCGGTGCTGGCGCACGGGGCGGCCATGCGGTTCTTCCTGACGCGGCTGCAGGCCTGGGGCGCGACGCCGGCTGGGGCGCTGGTGCGGCCGAAGGATCCGCTGGAGTACGAGCGCAAGCTGGCGGTGCATCGCGCCTCGCCGGACCTCGTGCTGTTCGGGAGTGCGGCGTGACCCCCAAGGTCATCATCCACACCGATGGGGCCTGTTCCGGCAATCCGGGCCCCGGCGGCTGGGGCGCGATCCTGCAGTACGGCGACACGGAGAAGGTGCTGAAGGGCGGCGAGCCGGCCACGACCAACAACCGCATGGAGCTGATGGCGGCCATCCAGGCGCTGGAGGCGCTGACGCGCCCGTGCAAGGTCGAGCTGCATACCGACAGCCAGTATGTCCAGAAGGGCATCGGCGAGTGGATCCACGGCTGGAAGAAGCGCGGCTGGCTGACCGCCGACAAGAAGCCGGTGAAGAACGACGACCTCTGGAAGCGCCTCGACGCGGCGCGGCTGCGGCACGAGGTCGACTGGCGCTGGGTCAAGGGCCACGCGGGCCACGAGCTGAACGAGCGGGCCGACGCCCTGGCGCGTCAGGGCCTGGAAGAGGCGCGGGTCGTTCGATCTTGAACTTGATTGTGGGCCCGTCTAGAACCGTCCGGCGGCGGACGGAGGGCGAGACGTGGCGGCAGGACCCGAGGATCATCCCGACGTCCAGGTTTTCGACGAGATCCGGCTGATCGAGCACCTGGTGCGGATGACGATCAACACCCGGCTTCCGGCGGGATTGAACTATCCGCAATTCGAGGTCCTGAACCTGCTCTCGCGGCGGGGCGACGGCATCACGCCGGCGCAGATCGCCGGCGCCCTGCAGATGACCAAGAGCGGCCTGACCAACACCCTGCAGCGGCTGGAGGCGGGCGGCCTGATCGGCGTCGAGGACTGCGCCGAGGACGGCCGCCGCAAGCGGGTGCGGCTGAGCGCCGAGGGCCGGCGGCTCTACGGCGAGGCGATGCGGGCGCTGCGGCCGAAGATGGACACCCTGCGCGAGGGCTTCACGCCGCGCGAATTCCGCGAGGCGCTGCCGTTCCTGCGCGCCCTGCGCGGCTGGCTGGCGGAGAGCGTCTAAGCGCGCTAAGCCGCCGCTCATGAGCATCCCCGATGACAAGTCGGCGCGCGCCCGCGCCTGGTTCGACAGCCTGCGCGACCGCATCTGCGCCGAGTTCGAACGGCTGGAGGACGAAGCGCCGGCCGAGCTCTACCCCGGCGAGGCCGCCAGGTTCGAACTGAAGCCGTGGACGCGCGAGGCGGGCGGCGGCGGGGTGATGGGCTTCCTGCGCGGCGGCCGGTTCTTCGAGAAGGTCGGGGTCCACATCAGCCTGGTGCACGGCACGTTCACGCCGGAGATGGCGGCGGCGATGCCCGGGGCGGCGGAGGACCCGCGGTTCGTGGCCACCGGGATCAGCCTGATCGCCCACCTGGTGAACCCGCGGGTCCCGGCGGTGCACATGAACACCCGCTACATCGCCACCACCCGCAGCTGGTTCGGCGGCGGCGCCGACCTGACGCCCACCCTCGACGAGCAGCGCAGCCAGGAGGCGGACGACGCCAAGCTGTTCCATGCGCGCCTCAAGGCGGCGTGCGACAAGTACGACCCGGCCTGGTACCCGGACTACAAGGCCCGCTGCGACGAGTACTTCTTCCTGCCGCACCGGAACGAGCCGCGCGGCGTCGGCGGCATCTTCTACGACCATCACGACAGCGGCGATTTCGAACGCGATTTCGCCTTCACCCGCGATGTCGGCGAGGCCTTCCTCGACGTCTATCCGAAGATCGCCCGTCACCGGATGCACGAGCCCTGGACCGAGGCTGACCGTGAGGAACAGCTGGTCCGCCGCGGCCGCTACGTCGAGTTCAACCTGCTCTACGACAAGGGCACGATGTTCGGCCTCAAGACCGGCGGCAACATCGAGAGCATCCTGTCGTCGATGCCGCCGCTGGTCCGCTGGCCGTAGCCGCGGCCGCGGAATAGTCCTGAGCGTCCAGGGGTTTACGGCCAAGCCGCGCCCTTGTGTCGCCGAAATCCGGCCTTATCTCCCCCCGCGTTTGGAGGGGCGCCTGCGCGTCCGCAGGTTGATCGGAACGGACGCGAGGCATGGCGCTCTACACGGGAACGGCCGGCGACGACCGCCTGGACGGCGGCGGCGAGGATGATCGGCTGGAGGGCCTCGACGGCCACGACGTCCTGCAGGGGCTGGACGGCGCCGACACCCTGGTTGGCGGCGCCGGCCAGGACTATCTGCGCGGCGGCCTGGGCGACGACTGGCTGGAGGGCGGCGCGGAGGCCGACACCCTGCTCGGCGACCAGGGGAACGACACCCAATTGGGTGGCGCAGGTGCTGACGTCCTGTGGGCCAGCTCGTCCGACGACCTGATCGACGGCGGAACCGGCGGCGAGACCACGCCGAGCGATTCCACCTGGATGCTGTCGATCTATGGCGACCTGTTCACCGCCGAGGGCGGGCCGACGGCGCTGACCGTCGACCTGTCCCTGTTGGGCCCGCAGTCCACCGGCTATGGCACCGATACCCTGCGCAACATCGAACGGGTCATGGGCACGCCGCTCGGCGACACCCTGGCGGGCGGCGCCGGCCGCGAGGAACTGACCGGCGCGGCCGGAAACGACCGCCTGACGGCCCGCGGCGCCGGCGATCAGCTGATCGGCGGCGCGGGGGCGGACACCCTGACCGGCGCCGACGGCGACGACTACCTGTTCGCCGGCGATCGGATGGGCGGGTTGGAGGGCGACGCGGGCGGCAACCTGCTGACCGGCGGCCTCGGCAACGACCGGCTGTTCGCGGCCGGCGCTCTCGACACCTTGGTCGGCGGCGCCGACAACGACGGACTGGGCAGCGCTTTCGGCGGCGGCGTTCGGCTGCTGGGCGGCGACGGGAACGACTCGCTCAACGGCTACATCTTCGACCTGGAGATCGACGGCGGCGACGGGAACGACAGCCTGCAGGTCAATGGGCCGGTCGAGAACGCCCCGACGCCGACCGGCTGGCGGCTCGCCGAGGTCGTGGCCGGGGCAGGCGACGACACCATCGCGATAAGCGGGCTGGCGGGCGAGCGCCTGCTGGTCCAGGGCGGCGCGGGGGCCGACAAGCTGATCGTCTATGGGCCCTACACCTCGGGGCAGGCGGTGACGGAGATCTGGCTGGATCAGGCGCACGACGGCGCCGTGCTGCTGGCGACCAGCATCGAGGCGGTGGAAGCCAACTCCGCGCCGGTCCGGGTGTGGGGCGCGGCCGGGGCCGAGACCATGACCGGGGGCGGCTCGCACGACGAACTCCACGGCGGGGCCGGCAATGACGTGCTCAAGGCCGGCGGCGCCGACATCTTCAGGCTGACCGACGGCAACGACATGGTGTTCGGCGACGCCGGCGACGACACGATCAGCAGCCTGAGCGGCGCGAACTATCTGCGCGGCGGAACAGGCGCGGACTCGATTTCCGGCGGCACGGCCTTCGACGACGCCCACGGCAACGAGGGCGACGACACGGTCCGCGGCGGCGACGGTGACGACTGGGTGGTCGGCGGCAAGGACGACGACTGGCTCTATGGCGACGCCGGCGGCGACATCGTCTACGGCAACATGGGCTCGGATACCCAGGAAGGCGGCGCGGGCGGCGACGTGGTGCGCGGCGGCCAGGGCGACGATCGCCTGTCCGGCGGCGAGGGCGACGACTGGATGTCCGGCGATCGCGGAACCGACACCGTCACCGGCGGGGCCGGGGCCGACACCTTCCATGTCTTCGCGGGCGCCGGGACCGACCGCGTCACCGACTTCGACCTCGCGGCCGGCGACCGGGTGATGGTCTTCGCCGGCACGTCCTACACCCTCAATCAGGTCGGCGCCGACGCCGTCGTCGACCTGGGCGGCGGCGACCAGCTGATCCTGCTGAACACCCAGACCTGGTCGCTGCTGCGCGGCTGGATCGTCCAGATCTGAGCCGCCGCGTCCCGGAGCCCTTGGAGTAGATGACGATGCCCACCTTCACCGGAACCGCCGGCGACGACTCCCTGTCGGGCGGCGGCACGGCCTGGAACGACGACCTGCTGCAGGGCCTCGGCGGGCACGACACCCTGGACGGCGGCTGGGGAATGGACACCCTGGAGGGCGGCGCAGGCAATGACATCCTGCGTGGCGACGAGCACGCCGACCTCCTCGTCGGCGGGGCGGGCGATGACGTCTACGAAGGCGCGGGCGGTGATTTCTACACCAGCGCCGACGGCCTCGGGATCCACCAGGACGAGGCGAGTTTCCGAGACGCCGCCGGCGCGGTGCGCGTCGACCTGGCGATCAGCGCCGCGCAGGACACCGGCGAAGGTCTCGACCGCTTCGTGGGGGTGGAGGACCTGCGCGGCTCGCGGTTCGGCGACACCCTGGCGGGGACCGACATCGGCCAGATCCTGTTCGGCGAGGCCGGCGACGACAGCCTGGCCGCGCGGGGAGGCGACGACTACCTGGTGGGCGGCGCGGGCGGCGACCGGCTCGACGGCGGCGACGGCTGGGACACCCTGTTCGGCGACGGCGTGCGCGATGACACGGCGGCCGGCCCCGGCGGTGACGACACCCTCGACGGCGGCGCGGGCCTCGACAGCCTGAGCGGCGGGGCGGGGGCCGACGTGGTCCACGGCGGCGCCGATCGCGACGTGGTGCATGGCGGGGCCGGCGCCGATCGCGTCCACGGCGACGATGGCGACGACCAGGTGTTCTACGACCGGCTGGACCTGCTGGCGTCGGGCGGCGACGGCAACGACTTCATCGAGCGCGAGCCGCCGTGGCTGCAACCGGCCGGCGCGACCGGCAACGTGGCGACGATCGACGGCGGGGCCGGCGACGACCAGATCGGCTTCACCCTCTACAGCGACGGCTTCCACACCGTGATCGATGGCGGGGCCGGTCGCGACACCCTGTCGTTCACCCGCTTCTACGACGACCCGGAGGCGGCGCGCTTCACCCTGAAGCTGGACGTCGACGAGGGCCAGGCGCTGGTCGTGCGCAACGTCGAGCGGGTCCAGTTCTCCGGCGGCACGGTGATCGGCGGAGCCGGCGCCGACGAGATCGTCAGCGGCGACATCAGCGGCGACGAGATCCACGGCGGGGCCGGCGACGACCGGCTGATCGGCGACCAGCACGTGGCGATGATCGGCGGCGTGGTCGTCGGCGGCGACGACCGGGTGTTTGGCGACGACGGGAACGACACCATCAGCGACGTGGCCGGCGCCAACTATCTGCGCGGCGGAGCCGGCGCGGACTCGATCTCCGGCGGCCTCGGCTTTGACGACGCTCACGGCAACGAGGGGAACGACACCGTCCGCGGCGGCGACGGCGACGACTGGGTGGTCGGCGGCAAGGACCACGACACCCTGTTCGGCGAGAGCGGGGCCGACATCGTCTACGGCAACATGGGCGACGACACCCAGGACGGCGGGGCCGGCGCCGACATCGTACGCGGCGGCCAGGGCGACGACTGGGTGCGGGGCGGCGAGGGGGACGACTGGCTGTCGGGCGATCGCGGCGACGACATCCTGGCCGGCGGAGCCGGGGCCGACACCTTCCACGCCTGGAACGCGTCCGGCTACGACCGGGTCAGCGACTTCAGCGCCGCCGAGGGCGACCGGGTGCAGTTGCTCGCGGGGACGACCTATTCGGTCAGCCAGACGGGCGCCGACACGGTGATCGACCTGGGCGGCGGCCAGGCGCTGGTGCTCGTCGGCGTGCAGGCTGCGAGCCTTCCGACGGGGTGGATCTTCGGGGCCTGAGGCGGCGGAGCGTTCAGCCCTCAGCCTTTCGAAGCTTTGCTTTGTGCTACAACCGGTCCGTCGAGACGGATTGGAGAACTCATGGCCAGGCTGGCGGCGGTGATGATGGCGGCGCTGCTCGCAGCGTCGCCGGCGGCCGCGGCGACGCTCTCGCTGACCGGCAAGCCGCGGGCGGGGCAGGTGCTTCGCGAGCATTCGGAGCGGCCGGCGATTCAGTCAGAAGCGCGGAGCACGACCGCAGCGCTGGTGGTCCAGAGCGTGAGGTTGGACGAGAATGGGTCGGCGGACTTTCTGCTGGCGCTGCAGAACTCCGGGTCCGAGACCATCCGCCTGAACGCCGGCGACCTTGTCGTCCAGGCCGGGGACAAGTTGGTGCGCGTCTATTCCGTGGAGGAGCTGAAGGCCGCGGCGCGCGACATGAAGCTCCTGGCGCAATCGCACATCAGCGCCATGGCGCAGCCCGGCGTTCTCGGGGGCGCCGCGGCGCGGGCGGCCTATGTGGCCCTGCCGGACGGTCGTTACCTGGAAGATCCCAACCCGCCGAAGGGCTCGAAGGCGCAGGTGCTGGCCGAAGCGAACCGGCGGCTGGCGGCGGCGGAGGCGGCGTCGACGCGGGCCGAGACCGCCGGTTTCCGCCGCGTCGTCCTTGCGCCCGGCGCCGGAGGCTGGACTGGGCTGACGCTGGCGGCTCTGCCTAAGGCGGCGACGACGCTGCAGATCAGCGTCACCCTCGGCGCCGACATCCACCGGTTCGAGCTCGCCATCGACCGCTAGCGGCCGGGCGCGGCGTCGGCGGCCTGACGCGGGGACTTGCGCGCGGCCTCAAATTGCCACGTTCTTTGTCGGCTGCGCGGTTGCGCGGTCAAGACGCAGGAAGGCCGGCGAAGATCGGCCAATCCGGGAAGCGGGCGGAGACGGGCATGCGAGTGGGTATCGAGGTCGGCGGGACGTTCACCGACCTCATCGCGATCGACGGGGGCGAAATCCGGATCAAGAAGGTCCTGAGCACGCCGCGCAGCCCGGACATCGGGGCGCTGAACGCCCTTGATGCGGCCGGTATCGAGCTGCCCGCCGTCAACTGTCGCACGCCTCGACGGTGGCGACCAACGCCGTGCTGGAGCGCAAGGGCGCCCGCGTCGCCTTTGTCACCAGCCGTGGGTTCCGCGACCTGCTGCTGCTGCAAAGGCAGGATCGGCGGCAGATCTATGACCTGGCCTACGTCAAGCCGAAGCCGGTGGTGGAGCGCCGCGACTGCTTCGAGGTCGGCGGGCGGATCGGCGCCGACGGCGCCGTGGTCGATGCGCTGGATGAAGCGGAGGTCGGCGCGGCGCTGATCCCGGACCTGCGGGCCGGCGACTACGAGATCGTCGCGATCTGCCTGATCGGCGCTTACGTCAACCCGGAGCAGGAAGTGCGGCTCGCCGGGCTGTTGGCGCAGGCCCTGCCCGGCGTTTTGATCACCTGTTCCCACGAGGTCAGCCGCGAATTCCGCGAGTACGAACGCGCCTCGACGACGTCGTTGTCGGCCTATGTGCAGCCGGTGATCGACGGCTACCTGCAGCGGTTCACCGACAAGCTGGAAGGCGGCGGCTTCCGCGGCCGCTTCAGCGTCATGCAGTCGAACGGCGGACGGTTGCCGGCCGAGGGGATGCGCCAGAACGCCATCACCGCTCTGTTCTCCGGGCCGGCGGCCGGGGTCATAGGAGCGGTCCGGCAGGCCGCGCGGTCGGGCTTTTCCAACCTGATCACCTTCGACATGGGCGGCACCTCGACGGACGTCTGCGTGGTGGCCGACGGCCGGCCGCACCTGGCGGCGGAGACCGAAATCGACGGCCTGCCCGTGCGCACGCCGGTGCTCGACATCGCCACCGTCGGGGCCGGCGGCGGCAGCATCGTGTGGTGCGACGACGGCGGCATGCTGCGCGTCGGGCCGGAGAGCGCCGGCGCCGACCCGGGCCCGGCCTGTTACGGGCGCGGCGGCGACCGGCCGACCATCACCGACGCCCACGTGGTGCGCGGGGTCATCCGGCCCGAGGCGTTCCTGGGCGGCTCGATGCGGATCGACCGCGAGGCGGCGCGGGCGGTGTTCCGGCCGCTGGCGGAGAAGCTCGGCCTCAGCGTCGAGGAACTGGCGGACAACGCCGTGCGGCTGGCCAACGCCAACATCGTCCGGGCCATCCAGCTGATGTCGACCGAGCGCGGCCGCGATCCGCGGGACTATATCCTGGCGCCCTACGGCGGGGCCGGGCCGCTCGGGGCCGCGCAGATCGCCGAGGAGCTCGGCATTCCGACCATCCTGGTGCCGCCCAACCCGGGGGTGCTGTCGGCGTTCGGTCTGCTCGCCGCCGACTACACGAAGATCTATAGCATCACCCGCCGCGGGCGGGTCGACGCGGCCGCGCCGGACATGGTGCGGAGCGTCTTCGCCGACCTCAAGGCGCGGGCCGAGGCGGAATTCCGCGAACTGTCGCTGGACGGCGAGCTCTCGTTCTCCCTGACTGCCGACATGCGGTTCGTCGGCCAGGCCTTCGAGGTGCCCGTCGAAGTGCCGACCGCGGCGCTGGCGACCCTGACCGCCGCGGACCTGTTGCGGGCGTTTTCCGAGGCCCACCAGCGGATATTCTTCCACGGCGCGGGATCGGACCGGCCGGTCGAGATCGTCGCCTTCCGCCTGGCGATCGTGCGGCCGCTGGAGGACATGCCGGTGATCGTGGAGCCGCGCACCGGCGATCTCGGGACTGCGCGGACGGTCGAGATCTTCGAGGCCAAGCGGACCCAGGACTGCGCCGTGATCCCCTCGACCGATCTTGCCGACGGGAGGACGGTGACCGGCCCGGCCCTGGTCGAGAGCTACACCTCGACGACCTACGTGCCGGCCGGCTGGACCGGGGCGATCGACGCCAACAGCAACTTCATACTGCGCAAGGCGTGACCATGAAGCTCGACCTGACCGACTATGCGGTGATCACCCAGGCGCTGCTGGCGACCTCGCGGGAGATGGGCGCCAAACTGATCCAGTCCGCCTATTCGACGATCGTCCGCGAGGCGCGGGACTGTTCGGCCGCCCTGCTCGACCGGCGGGGCAACGTCGTCGCCCAGGCCGAGCTGATCCCGATCCAGCTCGGCTCGATGGCCGCGACCTTCGCCCCCTGCGCGGAGCTCTATCCGCTCGACGAGCTCGAGGAAGGGGACTTCTTCGTCAACAACGACCCCTTCAACGGCGGCCAGCACCTGCAGGACGTCTTCATCTTCCACCCGATCTTCTTCGAGAAGCAGCTGATCGGCTTCAGCGCCACGACGGCGCACCACCTCGACCTCGGCGGCGGCAGCGCCGGCCTGAACTCCGAGGCGACGGACGTGCACCAGGAGGGGCTGATCATCCCGCCGACCAAGTTCAACATGAAGCGGGACTGGAACGGCGGGCCGCTCGAGCGGATCATCCGCGCCAACATCCGTGTGCCGCACCAGACCATCGGCGACCTGGAAGGCCAGATGGCCGCCAACGCCATCGGCATCGCCCGGGTGCAGCAGCTGTGCGCCAAGTACGGGGCCGAGACGGTCGTGGCGACGATGAGCGAGCTGCTGGACTACTCGGAGCGGCGGATCCGGGCGGCGATCTCGGCGGCGCCGGACGGCGTCTACTACGGCGAGGACGCGCTGGACGACGACGGGGTCAGCGACGAGCCCCTGGTCATCAAGGCCAAGGTGGTCATCGCCGGCGACAGCATCGAGATCGATTTCGAAGGCAGTTGCCCGCAGGTGCAGCGGAACCTGAATGCGCCGCTGGCCTCGTCGGTGTCGGCGGCCCTGTGCTGCGTCAAGGCGGTGCTGACCAGCCCCGACATCCCGTTCAATCAAGGGGCGATCCAGCCGATCTCGGTCAAGGTTCCGCCGGGCACCCTGCTCAATCCGCGCTATCCAGCCCCGGTGCGGGCCCGGATGGAGGCCTGCTACAGGGCCCACAACGCGGTGATGAAGGCCCTGGCCCAGGCGGCGCCGGACAAGGTCACCGCGATCGGTTTCGACACCGCCAGCATCCTCTGTTTCTCGCGCCTTGCGCCGCAGGGCTACCAGGTCAGCCTGGAGGTGTTCGGCGGCGGCTTCGGGGCCTCGTCGCACCGGGACGGCTGTGACGCGGTGGATGCGCCGCTCTCCAACTGCTCGAACACCCCGATCGAGTCGCTCGACATGGAATTCGAGATGTTCCGGGTCACCCGCTACGCCCTGCTGCCCGACAGCTGCGGGCATGGCGAGTATCGCGGCGGCCTCGGCTTCGTGCGCGAGTACGAGGTGCTGGCCGACGACGTCGAGCTGTCGGTCTACGCCGACCGCTTCCGCCTGGCCCCCGACGGCCTGTTCGGCGGAACGCCGGGAAGTCTCGGCGGCTGCGAGATCGTGCGCGGCGGCGAGGTGATCCCCATGCGGTCGAAGGGCAGCATGACCCTGCGCCGCGGCGACCAGGTGCGGTTCGCGTTCGGCGGCGGGGCCGGCTACGGCGATCCCAAGGTCCGGCGGCGGGAGCTGATCGCCGCCGACCTCGCCAACGGCGTGCTGTCGCGCGAGCTGGCGGAGCAGGTCTATGGCTGAGGCGACGCGGACGTCTTCGGCCTCGACGCCGGGAATGATGATCCCGGTGTTCCTGATCGCCGCCGCCCTGCTGATCGGCTACGTCGACCGCGGCAGCCTGTCGATCGCCGCGCCGGTGGTGATGACCGAGTTCGGCCTCAGCGCCTCGCAGCTCGGGCTGCTGTTCTCCGGCTTCTTCTGGGCCTACACGGTGGGGCTCTTCGCCGGCGTGCCGTTCATCGACCGGTTCCGGCCCGGCTATGTGCTGGCCGGCGGCTTCCTGGTCTGGTCGCTGGCCACCGCCATGACGGGGGCGGTCCACAGCTTCGAGGCCCTGCTGATCGCCAGTTACGGCTGGCGGGCGGTGTTCGTCGCCATCGGCCTGATCAGCCTCCTGTGGCTGCCGCTATGGCTGCGCTGGATGCCGCGCGGCCCGGGCCAGATCGCCGACGTCGGCCCGCCGCCGCCGCTGGCGCGGATCGTACGCCAGCGGGCGTTCTGGGGGTCGACCCTGGGCATGTTCTGCCTCGCCTACTTCCTCTACTTCACCATCACCTGGCTGCCGACCTACCTCGCCGAGGCGCACAGCCTGTCGACCGACGAGATGACCCTCGCGGTCACCCTCTACTATCTCGCCGACGCCTGCGGCTCGCTGGCGACCGGGGCGATCACCGACATGCAGATCCGCCGCGGCCGTGCGCCGGGCCTGGTGCGCAAGGCGGCCCTGGCCGGCGGCTGCGTGGTCGCCGCGGCGGGAATGATGATGTGCCTGGTGTCGGGGGCTCCGGCCTACAAGGTCTGGCTGGCGGTGGCCGGCCTCGGCTTCGGCTGCGCCAACTCGGGGGCATGGGCGTTCATCCAGACCCTGGCCGGCCCAACGGCGACGGGGCGCTGGACGAGCCTCACCAACGGCTTTGCGACCTTCGCCGGCATCCTGGCTTCGATCCTGACCGGCGTGCTGGTCGACCGCACGGGCGACTTCAACGCCGCCCTGACCGCCACGGCCGGAATCTGCCTGCTCGGCGCGCTGATGTGGACGCTGGTGGTGGGGCCGTTCCGCCCCGTCGCCTGGCGGACGACGTGAGCGAGGTCGCCTAGGTCAGGCCCACCGCCAGGGCGGCGGCGGCGCTGGCCAGGACGATCAGGGCTTGCCAGGCGCGGGTCGAGGCGAGGGTCATCGGACGGATCATGCGTGCTCAACCCGCATCGCGGCTTGGCGGTTGCCGGCCGGTCAGGCGGTTTCGAGGAACCGTCGCATCCAGCGGCCGAACCGGACGCGGTCGTCGGCGGCGTTGTAGGTGGCGATGCCGGCGTCGGCCTCGTCGTCCGTGAAGCGCGTTCCCCGGCGGGCCTCGATCAGGTCAATGGCGTAGGCCGGTTCGAACTCCGGGTGGAGCTGGATCGAGGCGGCGCGGTCGTCCGGATAGGCGAGGGCGCCGAACGGGGTGAAGTCGCTGGCGGCGATCACTTCGGCGGCGGCCGGCTTCTCCACAACCTGGTCCTGGTGCGAGGCGGGAAGGCGGATGGCCGAAACCGGCTCCATCCACGGCTGGCGGCCGGTGACCTCGTAGTCGTGGGCGCCGATGCCCCAGCCCTTGGGGGATTTGACGACCTTGCCGCCGAAGGCTTCGGCCATGACCTGGTGGCCGAAGCAGACGCCGAGCAGCGGAACCTTGCCGCGCACGCCCTGCAGGAAGCCGATCAGCTCGGGGATCCACGGCTCCGGGTCGTAGACGCCGGCCGACGAGCCGGTGATCAGATAGGCGTCGGCGGCGCCCCGACCGTCCGGCCACTCGCCGGCGTCCACCGCCCAGGTGCGGTAGGTGTAGGTCTGCGGCCCCAGCAGGCGCTCGAACATGTCGGGATAGGTCCCGTGCGCGGCGACGAGCCCGTCGGGCGGCGTGCCGGTCCTCAGGATGCCAAGTTTCACCGCGCCATCTCCCGCACCACCGATTGCAGCTTCGCTTCGGCCGCCTCGCGCGGCGGGAAGCCCTGTTCGATCCACCACGCCTCGACGGCGCGCAAGGCCTCGCCGACCTGGGGTCCCCTGGGCAGGCCGGCCTGGATCGCGTCGTCCCCGCCGAGCGGGAAGGTCGGCGCCGTCCACTGCTCGGCGAGAGCGACGACTTCCGGCCCGGCGAAGGCCAGCCGCGCGCGGTCGGCAAAGGCGACAGCGCCGAGCCGGTAGATTCCGGCGCGACCGTCGTCCGGGAGCGGCCCGAGCGCGGCCGCCAGGCGGTCGCGGGCGGCGTTGGACAGGCGCAGGCGCCGGGCAAACGCGAGACCGGCGTCCGGGCCGCCGGACACCAGGGCGGCGAGGCGCAGAAGCGGGTCGGCCGGACCGGCCTCGGCGACCAGCCGGTCGAGTCGTTCGAGATCGGTGGCCTCGGGCGCGACGACAGCGAGGACGCCGGATTCGGCCATCAGGCGGAGCGCCGCCCGCGGGTCGGGCGCCGCCAGCAGCTTCAGCAGCTCGGCCTGGACACGCTCGGCGGCGAGCCCCGCCGTGGCGGGCGCGAGGGCGGCGATGGCGGCGAGGGCCTCGCCGTCCGGCTCGCCGGCCCCGTACCAGGCCAGGAAGCGGAAGAACCGCAGCGACCGCAGGTGGTCCTCGCGCAGGCGCATGGCCGCGTCGCCGACGAAGACGATGCGGCCAGCCAGGGCGTCGTCGACGCCGCGGCCGGTCGGGTCGTAGAGGCTTCCGTCGCGCCGCGCGTAGAGGGCGTTGAGGGTGAAGTCGCGGCGCTGAGCGTCCTCGGCCCAGTCGGTGGTGAAGGCGACGACGGCCCGGCGGCCGTCGGTCTCGACGTCGCGGCGCAGGGTGGTGACCTCGAACGGCCGGTGATCGGCGATGGCCGTGACGGTGCCGTGCTCGACACCGGTCGGGACGGCGCGCAGCCCGGCGGACTGCAGGGCGCCGGCGACCGCGTCGGGGGTCAGGACGGTGGCGATATCGACGTCGCTGATGGGCCGGCCGATCACGGCGTTGCGGACGCAGCCGCCGACGAACCGGGCGCAGTCCGGTCCGCCGGCCGCTTCCAGCGCTCCGAGGACCGCGACAGCCGCGGGATCGGTCATCCAGTCGGGCTGGCCGATGCTGTCGACCATTCAGGCGACCGCCGCGCCGTAGAGGCGCAGGTAGAGGGCGCGCAGGACGCCGGCCGTCGCGCCCCAGATCACCCGGTTCTCATGCGTCATTGCGTAGAAGCGGAACCGCTGGCCGTTCGGCAGTTCGCGCTCCTGCTGCTCATGGTTGGCGGGATCCATCAGGAAGCCGAACGGCGTCTCGAAGATGTCGGCGACCTCGTCCGGATTGGCGGCGAGCGGGGCGTCCGGCGAGACGAAGCCGACCACAGGATGGATCAGGTAGCCGGTGCCGGTCCAGAACGGGCTCGACAGGCCGGCCAGGGTGACGAACCGCGGATGCAGGCCGATCTCCTCCTCGGCCTCGCGCAGCGCCGTCTCCCAGGGGGTCTCGCCCGGATCCTGGCGGCCGCCGGGCAGAGCGATCTGGCCGGTGTGCTTGCGAAGGGTGTCGGCCCGGCGGGTGAGCAGCACGGAAAGACCCTCGGGACGCTCGACCAGGCCGATGAGGACGGCGGCGGGCACGAAGGTCCCGGCGTCCGGCGGCACGCCCATGGCCGGGTCGAACTCGGCGCGCGGCGTCGCGGTCGGTTCACGGACTTCCAGCGGGTCGAGGTGGCGGCGAATCCAACTCCGCAGGTCCTGGCTCATCCGCGATGAGCCCCGGCCGGCGCGATCGGGAAGAAGGCGCCGTTGGAGGTCAGGCCAAGCGTCGGGCCGCCGGGGGTGTCGCGTTCCTGCGCCAATTCGACGAGCTCGTAAAAGACAGGCCGGGCGATCAGCGCCTCGAGGCCGCCGCGAACATGGACGTAGGGGCGCGGCTCACCGCCCTCGCCGGTCTCGACGCGGATCGGGTGGTCTGGGCCGGCCTCGACGACGTCGCCGACATTGGTGGTGAAGGTCAGGGTCTCGCCCACCCGGTCGGCCCGCACGGCCACGAAGGGCGCGTCCTCGACCTGGATCCGCAGCTTCTCGACGGGGGTGACCAGGCAGACGCCGTCCGGATCCTTGCGCAGGATGGTCGAGAACAGGCGGACGAGGGCCTCGCGCCCGATCGGGCTGCCCTCATGGAACCAGGTCCCGTCGCGGCGGATGACGATGTCGATGTCGCCGCAGTGAGGGGGATTCCACAGGTGGACCGGCGGCAGTCCGCGACCCGCCGCGCGGGCGGCGCCGGCGATTCCCTCCAGTCCCTTGCTGCTCTCGACTCCGGCCATGCCCCGGCAAGGTAGGGCGGGGGCGGCGGTCAGCCAAGCGGGGCGCGTGCTAGAGCGGCGAGAACGATCCTGCGGGCTCGGGGGCCTCGTCGCGAAGGCGCAGGGCAAGGACGCGGCGCTGATCGACCGGACCGGGCAGGCGGACCGCGGCGGCCGGGGCGGCGGCGAAGCCGAAGCGCCCGAAGTAGGGCTCGTCGCCGACCAGCACCACCCAGGTCTCGCCGGCCGCCTTCGCGGCGTCGCAGGCCCTCTGGACCATCACGGCGCCGACGCCGGCGCTGCGCTGGTCGAGGTCGACCGCGAGCGGGCCGAGGAAGACGACGGGCTGGTCGCCGATGCGGACGCGCCACAGGCGGACCGTTCCCACCAGCACGCCGCCGTCGAAGGCGCAGACGGAAAGCTCCGGCGCGAACTGCGCGATCTCGCGGACCCGTTCGGAGGATTTCACGAAGCGGCCGGGGCCGAAGGCGCGGTCGACGAGCGCCTCGGCGAGCGGGGCGTCTTCCGGCCGTTCTGGCGCGTAGGTGAGCTTGAAGGAAAGGTCGTCGGGCATCGGCCTGGGTGCTGGGGTCGAGGGAAGAAGGGATGCGCGGCCGCGTCGGCCACGGGAAGCGGGCGTCGTCAGTGACGGGTGTTTCGTCGCGCACGCATCGGGGGAGCCCTTCTCCAGCCCAGGATGGGGCGCACTTAGGGCGCATGGGATTGCGCGTCAACGATGTTGCGGCGCAGCAGCCCGCAAGGCAGGTTCCGGAAATGGCGCAGGCTCCCTCCGACGACGTCCCCTCCGCGCGCGCCCTGCTGCGGG
>NZ_JBIIGK010000094.1:0-11202 GCF_044236515.1 Phenylobacterium sp.
ACGGCATCACCTATCCGATCCCGGGCAACGACGACGCCGCCCGCGCCATCCAGCTCTATTGCGACCTGATGGCCGACTCGATCCTCGACGGTCTGGCCGCCGGCCAGGTCGCGTCGGGCGTCGACATCGGCGCCTCGGAAGCTCCGGTCGAGCCGACCCTGGCCCGCGAACTGGCGCCGCAGACCGCTGAGGAGGCTCCGGCCGCCGAGGCTACTCCGGAAGCCGCTGCAGAGGCCCCGGCCGCCGAAGCGTCGAGCGAAGAGCAGGCCGGCTGAGCCCAACCGGCTAGCCGTCACGAAACCCTGATGACGGGCCCTCAAAAGGGGCCCGTCCGATCCACAACGATAAGGAGCTGACCATGGCGGAAATCACCGCTGCGCTGGTCAAGGAACTGCGCGAGAAATCCGGCGCGGGCATGATGGACTGCAAGAAGGCCCTGCAAGAGAACAACGGCGACGTCGAAGCGTCGATGGACTGGCTGCGGACCAAAGGCCTTTCGAAGGCCGCCAAGAAGTCCGACCGCGCCGCCGCCGAAGGCCTCGTCGCCGGCAAGATTTCGGCCGACGGCAAGACCGGCGTGCTCGTCGAGCTCAACGCCGAGACCGACTTCGTCGCCAAGAACGACCAGTTCCAGAGCGCGGCCCGCGAGTTCGCGACCGTGGCGCTGGGCGTCGACGGCGATGCGGAGGCGATCCGCGCCGCCAAGACCTCGAAGGGCGAAGTGGTCCAGGACGCGATCACCAACCTGATCGCGACCATCGGCGAGAACATGCAGCTGCGTCGCGCGGCCCGCATCAGCGTCGCCAACGGCGCCGTGGCCATCTACCTGCACAACAAGCAGGGCGATGACGTCGCCAAGCTGGCGGTCCTGGTCGCGCTGGAAGGCGCCGGCGACGCGGCCGTCCTGGCCGACGTCGGCCGCAAGATCGCCATGCACGTGGCCGGCACGCCGACCCCGCCGCTGGCGCTCAATTCCGACGAGCTGGACCCGGAAGTCGTCGCCAAGGAGCGCGAGATCCAGACCCAGACCGCCATGGAGTCGGGCAAGCCGCGCGAGATCGCCGAGAAGATGGTCGAGGGCCGTATCCGCAAGTGGCAGGAGGAGGTCGTCCTCCTGAAGCAGCCCTTCGTTATGAACCCCGACCAGACGATCGAAGAGCTGATCGCCGAGACCGCCAAGCAGACGGGCTCGCCGGTGTCGGTGAAGGGCTTCGTGCGCTTCGCCCTCGGCGAAGGCGTCGACAAGGGCCCGGAAGGCCCGGACTTCGCCACCGAAGTGGCCCAGATGTCCGGCGCTTCCTAAAGCCTGACTGAGACTTCAAGGGCGCGGCCGCATCGACGCGGTTCGCGCCCTTGGTATATCTACTCTCTGACAAACTGGTCCGGACCCGCCGATGCCCGACGCCCCGCCGCGCTACAAGAAGATCCTCCTGAAGGTCTCCGGCGAGGTTCTGATGGGGGACCAGCCCTTCGGCATCGACACCGCCACTCTCGCCCGCACGGCCGAGGACATCGCCGAAGTGGTGAAGACGGGCGTCGAGCTCAGCCTGGTGATCGGCGGCGGCAACATCTTCCGCGGCGTCTCCCTGGCCGGGCGCGGCGTGGAGCGCGCCACTTCCGACTATATGGGCATGCTGGCGACGGTGATGAACGCCCTAGCGCTGCAGGGCGCGCTCGAAAAGGCCGGCGTCCACACCCGCGTGCAATCGGCCATCCCGATGGACGCGGTCTGCGAGCCCTACATCCGCCGCCGGGCCCAGCGGCATCTGGAAAAGGGCAGGGTGGTGATCTTCGCCGCCGGCGTCGGCGCCCCCTTCTTCACCACGGACTCCGGCGCCGCCCTGCGCGCCGCCGAAATGGGCTGTGAGGCGCTCTTCAAGGGCACCAGCGTCGATGGCGTCTACACCGCCGATCCCAAGAAGGACGCCGGCGCTAAACGCTACGACACGCTCAGCTACACCGACGTGCTGGCCAAGGACCTCAAGGTCATGGACGCCTCGGCTGTCAGCCTGATGCGCGACAACAAGATCCCGATCGTGGTGTTCTCCATCCGCGAACGGGGCAATTTCCTGAAGGTGCTGAGGGGCGAGGGCGTCTATACGACGATCGCCTGATCCTCTCGCTTGATCTGAGCCTCTTCCCGCTAGGGTTCGATACGGAGACACGTCCATGGCGACGACCGAAAAGCCGGTGCTGGCGAAGTACCGCGACCGAATGGACAAGGCTGTCGCCGCGCTGAAGGAGGAGTTTGCCTCCCTGCGCACCGGCCGCGCCTCGGCCAGCCTGCTCGACCAGGTGCACGTGGATGCCTACGGCTCCACCGTTCCGCTCAACCAGGTCGCCGCCGTCAGCGTGCCGGAGCCGCGGATGATTTCGGTCAGCGTCTGGGACCGCGGCACGGTCGTGTCGGTGGAGAAGGCGATTCGTGCCTCGGGCCTCGGGCTCAATCCCGTGGTCGATGGCCAGAACCTGCGCATCCCGATCCCCCCGCTGACCGAGGAGCGGCGCAAGGAGCTGGCCAAGATCGCGGGCAAGTACGCCGAGCAGCAGCGCATCGCCGTCCGCAACATCCGCCGCGACGCCAACGACGACCTCAAGAAGGCCGAGAAGGACGGGGTCATCAATCAGGACGAGCAGAAGAAGATGGAGACCGAGGTCCAGAAGCTGACCGACGAGGCCATCAAGCGCGTCGACGAGGCCTTGAAGACCAAGGAACAAGAGATCATGCAGGTCTGATCGCGCCCGGCGCTTCAGGATCATCGGCATGGCCGCCTCGAACCCGACATCGCCAGAAGGCGCGGCTGTGCTCCACGCGGCCATCGTCATGGACGGCAACGGCCGTTGGGCGAAACAGCGCGGCCTGCCGCGCTCCCTCGGCCACCGGGCCGGGGTCGAGGCGCTGAAGCGCACGGTGTCGGCCGCCGCCCAGACCAACATCCGCTGGCTGACGGTCTTCGGGTTCTCGACGGAGAACTGGAGCCGCCCGGCCGCCGAAGTCGCCGAGCTCATGGCCTTGCCCAAGCGCTACTTCGAGAGCGACATCGAGCGGCTGGAGCGCGAAGGCGTCCGTGTCCGGGTGGTCGGCCGCCGGGAAGGGCTGTCGCCGGAACTGGTGCGGATCATCGAGAACGCCCAGGCGCGCACCGCCCACAACGACCGCTTCTTCCTCAACATCGCCTTCAACTATGGCGGCCGGGCCGACATCGTCGACGCCGCCCGGCGCTTCGCCGCCGAGGTCGCAGCCGGCCGCGCCCGGCCCGACGACCTGACGGAAGCGACCTTCGACAGCCTGCTGGCGACGGCGGACTCGCCGCCGCTTGACCTGATCATCCGCCCGTCCGGCGAGCAGCGGCTGTCGAATTTCCTGCTGTGGGAAGCCGCCTACGCCGAATTCGTGTTCCAGGACGTCCTGTGGCCCGACTACGGCGCCGACCACCTGAAGGCCGCGCTCGCCGCGTTTGCGGCCCGAGATCGTCGCTATGGCGCCGTGATCCCCGATGACGTCCTTGCCGCCGGCTAGACGCTTCGACTGGTCGAACCTCGGCCTGCGCGTGGCGTCGGCCGTGGTGCTGGTGCCGGGCGCGCTGGCCGCCGTGTGGCTCGGCGGCTGGCTGTTCCTCGTCGTCATCGCGGTCGCCGTCGCCCTGCTGTCCATCGAATGGGGTGGAATGAGCGCGCCGCACGCCCCGGTTCGGGTCGCCCTGGCGGTCACCGTTGCGGTCCTGTCCAGCGTCTTCCTTACGCACCAGGGCCATTTCGGCCTCGCCTGGATCGGCGTCTTCGCGGGGGCCGCCGCCGCCGCCCTCGTCGCGCGGGGGGTTGCGGAGCGTCCGGCCGACGCCGCGCTCGGCGTCCTTTACATCGCCCCGGCCGGCATCTGCCTCGTGTGGCTGCGCGACGCCGACCACGCCATGTCGGCCCAGGGGCATTGGTGGACGTTGATGCTGTTCGCCGTCACCTGGGCCGCCGACATCGGCGCCTACGTCGTCGGCAACGCCCTGAAGGGCCCCAAGCTCTGGCCCCGCTTCTCGCCCAATAAGACGTGGTCCGGCTTCTTCGGTGGCCTGGCGGCGGCGATGGCGGTCGGGACCATCATGTCGGCGGTGTCGGTGTTCCAGCTCAACCTAGTGGCCGCGGCGCTGATCGGCCTGCTGGTCGGCCTTGCGACCATGGCCGGCGACCTCTGGGAATCGGCGATCAAGCGGCGCTTCGGCGTGAAGGATTCCGGTGACCTGATCCCCGGCCACGGCGGCCTGCTCGACCGGGTCGACGGCCTGATGTTCGCCGTCGTCGTGATGTCTGCCGCCCGCCTGATCAACCATTGGGGATGGGCGCATTGAGCCTGCCGCGTAAAGTCAGCGTCCTGGGGTCCACGGGCTCGATCGGCGTCTCGACCCTTGATCTGTTTGAGCAGGCCGGCCTGGAGGTTGAGGTCGCCGCCCTGGCCGCCGGCCGCAACGCCGAGCGCCTGGCCGAGCAAGCCAGGCGCTGGCGCCCGCGCCTGGCGGTGATCCGCGACGAGGCTCAGCTTCCCGAACTGCGCGATCGCCTGGCGGGCACGGGGATCGAAACCGCCGCCGGCGCCGCCGCTGTGGCCGAGGCGGCTGACGCGGGCGCCGACTGGGTGATGTCCGCCATCGTCGGTTTCGCGGGGCTCGAGCCGACGCTCGCCGCCGCCAGGGCCGGCGCCACCGTCGCCCTGGCCAACAAGGAAAGCCTGATCTGCGCCGGTCCGGCCCTGCTCAGCGCCGCGCGTGAGGCCGGCGGCTCCGTCATCCCGGTCGATTCCGAGCATTCGGCGATCTTTCAGGTGCTGGACCCGGCCAACGCTCGCCACGTCTCGCGCCTGATCCTGACGGCGTCAGGCGGGCCGTTCCGCGCCTGGTCGCGCGAGCAAATGGCCCTGGCGACGCCTGAACAGGCTCTGGCCCATCCCAACTGGAGCATGGGCGCCAAGATTTCGGTCGATTCTGCGACCATGATGAACAAGGGCCTTGAAGTCATCGAGGCCGCCTACCTGTTCGCCATGCCCGCGGAGCGCGTCGACGTCCTGATCCACCCGCAGTCCATCGTCCACAGCCTGGTCGAGTACCAGGACGGCTCGACCCTGGCGCAGCTCGGGCCGCCCGACATGCGCGCACCGATCGCCTGCGCCTACGCCTGGCCTGATCGCCTGCCGTGGCCGGCTCAGCGGCTCGACCTTGCCCGTGCCGGCCAGCTGACTTTCGAGGACCCGGACCTGGAGCGCTTCCCGGCGCTTCGCATCGCCAAGGAGGCGCTGGCCGCCGGAGGCCGGGCGCCTGCCGTGATGAACGCCGCCGACGAGGTGGCCGTCGCCGCCTTCCTTGACCGCAAAATCGGCTTTCTCGATATTGCCCGGGTGGTCTCCGAGACCCTCGATCGCATGGCGGGCGCGGACCTCGGCCCGGCGAGCAACGATGCGCTGGAGGAGGCGCGGGCCACCGATGCGGCGGCGCGCCGCGTGGCGGACGGCGTGGTCCTTGGTCTTATGGCTCGGGCGTGATGGAGTCCCCTTTGATCGGCTTCCTGCAGTCCGCCCTGATCTACATCATCCCGTTCCTGATCGTTCTGGGCGTGGTGGTGACGGTGCACGAGCTCGGGCACTTCCTGGCCGCCAAGTGGCTGGGCACCAAGATCGACCAGTTCTCCATCGGCTTCGGCAAGGCGATCGCGGCCTGGCGTGATCGCGACGGCGTGCAATGGCGCATCGGCTGGCTGCCGCTCGGCGGCTATGTCCGCTTCGCCGGCGACGATAACGCCGCCAGCGTGCCGGACCAGGACGACCTCGCCGCCCTGCGCCGCGACCTCGCCGCGCGGGAGGGGGAGGCGGCGCTGAGCCGCTATTTCCACTTCAAGCCTCTCTGGCAGCGGGCGGTGATCACCGCCGCCGGCCCGATCGCCAACTTCCTGCTGGCCGCGGCGATCTTCAGCGCGCTGCTCCTGACGCTCGGCGAGCCCTATACGCCGGCCCGGGTCGACGGCGTGAAGCCCGGCAGCCCGGCTGAGCGTGGCGGCTTCCAGGCCGGCGACATTGTCGTGCGCGCCGACGGCAAGGCGATCGACAGCTTCACCAGCCTGCAGGCCATCGTTTTCCTGCGCAGCGGCACGCCCATCGATTTCGTCGTCGAGCGTGGCGGCCGCCAGGTGGCGCTGACCGCGACCCCGCAGCGCGGCGTCATCGTCGACCGCCTCGGCAACGAACAGCGCCTCGGCGTGCTCGGGCTCGAATATCAGCAGCGGCCGGGCGACGTGCAGGTCCGGCGTTACGGCCCGATCGCGGCGGTGGCTGGCGGCGTCGAGCGGACCTGGGAGGTGATCGGCACCACCGTCCACTATCTCGGCCGCCTGATCGTCGGCCGCGAGACCGCCGACCAGCTCTCCGGCCCATTGGGCATGGCTCAGCTCTCCGGCGACATCGCCAAGAAGACCGCGGAGGTCTCACCCGACTTGCGGACCCTGGCGCTCAACGGCCTCGTCACCATGCTCGAACTGGTCGCCAACATCTCGGTCGGCATCGGCTTCCTGAACCTGCTGCCGATCCCCGTGCTCGACGGCGGGCACCTGCTCTTCTATGGCTATGAGGCGGTCGCCCGTCGCCCTCTTGCCGCCAAGGTTCAGGCGGCAGGATACAGGGTGGGCCTTGCGCTGGTGCTAGGATTGATGTTGTTCGCGACCTGGAACGATCTGCAGCGCCTGCGTGTGTTCAATCTCTTCGGCGGGCTATTCTCCTAGCCACCGGAATTCTCCAAACGGCTGATTCGATGCAAAGACACTGCGCCCATAACGCTGCGCTCGCCTCCGGCCTTGCGCTGCTTCTGGGATCGACCGCCCTGGCCACGCCCGGCGTGGTGCTGGCGCAGGCCGCGCCGCAAGGGGCGGGGGCTCAGGCCACCGCGCCGGGGCCCGCTCCGGCGCCGGCCGCCGGCGACGTGATCGGCACGGTCCAGCGGATCGTCGTGCGCGGCAACGAGCGGATCGAGCACGCCACCGTGGTCTCCTATCTGCCGATCCAGGCCGGCGAGCCGGTTGACCCGGCCCGCCTCGACCTGGCGCTGAAGACGTTGTTCCAGACCGACCTTTTCGCCGACGTGAAGATCGACTTCGAGGCCGGTGACCTGATCATCACCGTGGTCGAGAACCCGATCATCAACCGGGTGATCTTCGAGGGCAATTCGGGCCTCAAGGAAGACAAGCTGCGCGACGAGGTGAGCATCCGCCCGCGCGGCATCTTCACCCGCGCCAAGGTCCAGTCCGACGTCCAACGGATCGTCGAGCTCTACCGCCGTTCCGGCCGGATCTCCGCCAACGTCACGCCCCAGATCGTCGAGCTGCCGCAGAAGCGGGTCGACCTGATCTTCAAGATCGAGGAAGGGCCCAAGAGCGGCATCCTCAACGTCAACTTCCTGGGCAACCAGGAATTCTCCGACAACGACCTGCGCGACGTCGTCGTGACCGAGCAGACCCGCTGGTACAAGTTCTTCACCAGCAACGCCAACTATGACCCGGACCGCCTCGAGTACGACAAGGAGCAGCTGCGCAAGCACTACCGCAACCGCGGCTTCTATGACTTCCGCGTCGCCTCGGCGGTCGCGGAGCTGGCTCCCGACAAGAACGGCTTCGTCGTCACCTACACCCTCGATGAAGGCCGCAAGTTCAAATTCGGTAAGATCAGTGTCGAGACCGAACTGCAGAAGCTCGACAAGGCGACCCTGACGGCCCTGATCCCGGTCCGCACCGGCCAGACCTACGAGGACGAGGCGCTGGAACGGGCGACCGACGCCCTGACCTTCGCCGCCGGCGCCGCCGGGTTCGCCTTCGTCGACGTGCGGCCGCGCTACACGCCGAACCGCGAGACGGGCGTCGTCGACGTCGTCTTCCAAGTCAACGAAGGTCCGCGCGTCTACGTCGATCGGATCGACATCGTCGGCAACACGGCGACGCTCGACTACGTGATCCGCCGCGAGATGAACGTCTCGGAGGGCGACGCGTACAACCGGGCGCTGGTCGACCGCTCGCGGAACATGATCCGCGGCCTCGGCTACTTCAAGGACGTCACCATCACCGAGGTTCCCGGCTCCGCCCCGGACCGGACGGGCCTGCGCGTGCAGGTCGAGGAACAGCCGACCGGCGAGCTGTCGTTCAGCGCCGGCTATTCGTCGATCGACCAGCTGGTCATCGACCTCGGCGTCACCCAACGGAACTTCCGCGGCCGCGGTCAGAACGTTCGGGCCCGGGTCTCGATGGGCTCGTTCCGCCAGCAGGTGGACTTCTCGTTCACCGAGCCGCGCTTCCTCGGCCGTGACGTCGCGGCCGGCCTCGACGTCTACTACTACCAATACGATCTCAGCCGCTTCCAAGCGTACAAGACCGAGACCCTCGGATCGGGCGTCCGACTGAACTTCCCGCTCAGCGTCAGCTCGCGCGGCACCCTCGGCTACACGCTGCGTCAGGACGACGTCTCGATCGGCGGCGGCCAGTGCGAGCAGGAGCTCTTCTCGTCGGTCATCTGCGACCAGCAGGGCGCCTACCTGACCTCGTCGGTCAGCTACGGCTATCGCCTAGACCGGCGGAATGACTATCTGAATCCCACCCGCGGCTTCTACGTCGGCGTGAACCAGGACCTCGCCGGCTTCGGCGGCGATGTGAACTACCTGCGCACGGAGTTCGAGGGCGCCTGGTATTGGGGCTTCAACCGCAACTTCATCCTCAGCGTGATGGGGTCCGGCGGCTATGTCGATGGCTGGGCCGGGGACACGGTCCGGATCAACGACCGGTTCTTCAAGGGCGGCAACAACTTCCGCGGCTTCGAAACGGCCGGTATCGGTCCGCGCGACACCAGCCAGAACCGCCGCGACGCGCTCGGCGGCAAGGCTTACGCCATCGGCACGGTCGAGCTGACGGTGCCGACCTTCCTGCCCGAACAGTACGGCATCAAGGCGGCGGTGTTCACCGACGTCGGCACGCTGGGCATCCTCGACAAGAAGGACAAGCTCTGCCGAGGCAACACCACGGCTTGCCCGGCCGGGACGGTCAATCCGGCCATCCGGGACGATCTGTCGCTTCGCGCCGCCGCGGGTCTCAGTATCCACTGGCGCTCCCCTATGGGCCCCATTCGCTTCGACTTCAGCCAAATTTTGGCCAAAGAAGACTATGACAGGACCGAAACCTTCCGGTTCTCAACCTCAACCAGGTTCTAGGAACACATGACCTCCAAGATCATCGCCGCGGCTCTCGCCGCCGCCGCGCTCGGCGCGGGCGCGCCGGCCCTCGCCCAACAGGCCACGGCGCCCGCCGCCGCCCCGGCCGCCCCGGCGGTCACCCACGGCGCCGCCCCTCCCGGACTTTGCATCCTGTCGATCCAGGGCGCGATCGCCGGCTCGACGGTGGGCAAGTACGTCGACACCCGCCTGCAGCAGATCATCGGCCAGGTGAACGCCGAGCTGAACGGCGAGCGCACTGCGATTGAGACCGAGAGCCGCACGCTGCAGACCCAGAGCGCCACGCTCGACCGCACGACGCTCGAACAGCGCGGCGCCGCCCTGCAGGTGCGAGTCAACGCCCTGCAGCGCAAGGCCGCCCAGCGCGAACAGGAAGTCTCGGCAACTGAGCAGAAGGCCATCGGCCGCGTTGGTCAGGAGATGGAGCCGCTGATCCGCCAGGCCTATCAGCAGAAGGGCTGCGCCGTGCTCCTGAACCGGGACTCGGTCGTCATCGCCAACCCGGCGCTGGATCTGACCCCGGCCGTGGTCACGGCGCTTAACGCCAAGATCACCCAGTTCACCTTCGACCGCGAGCGGCTGGACCAGCCGGCGGCGCCTGCGCAAACTGGGGCGACTCGCGCGCCTGCGGCGGCCGCTCCGGCCGCGGCTCCGGCGGCGGGCGGCCGGCGCTAAGCCGGACGCCCGACCCAGCGGGTCGTGCTTGCTCCTAAGGACGCCATGCCCGACCCGCGCTTTTTCGACGACCTCGGCCCGATCCGGCTGGGCGAGCTTGCGGACCTGACCGGCACGCAGCTCGCCGACGCCGCGCATGCCGACCGCCAGGTCCGCGGCGTCTCGATCCTCGGACGCGCCGGGCCCGACGAAATCACGTTTCTTTCCGACCGCCGGCATGTGGCGGCGCTCAAGGCCTCGGCGGCCGGCGCCTGCTTCGTCGCGCCGGCTCAAGCCGAGGCGGTCCCGGTGGGCTGCGCGGCGCTGGTCGGCCCCGCGTCGCACGCCGCCTACGCCCTGACCGCAAACCGCCTCCACCGCCCGCGCCGCGCGGGCGGAGAGGCGATCTCGCCCGACGCCCATCTCGAAGAGGGCGTGGTGCTGGGCCCCGGGGCGGTGATCGGGGCGGGGGCGCGCATCGGACGCGGCACGGTGATCGGAGCCAATGCGGTAATCGGCCCCGGCGTCGCCATAGGCCGCGACTGCGACGTCGGGCCGAACGTCACGCTGGGCTTCGCCCTGGTCGGGGATCGGGTGCGAATCCTCGCAGGCGCGGTGATCGGCGAGCCCGGCTTCGGCGCGACCGTCGGCGCTGGCGGGCTGGTCGATGTGCCCCAGCTTGGCCGGGTGATCATCCAGGACGGGGCGACCATCGGGGCCAACACCTGCGTCGACCGAGGGGCCTACGACGACACTGTCATTGGCGAGAACACCAAGATCGACAACCTTGTACAGATCGCCCACAACGTCCTGATCGGGCGCAACTGTGTGATGGCGGCGCACACCGGCATTTCCGGCAGCGTGACGATCGGCGACGGCGCCCAATTCGGCGGCCGGGCCGGCGTGGCCGATCACGTGACCATCGGGGACGGCGCCCGCATCGGGGCCGCGGCGGGCGTCATGAAGGACATTCCGGCCGGCGAGACGTGGGGCGGCATGCCGGCCCGTCCCATCCGGGATTGGCTGAAGGAAACGGCGTGGCTGTCCCGCATGGCGCGCCGAAGGGGGACAGGCGAATGACGCGCAAGGCGCCGACGGGGCAGGACCCCACGCAGATCGACATCACCGAGATCCTCGAGCGGATCCCGCATCGCTATCCGTTCCTGCTCGTCGACCGCTGCGAGGACTACAAGCCCAACGAGTCGATCGTCGGCATCAAGTGCGTGACCGTGAACGAGCCCTTCTTCCAGGGGCACTTCCCGGATTACCCGGTGATGCCCGGGGTGTTGCTGATCGAGGCCATGGCCCA
>NZ_JBIIGK010000249.1:0-2880 GCF_044236515.1 Phenylobacterium sp.
GTCGAGCATGCGGGGGGCGAGACGGGTGAAGAGCTCTCGGCCGCGCTCGGTGCGGGTGGCCGGGATGCGGCCGTGGTGCCAGCTGCGGATGGTCTGGGAGACGCGGGCCGGGTTGGTGAAGCCCATGCGGGTCAGGGTGGTGAGGGTCTCGGGGTCGTCGTCGACGCCGGTGAAGACGAGGCTGCCGAACCGCGAGGAAAGCTGCTCTTCCTCGGGGAAGAGCTCGGCGTAGCGGCGGTTGACGGTCTTCAGCGTGCGGGTGACGGCGGCGTCGAAGCTCGGCAGGCGGGTAAAGCCGGAGAGGGCCCCGACCCGGCGGCGCTCGGCGTCGGATTCCGGCAGGCGGTGGGTCTGTTCGTCGGCCAGCATCTGGATGCGGTGCTCGGCCGCGCGCAGGGCCTGGTAGGCCTCGGTGAGCTCGGC
Organism: Phenylobacterium sp.; assembly: GCF_044236515.1. Taxonomy (GTDB): domain Bacteria; phylum Pseudomonadota; class Alphaproteobacteria; order Caulobacterales; family Caulobacteraceae; genus Phenylobacterium. Next base: position 424 of record NZ_JBIIGK010000249.1, read on the forward strand.
GCAGGCGTCGGGGGTGACGTGGCCGGCGGTGGTGAGGGCGGAGAGGGCGTCGAGCGTGCGCTGGCTGCGCAGCTCCGGGTTGCGTCCCCCGAGGATAAGTTGCTGGGTCTGGACGTAGAACTCGATCTCGCGGATGCCGCCGCGGCCGAGCTTGAGGTCGACCCCCTTGGCGCTCATCCGCTCGTCGACCTTGTAGGCGTGGATCTGGCGCTTGATGGAGTGGATGTCGGCGATGGCCGCGAAGTCGAGGTTGCGGCGCCAGACGAAGGGCTGGAGCTCGGCCAGGAAGGCGCGGGCGGTGGTCAGGTCGCCGGCGCACGGCCGCGCCTTGATAAAGGCCGCGCGTTCCCAGTTCTGGCCGACGGTCTCGTAGTACTGGATCGCGGCCGGGACGGTGACGGCCGGCGGCGTCGAGGCGGGATCGGGGCGCAACCGCAGGTCCATGCGGAAGACGTAGCCGTCGCCGGTCTTGGCCTGCATCAGCTCAGACAGGCGGTGGGTGAGGCGCACGGCGAAGGCCTGCGGCTCGACCCCGTCGGCCAGCGGCATCAGCTCCGGGTCGAAGAAGACCGAGACGTCGATGTCGCTCGAGTAGTTGAGCTCGAAGGCGCCCTGCTTGCCCATGGCGAGGCAGAACCAGCCGGGGACCGGCCCCTCCTCCCCTTCTCCCAGTCGGGTCAGGCGGCCGGCCTCGAGCTCGGCGCGGGCGGCGGCGGCCAGGGCCGCGGCGACGGCGGCGTCGGCGAAATGGGTCAGGGCGCCGGTCACCTGATCGAGGTTCCAAACGCCGCCGAGATCGGCCACGGCGGTCAGCAAGTGGAGCTCGGCCTTCAGACGGCGCAGCTCCGTCCCGGCGGCGTCAGGCGCGAGGTCGGCGCAGGCGGCGGCGCGGGTCAGGACGTCGGCCAGCTGGACGTCGGGGTCGGCGACGAGGATCGCCTCCAGCATCGCCGGCCGGCGGCGGGCCAGGCTGGCGAGATAGCCGGAGGCGCCGAACACCGGGGCGAGGGCCGGCCAGGCGGCGTCGAGCACCTGAGGGTCGCAACCGGGGGCGATGATTTCGCGGGCGCGGGCGGCGGCCTTCTCGTCGACGACCGGACCGCAGGGTTTGAGCTGTTCGCCGAGCTTCATGACGTCATCCCGCCCGCGGCAGCACCAGGGCGACCCGCAGACCCGGCCCCATGCCGCCGATCCGCCCCGGACCTTCGTCGAGTTCCAGCCGGCCGCCATGCGCCTCGGCCACCGCGCCGACCAGCGAGAGGCCGAGCCCGGCGCCGGGCTCGTTGCGGCTGTTCTCGAGCCGCACGAAGCGCTCCACCACCCGCTCGCGGTCGGTTTCAGGCACGCCGGGCCCGGTGTCGGTGACGGCGAACTCCACCTCGCCCGAAGAGCGGCGGCGGACGCGCAACATCACCGCGCCGCCGGCCGGCGTGTACTTGATTGCGTTGTCGAGAATATTGGCCAGGGCCTGGGCCAGGAACTCGCGGTTGCCGCGAACCTGCAGGTCCCGATCGAGCTCGGCGGCGAACTCCAGGCCCTTGTCCTCGCAGAGCGGCTCGTAGAGCTCGGCGATGTCGGCGGCGAGGTCGGCGGGGTCGAAGACGACGGGATCGGGGGCGGCGCCGGCCGCCTGAAGCCGGGCGATGGCGAGGACCGCACCGAAGGTCTTCAGCACGCCGTCGGTGTCGGTCAGGGCCTGGACCAGGGCCTCCGTCGGCTCGCCCTTGCCGGCCTCGACGTCGATCAAGGCCGCCTCGAGCCGGGCGCGCAGGCGGGTCAGGGGCGAGCGCAGGTCGTGTGCGATGGCGTCGCCGGCGTGACGGTGGCCGGCCATCGAGCGTTCGAGGCGGTCGAGCATTTCATTGAGGCCGAGGGCCAGTTCGTCGAACTCGTCGCGGGTGCCCCGCACCGCAGCGCGGGCGGCGAGGTCGCCGTTGCGGACCGCGTCGACGACCTCGGTCAGGCCGGCCATGCTGCGGCTGACGTTGCGGCTGACCAACACGCCGCCGGCCAGGCCGAGGATGATGACCAGGCCGCCCGCCCCCCACAGGGCGTTGATGATCTTGACCACATAGGCCTCGTCCTCGGCGACGTCGGCGCCGACGAACAGGATCTCGCCGCCGCTCAGGCGCTCCTGACGGCCGCGGGCCGGGCGCCGGACCGTACGGCCCTCGACCTCCTCGGTGACCTGGAAGGTGGTCCAGGTCGGCTGGCCGTCGAAGGCCTCGACGGGGCTTTCCTCGATGGAGCCGGAGATGGTCTCGCCGTTGGCCTCGGTCAGCAGGTAGAGGAACGGCCGCTCGCTGGCGGCGCGCTCGATGAGCGACTGATTGACGGCCGCGAGGCCGGCCCGGTCGTAGGCGGCGATCAGGGCGCCCATCTCGCGGGTGATCGCCTGGTCGGTGCGCCGCGTCGCCTCGCCCGCCGTCGCCACATAGATGTAGGCCAGGAACGCCG
>NZ_JBIIGK010000250.1:0-2863 GCF_044236515.1 Phenylobacterium sp.
CTGCTGACGACGCAGATCTGGTTGAAGGACATCGCCCGCGACTTCGCCGGCATGAACGAGGTCTGGGACGCCTGGGTCTCGCCCGAAACGGCCCCGGCCCGGGCGACCGCCCAATGCGAGATGGCCCTGCCGCAGATCCTGATCGAGATCACCGGCGTCGCCGCCCTGCCTTGAGCGCTACATCAGCCCCAGGGCCTTGAGGCTCGCGACGCCGTCGCGGCCGACCACCAGGTGGTCGTGCACGGCGATGCGCAGGGCCCGGGCCGCCTCCACGACCTGGCGGGTCATGTCGACGTCGGCCGACGACGGCGTCGGATCGCCGGACGGGTGGTTGTGCAAGAGGATGACGGCGCTGGCCGACAGCTCCAGGGCCCGGCGCACCACCTCGCGCGGATAGACGGGCGCATGGTCGACGGTGCCGCGGCCCAGCACCTCGTCGGCGATCAGCTGGTTCTTCTTGTCGAGGAACAGCACCCGGAACTGCTCGCGGGCCTCGTGGGCCAGGGCGGTCTTCACATAGGCCAGCAGCGCCGACCACGACGAGATCACTGGCCGCCGGACCACCGCCTCGCGCGCCGCTCGCAGGCCGACCTCATGCACCAGCTTCAGATCCAGAGCGACGGCGGCCCCGACCCCCTTCACCGTCTTCAGCTCCTCGAGGCTGGCGCCGAGCACGCCGGCCAGCGATCCGAACCGGGTCAGCAGCTGCTTGGCGAGGGGTTTGACGTCGCCGCGCGGGATGGCGCGGAACAGCAAGAGCTCCAGGACTTCGTAGTCGGGGAGGGCGGCCGTTCCGCCGGCTGCGGCCCGTTCGCGCAGCCGTTCGCGATGTCCGAGGTGATGCGGCCGCGCCGCCGCCTGGGCTGGCGGCGACCAGAAGTTGGCGACGGAGCCGTCCTGCAGCGATGCGGCGCGATCCATGCGAGAAGATGTTCCACATTTGTTCGACTCAGGCAACCCCGAAGCGACCCTCCGGGGTGGTGCAGACACACCCCCACCTAGGACGTATTTAACAGCTTGTTTGTGAGCCTTACCCGTTTCCACTCTGCAATGTGGGCCAGAACCCTTCCCGGACGTCAGTAAGCCGACGCGGGAGACCTTTCAGGGGCGCGCCATGGGAACGGTGCGGTCCCGCCAAAACAAACATAAGTACGGGGAACGTTCATGAATAAGTACCAGGCCGGAAGTCTGACAATCGCTGCGGTTCTGCTATCGGCGGGCTATGCCGGCGCTCAGGAGCGCTCCGCGCAAACCTCGAACTCACCCGCCGCCGAACGCGGCCAGGCGGTCGACGAGCTGGTCGTCGTCGGCACGCGCCGCGCGGGCCGCACCGTCACCGATTCGCCGGTCCCCGTGGACGTGCTGAGCTCGCAGGATATCGAGACGATCGCCACCGGCGACATGAACAGCCTGATGCGCTCGCTGGTGCCGTCGTTCAACGTCGCGCGCTTCGCCGGCATCAACGCCGACGGCTCGGGCTTCATCCGTCCGCCGACCCTGCGCGGTCTCGCGCCCGACCAGACCCTGGTGCTGATCAACGGCAAGCGCCGTCACCGCTCGGCGCTGGTCAACTTCTCCGGCGGCGGCGCCCTGGCGGCCGGCTCGCAGGCTGTCGACCTCGCCCAGATCCCGACCATCGCGCTCGAGCGCATCGAAGTCCTGCGTGACGGCGCCTCGGCCCAGTACGGCTCCGACGCCATCGCCGGCGTGATCAACTACACCCTGCGCCGCGAGGCCAAAGGCTTCGAGATCCGCAGCCGCTACGGCCAGCACTACAAGGGCGACGGCAAGAATTACCAGCTCCAGGCCAACGTCGGCCTGCCGCTGGGCGATCGCGGCTTCGTCAACGTCTCCGGCGAATTCCTGGACTCCGGCTACACCAGCCGCGGCGGCCAGCGGATTGGCGCCCTGGCGCATTCGCTCGCCCGTCCGGACCTGGCCACCGCCGACCCGGTGCAGCGGGTCGGCGACCCGAAGGTCCGCGCCTACCGCATGTTCTTCAACGGCGAGGTCGAGACCTCCGAGCGGTCCAAGCTCTATTTCTTCGGCAACTACGGCCGCAGCAACCAGGCCTTCCAGTTCAACTGGCGCCAGCCCTACACCGTGACGGGCCCGGCCCAGAGCGGCGTCGGCACTCAGGTCTATCCGCGGACCAACGTCTTCGACCCGATCTACCTCGACCGGCTGCCGGACGGCACCTACGACGCGAACGGCCGTACCTTCAGCTTCACCGAGATCTACCCGCGGGGCTTCACGCCGTTCTTCAAGGGTCACATCCGCGACCTGTCGGGCGTCGCCGGCTACAAGGGCGAGCTCGAGGGCGGCCTGACCTACGACCTGTCGGCCTCCTACGGCCAGAACACCCTGCGCTACTACATGTCGGAATCGCTGAACGCGGCGATGGGCCCCGACTCGCCGACCGAGTTCTACCTGGGCTCGCTGCAGGAGCGTGACACGACGTTCAACGCCGACTTCACCTACCCGGTGGAGATGGGGTTTGCCAGCCCGCTGACGGTCGCCTTCGGGGCCGAGCGGCGGATCGAGGCCTATGAGATCGGCGCCGGCGACGAGGCGTCCTACCTGTTCGGCCCCTACGCCGTGCAGCGCCTCAACAACGGCACGACGATCACCAAGCCGCCGGGCACCAGCGGCGCCCCGGGCTTCTCGCCGGCCTTCGCCATCGACAAGTCGCGCGACAGCTACGCCGGCTACGTCGACCTGGAAGCCGACGTCCTTGAGAACCTGACGCTCGCCGCCGCCCTGCGCTACGAGCACTTCTCCGACTTCGGCTCGACCACCAACTGGAAGCTCTCGGGCCGCTACGAGTTCAGCCCGGCCTTCGCCGTTCGCGGCGGCGTCAGCA
>NZ_JBIIGK010000251.1:0-2862 GCF_044236515.1 Phenylobacterium sp.
CGCACGGGGCGCTCGACCGCGGGCTGAAGGTCCGCACCCTGGCGCTGCCCGACATCTTCCAGGACCACGACAAGCCCGACGCCATGTACGCCGAGGCCGGCCTCGACGCCGAAGGCATCGTGCGCGGCGCGCTGGGCGCCCTGGGCATGGACAACACCGCGGCCAAAGGCCGGCGGGCTTAAGCCGCGCGACAGCGGGTCAGGAAGTCCCGCGCCTTGGCTTTGTCGCCGGGCACCACGGTCCGCTGGCCGGCGATCGCGACGCTCAGCTCGCCGTTGTCGGCGAAGCGTTGCAGGACGGGGTCGGCCGCGCGCGTGGAGGCTTCGATCAGCAGGGCCTCGCCGAGGCCCGGGCCGGCTTGGGCGGGATAGGTGGCGCGGCGGCCGCCGGAGGCAAGCTCGAGGCGCGGTGCGCTGGCGGCGGAGTGGGCCGAGACGCGGACCTCCCCAGAGCCCGGCGCGCAACTCAGCATCAGAAGGACGTTGTCGCTCTGCGGCTGGCCAAAGGCGAGCTTGGCGCCTTCGCCTTCGATCTCGTGCAGGGTCCAGGCCATGCCGGGCATGGCGGCGGGGGTCTGCTGGTGCGCGCAGGCGCTGAGCGCACAGGCGGCGATGAAGCTGAGAGCAGCGCGGCGGCGCATTGGACGTCCCCTTCCTTGCAGAAGAGAACGCCGCCCGCCGCGCCGGGTTGCGGCCTAGAACGGCGAGAAACGCTCGACGAGCGACTGTCCGGCCGGGGTCTTCTGCACCCGGCTGATGTCGCCGCGGCCGCCGTAGCTGATGCGGGCCTCGGCGATCTGGGTGTGGCGGATGGTGTTGGCCGAGGAGATGTCCTCCGGCCGCACGACGCCCGCGACAGTCAGCTGGCGCAGTTCGGCGTTGGTGCGCACCTCCTGCGTGCCCTGGATGACGAGGTTGCCGTTGGGCAGCACGGCCGAGACGACGGCGGCGATGGTCAGGCTGATCTTCTCGGCCCTGTTCACCGCGCCGTTGCCAGTGTTGGCGGTCTTCGAGGCGGTCTCGATCAGCTGAGCCGGATCGACGGCCGGAGTGCCCGGCGGCAGGATGCGACCGATGCTGGATTCCAGGCCCAGGAGGTGCGGGATGCCCGCCGTCATGCTGCTGGTGCGCGAACTGGTGGTGGTGTTCAGCGTCTTGGCGCTGTCGTCGATGTCGATGTTGACGGTCAGGATGTCGCCGACCTTGTTCGCCCGCTGGTCGATGAAGAAGGCCCGGGCGCCGGTGCGCCACAGGGAGTTGGCGCTGGCCGCCTGGGCCGGCACGGCCGGCAGGATCACCTGGTTCTGCGGCACCAGGGCGGCGGGGTAGCCGACCGGCGCCAGTTGCGGGCCGTAGACGGCCTCCACGGCCGAGGCGCAGGCGGTCAGCGGGACCAGGGCGGCGAGGGCGAGGAGCGAGCGCAGACGCATGACGGCTTCCTTCAACGCGAGGCGTAACGGAGGGAACGGGCGGCCTTGAGGCGGTCGGCGGCGGGGCCGACGACGGCCTGGCCGGGACCGACGACCACCGCCTGGACGATCTTCTTGGACAAGGTGTTCTGGACGTTGATCTGGTCGCCGGCGGCGCCGCCGGACAGGGCCTTGCCCTGCAGGGCGAGCGAGATGCCGCCGTCCTCGTAAGCGACGGTGATCACCTCGCCGGCCTTGATGGCCTGGGCGGCCGCGACGTCGCGGGCGGAGACCGGGGCGCCGGCGCGCAGCGGACGCTTGGCGGCCAGGCCGATCACCTGGTCGGCGTCGGCCGGAGCGTCGGTCGGCGCGGCGGCGGCCTTGGCCCAGACCACATCGGCGGGGCCGACCACCTCGCCGGCGGCCAGGCTGCGGGCGTAGGTCAGGACCTCGACATTGCCTTTCGCCGCGAGGGCAGGCGCGCCGGCGCCGGCGGCGGCCGGGCCCCGCACCAGGATGCGGGCGACGCCCTCGGCGTTGGCCCAGTCGAGGCCGGCGCGGCGGGCGATCCCCTGCACGACGCGGGCGTCGAGCAGCAGGGTGGCTCCGGCCCGACGGGCGATGGGGGTCGAGGCCGCCGCTCCGGCCCCTTCGAAGAGGTCGCCGAGCGTGACGAGGCCGTCGGCGTCGGCGGTCTCGGCGCGCAGAACAACCGGCGCGGCCAGGGCGGGGGTCGCGATCGACAGCAGGGCGAGGGCGGCGGCGAAGTGCTTCATGGCCTTACGACTTCACCTGGTTGGCGACGCCCAGCATGTTGTCGGCGGTGGAGATGACCTTGGAATTCATCTCGTAGGCTCGCTGGGCGACGATCAGGGCGGTGATCTCGGACACCGCGTCGACGTTGGAGGCTTCGGTGTAGCCCTGCAGCAGCTTGCCCATGCCCTGGGTCCCCGGCGCCCCGACCAGCGGCGTGCCCGAGGCGGCGGTCTCCATCAGCAGGTTCGCGCCCTGGGCCGAGAGGCCGCCTTCGTTCATGAAGGTGGCGAGCTCGATCGTGCCGACGATGTTGGGCGTGTTCGAGCCGGGCTGGGTGACCTGGACCTGGCCGGCCGCCGAGATCGACACCTGGGTGGCGTCGTTCGGGATGGCGATGGCCGGCTGGATGACATAGCCGCCCTGGGTCACGAGCTGTCCCTGGTCGTTGATCGCGAGGTTGCCCGCCCGGGTGTAGGCGTTTTCGCCGCTGGGCAGCAGGACCTGGAAATAGCCGCGGCCCTCGATGGCGATATCGAACTGGTTGTCGGTGCGCGTCATCGCCCCCTGAGTGGCGATCCGGTAGACGCTGCCGGCCTTCACGCCGGCGCCGATCTGCACGCCGGTCGGGACGATGTTGCCCTGTTCGGAGGACTGCGCCCCGGCCTGTTCGAGGGTCTGGTAGAGGAGGTCCTGGAACT
>NZ_JBIIGK010000252.1:0-2860 GCF_044236515.1 Phenylobacterium sp.
TACGGCGTGACCTGGCGACCGTCGTTCGTGCCGGGGCTCGCCCTGAGCGTCGACCGCTACGAGATCGATATCCAGGACGCGATCGCTAGCATCGGCGCGCAGCAGACGATCGACGAGTGCTTCAAGGGCGCTCAAACGCTCTGCTCGCTCATCGAGCGCGGTGCGAACGGTCAGATCTTCACGATCCAGACCAGCCCTCAGAACGTCGCGTCGTACTACCAGTCGGGCGAGGACTACGAAATTTCGTACCAACGTGAGGGCTTCGGGGGCGACATCGCGCTGCGCCTGATCCTCAGCCGCCTGGACAAGTCGGTCACGACGACGCTCAACGCTGCGCCGATCGACCGGACCGGCCAGGTCGCCCAGGGCCAGAGCCGTCCGGAATGGCGCGGCAATTTCCTGGCGTCGTACCGGCGTGGCCCGCTGCGGCTGCAACTCGTCGAGACCTATGTCGGCGGCGGTACGTTCGACGTGACCAACATGGCCGCCCGGCAGGGGTCGTTCGACGACGTCGAAGGCCAGTTCATCACCAACGTCTCGGCCAACTACGAGATGATGGACGGCAAGCTTGAGGTCTACGGCACCGTCAACAACCTGTTCGACCAGGATCCGCCGGAGGTCCCCGCGGCCCTCGGCACGGCCTCGACGAACATGCAACTCTACAGCGCCATCGGCATGAATTTCACCGCCGGCGTGCGCTTCCGATACTGAGTTGATGAAGGGTCGGTCGCGCCTCGCGCGGCCGACCGGCGCCCGGCGGATGTCAAGAGGGCGGGACTTCAGAGTCTCGCCGTCGGGGATCGTCCGTCGGGCGTGACTTTCTGGGGTGTGTCGCGGGACCCGAAATCGGGACCGCGAGTGGCGTGTTCGGGAGGATTCATGCTGAAACTGGTTTCGGTCGCCCTGACAGGCGGCCTGCTCACCGCCGTGGCTGCGACGTCGGTCCTCGCGCAATCGGCCCCTCAGGCGGCGCCTCGGGCCACCGCCCAGGCCGAGCCGCCGGTGGCGGATCTCAACACCCAGCGTTCAGCTGTCGCGCCGTTCTGGGCCAAGCGGCTTACCGGCTATCTGAAGACCCGTGATGGCGAAGAGCTCCGCTACAGCGCGCTGCTGCCGAAAGGCAAAGGCCCGTTCCCCGTCCTGCTTCACTTCAGCGGCTACGCGCCGGGCTCGATCGGCGGCAGCGCTTACCTCGAAGGGCGCGGCTATCCGCGGTCCATCGACAAGCAGTTCCTGGACGCCGGCTATGCGGTGATCGGCGTCAACCGTCGGGCGACCGGCTGCTCGACCGGCAGCACGTTCGATTGGCACCATCCGCTCTACGGACAAGACGGCTACGACGCGGTGGAGTTCGCCGCCGCCCAGCCGTGGTCGAACGGCGCGGTGGGGATGTACAGCTGGTCGTGGCCCGGCATGGCGCAGCTGTGGACCGCCGCGACGCGGCCGCCCCACCTGAAGGCCATCGCACCCGGCCACGTTATCGCCGACCCTCGCGCCGACAGCTACGCGCCCGGCGGCGTGCCGCAGCCGTCCATGATCTCCGGCTGGGGCTCCAGCTACGTCCCCAATACCTGGACGCAGGCGCGCGACAGCGCCCTCGCCGAGAACGATACGCGCTGCGTCGAGCAGATCGACAGGAACCTCAAGACCCTGGAGGCTGGCTCGCCAGGCCGGCTGGTTCTCGCCCACCCATTCAAGGACGCGCATCAGGAAGAGCGCACGCCGGCGCGCAGGGCGCACCTGATCAACGTGCCGGTGCTGTCTCTGACCTCGTTCCAGGACGGGGCGACCACCTCGCGCGGCGGATACTATCAGTGGAACGTCGATCCCAAGCTGATGTGGATGATCGACACCAACGGCAACCACAGCATGTACATGTCCGAGGTCTATCGGAAGGACATGGTCCGGTTCTTCGACCGGTTCGTGAAAGGCAAGGCCAACGGCTTCGAGGAGACGCCGCGTCTGCAGGTCTGGCAGGAAGCGGCGGTGAACCCCGCCGCCAAGCGGAGCCAGCCGTTCCCGGAAGGCCCGATGGAACAGGCCGAGCCGAATTTCGTAGTGACCCGCCCGACGATCACCCCGGAGGTCAAGCAGGTCAGCTTCACCCTTTCGGAAGGCGGTCGGCTGACCGAGAACGGCGCGCCGTCCACCGGATCGCAGACCTTCAAGTATCCGGTGGCCAGCCCCTCGGTCCTGGGCCCTCGCGGCTGGGGCGACCTCAATCCGGACTGGAAGAACGGCAGCCTGGTGTTCACCACCGCGCCGCTGGAGCGCGACATCGTTCCCTATGGCCCGGCCAGTGCGGATCTGTGGATATCGTCGGCCTCGGCGCCCGACGCCGATCTCCAGGTGACGGTCACCGCCGTCCTGCCCGACGGCAAGGAGATGTATGTCCAGCGCGGCTGGCTGCGCCTGTCGAACCGGGCGCTGGACACCGAAAAGTCGACGGCCGGCAGGCCGGTGCTGCTGGACAAGCCCGAGGCGTTCGCCCCGATGATGCCCAACCGTCCCGAACTGGTGCGGCTGGAGGTCAACCGCTTCTCCTATCCGTTCCGCAAGGGCACGCGCCTGCGCATCTGGATCGAGACGCCCGGCGACACGGGGACCTATCAGTTCTCCTACAACCCTGTGCCGACCACGCTGAAGCTGTGGCACGACGCGGACCACACCTCGAAATTCGTCATCAACGTGCTTGAGAACGAGCCGGCGCCCAAAGCCGCCCGCGGCTGCGGCGAGGTGCTGGATCAGCCCTGCCGCGCCGACCCGCTGGCCGGCTGATCGCCCAACAGGAAGACCGGAGGAGGATGCAGATGAGATCGCAAGCCACCGCAGCCGTCGGAGGCGCCCTCGCGCTCCTGAT
>NZ_JBIIGK010000095.1:0-11050 GCF_044236515.1 Phenylobacterium sp.
GTCTCCTGGGCCAGGTCTTCAGCCTGATCCGGGTCCTGGCAAAGCGTTCTGGCGAATGCGCGCAAAAACGGCACAGCCTCAAGCAGCGCCGCCTCGAAGTCGTCGCGTGTCCGGCTCATGGCACCCCCTTTCGCAAGGAGAGAACGCGACACGGCGCAGCTGGTTCCGCAGATTTTTTGTTCCCGAAACGTTCTTGACTTTCGGGCGCGTTTCCGTCAGGATTTCACCATCTTGCGCAGACCGGCTCAGGTCTGTGCCGTCGCCGGATCGGGGTCCGCAGCAAGGCGGCGCTGGGATTCCTCGAACATGAAGCGGGCGAGGTCCGGTAGGTCGCCGGCGACCTCGGCATGGCCGTCGCAATCCGGGTCGGCGCAGGGGACGCCAGACGCGGCGGCCGCCTCGGCGAGGTCGTCCAGGCCAAGTTCGATCGGCTGTCCGCAGGCGCGGCAGCACAGTTGAACGATCCAGCTCCCCGCCATCCAACGCAACCCTATGACGATACCGCTGCAACCTGACGGGGCAGTGCTGAAGATGGCGTAAAGGCGCGCGCGGCCGAACGCGTCCGCCCGGATTTTCCGAACAGACAAGGAGAAGGTCATGACCGACGCGCGAGCGCGCGGCCGGGCGCCCGGGTGCGCCCCGGCGACTGGGACGGGCGCCACGAAGACCGGGCGGACGCGGCGCCGTGGACCTGGCGGGCAAGGTGTGCAGGTCCGCTATAGCGGCGACCTGGCCGAGGAGATCTGCGCGCGGCTGGCCGGCGGACAGCTGTGGGTGTCGATGGCTGGGACGACGGGGATGCCGGCCTACGGCGCGCTCTATGACTGGATGCGCAAACGTCCCGCGTTCGCCGAGGCGGTGGTGCAGGCGCGTGCGATCGCCAGGTCCTGGGGCGGCGAGACGGAACCGACGGTGATCGAGCCGAGCAACCTGGCTGAGCTGCACGAGGAGCCGCGCGATTTCCGCCGGCAGCTGGAGGCGCCCTCCCGCCAGCCGCGCCCGCCGGCCCATGCGGTGGCGGCGGACGGGAGCGTTCCGCAGCTGGAGTATGACCCGGCGCTGGTGGCGCGGATCTGCGAGGAGCTGGCGCGGGGCGAGACCTGGACGCAGCTCAGTGGCAGGAACGGCTTTCCGTCCTACCGCACGCTCTACAACTGGATGGCCTCGTATCCGGAAGCGGACGCGCTGGTGCGCGAGGCGCGGCGGATCGGGGCGGAGGCGAAGTTCGAGAAGGCGCTGGACGTGGCGATGGACAGCGTGCCGGCCAATGTGCAGTCCGACCGGCTGCGGGTCTCGACCCTGCTGCACCACGCCGAGCGGATCGACCCTGGGCGGTTCGGCGGCGGCAAGGGCGGCGAGGCGACGGTGCAGACCATCGTCATCAAGCGGTTCGAACGGGTTCGGGACGAGACCGGCCAGTCGGTCCTGCGGGTCATCGAGGACGTGCAGGACCTGGCGCCGTGAGCGGAGCGGACGCCAAGCCGAAGTTCTCCATCCCAAACGGCTGGGAGCCGCGCGAATACCAGCAGAGGCTGTGGGACTATCTGCAGGAAGGCGGGCGGCGCGCCGACGTCGCGGCGCATCGTCGGTGGGGCAAGGACGAGGTGGCCCTGAACTGGGCGGCGCAGGCGGCGATGGCGCGGCCCGGGGTCTACTGGCATCTCCTGCCGGAAGCGGCGCAGGCCAAGAAGGCGATCTGGGACGCGATCAATCCCCACACCGGCAGAAAGCGGATCGACGAGGCCTTCCCACGCGAGATCCGGCGGCGGCGGTGGGAGAAGGAGATGAAGATCCAGCTCGCCAACGGCTCGATCTGGCAGGTGGCGGGATCGGACAACTACAATTCCCTGGTCGGCTCGCCGCCGGTCGGGGTGGTGTTCTCGGAGTGGTCGCTGGCCAAGCCGGACGCCTGGACCTACCTGCGGCCGATCCTGGCGGAGAACGGCGGTTGGGCGCTGTTCCTGTGGACGCCGCGAGGGCTGAACCATGCGACGCGCAGCTTCGAGAGCCGGGCGGCGCGGCCGGACGAATGGCTGACCCTGCGTTCGCCGGCGACGCAGACCGACGTGTTCACGCCCGACCAGCTGGCGCGCGAGCGGACCGAACTGATCGCCGAGACGGGCTCGGTGGAAGAGGGCGAGGCGCGGTTCGCTTCGGAGTACCTGGTCGACTTCAACGCCGCGGTTCCGGGCAGCTATTACGGCGGCGCCCTGAAGGATGCGGACGGCGCAGGGCGGATCGGGCGCGTGCCGTTCGATCCGGCGCTGAAGGTCGACACCGCCTGGGACCTCGGCATCGACGACTATACGGCGATCTGGTTCTTCCAGCAGGTCGGGCGCGAGGTGCGGGCGATCGACTATTTCGAGACGAGTGGCGAGGGGCTGCAGGCTGTGGTGCGACAGGCGATCGCCGGCAAGCCTTATGTCTACGGCACCCACCACCTGCCGCACGACGTGATGGTACGCGAGCTCGGGGCCGCTGGGCGAAGCCGGTACGAGACTCTTTTCGGGCTGGGGGTGTCGCCGATCTCGGTCGGCGTCGCCATGGACCCGGAGGAGCGGATCAACGCCGGCCGGGCGCTGATCCCGATCACCTGGTTCGACGCCGAGCGCTGCGCCAAAGGGCTGGAACGCCTGCGGGCCTATCGCAAGCGCTGGAGCCGCGAGACGCGCAGCTATGGCGGGCCGCTGCACGACGGGGCGAGCCACGGGGCGGACGCGTTCGGCGAGTTCGCCGCGAACCGGATGGGGGCGGTGGAAGCGCGCGCCGCGCGGCGGACGCGCGAGGGCTTGGGATGGATGGGGTAGCGAGCGGGAGGGGGCGAGGTCTCGCCGCGTCTTCCAAGCCTCGCCGGCGTGCATGGATGGCCGGGACAGGCCGGCCATGACGAGCCCTTAGGGCGTCAGACCTTGAAGTCGAAAAGGCGGCCGGTGGTCTGGTTGGACTGGGGCGGGCGCGGCGCAGCAGCGGCTTCGGCGGCCTTCTGAGCGGCCTCGTCGCGGGCGAGCGTGACCGGGCGCACGGGGGGCACCGGGAAGAAGGTCACGGGTTGCACGTTCAGCGACATAGCCGTCGAAAGCTAGATGGCTCCGCTTAATGTGACGTTACCGCGTGCAACCCTGGCCGCCGGGTCCGCATTCTGGCGCCAGGACACACGAGGAGACAGCCAAATGAGTGGCGTTGGACTGATCATGGCGATCATCATCGGCATCCTGGCCGGGTGGATCGCCGAGAAGGTGATGCGGCGCAATCACGGGATCCTGACGAACCTTATCGTCGGCGTCGTGGGCGCCTTCCTGGGCGCGTTCATCGCCGGCGCCCTGGATATCGAGTTCGGCGGCATCGTCGGCAGCCTGCTGGTTTCGACGGCGGGCGCGATTCTGCTGCTGTTCCTGCTGGGCCTGTTCACCAGCCGTCGCCGCGCGCTGTAGGCGCCGGAACAGTCACGAATTGAGCCCCGCGCCCGCCGGCGCGGGGCTTTTTGCGTTGCGGCGCGGATTCCACGGGAACCTCAGGCGGCGCTTACGCCTTCCATCGCCGACGTGGCCGGCCGGCGGCCGCAGCCTCAGTTTCGGAGAGCCTAGATGACCTACACCGACCCCACCAATCCCGGGCTTGGCGACACCGGACTTGGCGACGCCGGAACAGGCGAGTCCGTGAACCCCGCCGCCGACGCGAAGTCGGCGGTGAAGAAGGAAGCGCAGAACTTCGCCGCGGCGGCGCAGCAGAAGGCGGCCGGCGAGATCGAAAAGCACAAGCAGACGGCGACCAACACCCTCGGCCAGGTGGCCGAGGCGATCCGACGGGCCGGCGACCAGCTGTCCGAAGGCGACGCCGCGCCGGTCAGCCGCTACGTCAGCCAGGCGGCCGATGGGATCGAGAACTTCACTCGCTCGCTGAGCGACATGCGGCCCGAGGAGATGGCCGACGCCGTGCGCGACTTCTCGCGCCGTAACCCGGCGGTGGTGCTGGCCGGCGCTGTGCTGGCGGGCGTGGCGCTCGGCCGGTTCCTGCGCAGCTCCGAACAGGCGACGGGCGCCGGCGAGCCGCAGCCTTACCTGCGCGGCGCCGGTGCGAGCGAGACCTGGCCGGAAACCACGCCTTACGAGGGCGGCGACACGGGCCTGGGGGCCGGCGAGGCGGACAGCGGCTCGGCCCTGGACGACACCGCCGACCGGACCCGGTTCACGACCGGAGCCTGATCCCATGGACATGTCCCCGCGCGAAGGCACGCGCTCCATCGCGGACCTGTTGTCGGCCCTGACCGGCGACGTCGCGACCCTGGTGCGCAAAGAGTCCGAACTGGTCCGCACCGAGGTCGGCGAAAAGCTCGGCCACGCCGGCAAGGCCGGCGGGAAACTGGCGGTGGGCGGCTCCCTGCTGCTCGGCGCCTTCCTGGTGCTGCTGCAGGCGGCGGTGATCCTGTTGTCGAAGGTCATGGATCCCTTCTGGGCATCGGTGATCGTCGGCGTGGCGGCCGGCGTCGGCGGGCTGCTGCTGGTGAAGGCGGCGGTGGCGATGCTGAAGCCGGAGAACCTGATGCCGACCCGCGCGGGCCGGCAGATCAAGCAGGACGCCGAACTGGTGAGGAGCAGCTGATGACGACGACGAAATCCGCGGCCGAGGTCGAGCTCGAGGTCGAGGCCTCGCGCCTGGAGCTGGAGCGCACCGTCGAGGCTTTGAAGGAAAAGATGGCGCCCAGCGAACTGTTCGGCGACGCCGGGCGGGCGATGGGTCAAGCAGGAAACAGGATCATGATGAAAGCAATTGATCAGGCTAAGGAAAATCCGATCCCGATGGCCCTGATCGGCCTGGGTCTCGCATGGCTTGCGACCAGCGGCGCGCGGCGGGCCTATTCGTCCGGTTCCTATTCGAGCGCCTACGGCGAGGCGGATTACTACGGCGAGGCGACGCGCGGCCCGTCGATCCGCTCGCGGGTGTCGGACAAGGCCCATTCGGCCGCTGACCGCGCCAGCGGCGCGGTCGCCGACGCCAAGACGCGGATCGGTGACGCCGCCGCCAGCGCCCGCGAGCAGGGCCGGCACGCGCTGGACGGTCTGTCCACGAAGGCCGGCCAGATCCGCGACCAGGCCGGCGTCTATGGTCAGAAGGTCAAGCGGCAGGCGGTGGACACCTTCGAATCCGAGCCGCTGCTGCTGACGGGCGTCGGTCTGGCGGTCGGGGTCGCGCTCGGCGCGGCGCTGCCGGCGACCCAGACCGAGCGGCGCTACATCGGCCCGACGCGCGACAAGCTGCTCGGCCGCGGCCGCGACCTGGCGCGCGAGCAGATCGACAGCGTCAAGGGCGTGGCGCAGTCGGCCTATGGCCGGGTCAAGGAAGAGCTTGGCCGTGAAGGCGACCTGGCCAGCCGGCTCGGCGGCGCCGCCAGCGCCGGCGCCCAGACGGTGCGGGACGGCCTGAAGTCGTCCGGCGGGGGCGACGGCCTGACCTCCACGCACTAAGACCCGATCCGCCCCAACCGGGGGACCGCCGGCAATATCTCGTTAAGCCTAACCGTGGCACGGTCGGGCTGAGGGATTCGGCGGTCCCTTTGGGGATTCTTGGGGCACATGGCGACCACGCGCTCTGCGCTGACGGAGGAGGACATCCGCACCCTCGTGCGCGGATCGACGCCGGATCAGCGGGCCGCCGCCGCCCAGAAACTTTGCCGCAACCTGACCGGGGCGCCGCTGAGCGACGCCGATCGTACGCTGGCAGCCGAGATCCTGCGGGTCATGGCGGCGGACGCGGCCGAGGTGGTGCGGCGCGCCCTGGCGGTGACGCTGCGCGACTCGCCCCTGGTGCCGCGGGACGTCGCGCTGAAGCTGGCGCGGGACGTCGAAAGCATCGCGCTGCCGATCCTCAACCTGTCGCCGGTGTTCACCGACGAGGACCTGGCGGAGATCGTGCGCCTGGGCGGGCCGGTGCGCCAGCTGGCCATCGCGCAGCGGCCGACGCTGTCGAGGAAAGTGACCGACGCCCTGGCCGAGCACGGCGGGGAAAAAGCGCTGGGCGCGGCCTGCGCCAACGACAACGCCGACTTCGCCGAGCGGGCCCTGCAGCGGGTGATCGACCGGTTCGAGACCTCCGAGAGCGTGCTGGCGGCGATGGCCTATCGCCAGGCCTTGCCGCCGTCGGTGACCGAGCGGCTGGTGAACCTGGTGGGCGAGAGCCTGCGGGACCACCTGCTCAGCCGCCAGGCGCTGCCGCCGCAGATGGCGCTGGAGATCGCGCTCGGGGCCACCGAGCGGGCGACGGTCGACCTGGTCGACCAGGCCGGGCGGACACCGGACGTCAAAGGCTTCGTCGCGCACCTGCATCAGAGCCAGCGGCTGACCGCCTCGCTGCTTCTGCGCGCCCTGGCGCAGGGGCACATGACCTTCTTCGAGTGGGGCGTAGCCGAGCTGTCCGGCGTGCCGCACCATCGCACCTGGCTGATGATCCACGACGCCGGGCCGCTGGGCCTTCGGGCGATCTACGAGCGGGCCGGGCTGCCGGCGCGGCTGTTCCCGGCGTTCCGGGCGGCGGTCGACACCTTCCATTCCATGGAGTTCGACGGCGGCGCGCAGGACCGCGAGCGCTTCCAGGAGCGGATGATGCAGCGCTTCCTTACCCAACCGCTGGCGGCGGCGCGGGAAGACGTGGCTTATCTGATGGACAAGATGGACCGGTTGGCGGCCGAGCGGCGCGAGGCGGACCGGGCGATCGCCTGAGGGGGCTCAGGCGCCGGTCTGGGCGACCCCGGCTTCGAGTTCGCGGACGAGGATCGAGCCGACCGGGTGGCTGTCGTCCTTGATGTCGTCGCGGACGGCGGCCTTGATGGTCTGGATGTGGGCGTCGACGAGGGGCAGGGGGGCGCTGAGGCGCTTGGGCCCGTCCTCAATCAGCCGGCAGAGCGAGCCGGCGATGCGGGTGATGATCGGAAAGCCGTAGGTGGCGCCGAGGCCCT
Organism: Phenylobacterium sp.; assembly: GCF_044236515.1. GTDB lineage: Bacteria > Pseudomonadota > Alphaproteobacteria > Caulobacterales > Caulobacteraceae > Phenylobacterium. The sequence goes on from NZ_JBIIGK010000095.1 coordinate 6,950, forward strand.
TGAGGTCATGCGAGCGCAGGTAGAGCGCTTCCATGGTCTCGGCCGTGGCCCCGCGGGCGCGGACCTCCTGGTGTGCGGCGTCGAGCTTGTCGATCTCGTCCTGCAGCCACTGGGCGAAGTTGCCGGACAGGCTCTTCAGAGCCGCCTCGGCGCGCGCGATGGCGGAGGCGTCGATCGCGCCGATCCGGCCAAGAGTGGGGGCTGAGTTGCGCTGGGTCACGACGACGCTCCTGCCTTCCGGCCCGCCCTTTCAGCCGACCGACTTCAGCTTGAGCATAGGCAGGGGCCATTAACAGAGGATGAGTCGCAACCTCTTGTTGTCAGGCTGAGAACTGCTCGGCCAGGACGCGTTCCTCAAGACTGCGACCGGCGTCGAACAGCATGGTGAGGCCGACGTCGCGGTCTTCGGCCACCTCGACGCGGGCGACATCGCGGACTTCGAAGTTGTCGGCCACGGCGCTGACCGGGCGCTTGTCGGCTTCCAGCACCTCGACCAGCACGCAGGCGGTGTGGGAGAGCAGGGCCCCGCGCCAGCGCCGGGGGCGGAAGGCGCTGATCGGCGTCAGGGCCAGGGCCCGTGCGTCGAGGGGCACGATGGGACCGTGGGCCGACAGGTTGTAAGCGGTCGAACCGGCCGGAGTGGCGACCAGCACGCCGTCGCACGACAATTCGGGCAGGCGGATCTTGCCATCGACGGAGATGCGCAGCTTGGCGCTCTGGCGCGTCTGGCGCAGCAGGCTGACCTCGTTGATGGCGAGGCCCCGATGGACCTGGCCGCGGACGTCGGTGGCGGTCATCCGCAGGGGGTGAATCCGAGCCCGCTCGGCGGCGGCGATGCGCGCCAGGAGGTCGTCCTCGGCGTAGTCGTTCATCAGGAAACCGACGGAGCCGCGGTTCATGCCGTAGATCGGCCGGCCGGTCTCGAGGTGGCGATGCAGGGTCTCGAGCATGAAGCCGTCGCCGCCGAGGGCGACAACGACCTGGGCGTCGTCCTCCGACGCGTCGCCGTAGCGCCGGGCCAGTCGCTCGCGCGCCTCGATCGCCTCGGGGCGGTCGCTGGCGACGAAGGCCAGGCGGGTGATGTCGGCCGGTCCGGACATGGCGCAAGGAGAAGCGGTCAACGACCGCCCTTTGTCAAACGACGTTCAGATGGCGGCGGCGGCGCGCCGAAAGGCCGCGCCGGCGGCCTGCGGCGGGGTCGGGCCGAAGGCGTTGGCGGCGGCCATCGCCGCCTCGGCGCCGCCCGCCGGGCGCCCGCCATTGAGCTGGCGCACCAGGTTCAGGATCGTCGGGAAGACGCTGCGGTCGATGCCAACGGCGGCGCAGGCCAGGGCCAGGAGTTCCGGCTCGTCGGCTTCCAGGGCGAGGCGGATGTGGCGCGCATCGAAGCGGCCGAGCATGGCCAGCGCCGTCGAGAACAGCGACAGGCGCCCCTCGCGCAGCACGCGCACGAGATAGCCGGGCCTGAGTTGGCCGGCGGCGTGCAGCTTGTCGATGAGCTTGCGTTCCATTTCCTCGCGTTCGCCCTCGCGGGCGACGACGACGAGGCCCTCGCTGTCGGGCGGGGCGCCGGCGTGGACGTCGCGGATGGTGTCGGCGATCGCCTGGTCGAGCTCGCAGGTGTCGAGGCGGAAGCGCTCGGCGAGGTTGGCGCGCAGGGATTGGCCAACCCAGACGTAGAGCTGCAGGGCCAGCTCGGCGGTCAGGCGCGGGTGGCGCGACAGCGGCGTGCGCAGGGCGGCGACCTTGCGGGCGGCGGCGACCAGCTGGCGCAGCTCCGCGTCGTTGAGGTCGGCGGTGGTGTTGTTGGCGAGAGCGGTGAGGACCGCCGGCTCGGCCTGGTGGATGATCGCGGCCACGACGACGCCGCCGAGACGGGGGCGGCGGGCGACCTCAATCTGGTGCTCAATGGTCGCCTCGACCAGCAGGCGGACGAGGTCGTGGTCCTTGAGCACCGGGCTGGAGGCGATGATCGGCCGGGCGATCTCGATTTCGTCGAGGGCCAGGACATTGATCAGGGCGGACGGCGCCCAGGCGGCGGTGGACAGCCGCTCGGCGAGGCGGCGGCGGATGTCGCGCTCGGCCTCGACGACGAGGTTCATGAAGATCGAGGAGATCAGGTCCTGGACCTGCGGCCGGGCCACGGCGGCCGGCGATTCGGCGGCGGCGCAAAGGTCGACCACGGCCATCATCAGGCGCTCGCGGTCGCCCGCGGCGCGGCTCTTGGCCAGGTCCAGCAGGCCGTCCGTACTCAAAGCGGCGCTGCTCAAGGCGAGACCCACGCTTGACCTCTTGGTGTCGCTCGCAACGGGCGAGCATGGGAAGTCTTGAAGGACGCGCGTGAAAACATGCTTAAAGAACGGCAGGGCGACGCTTCGAGGGGACGATGGCCGAACCGCTGATCCTGGCTCTGGACCAGGGCACCACGAGCACCCGGGCGATCCTGTTCGACCGCAGCGGCCTGGCGCTGGCCGAGGCGGGACGGCCGCTGGCCCAGCACTATCCGGCCGACGGCTGGGTGGAGCACGACGCCGACGAGATCTTCGAGGCCAGCGTCGCGGTGCTGCGCGAGGCGGTGGCGAAGGCCGGCCGCCAGATGGCCGAGGTGACGGCGATCGGCGTCACCAACCAACGCGAGACGGTGGTGGTCTGGGAGAAGGCGACCGGTCGGCCGATCCACAAGGCGATCGTCTGGCAGGACCGGCGGACCGAGCCGTTGTGCGAGGCGCTGCGCAAGGCCGGGCGCGAGGCTGAGACGACGCAGGTCACCGGGCTGCTGCTCGATCCCTATTTCTCGGGGACAAAGATCCGCTGGCTGCTGGACGAGGTGGCCGGGGCTCGGGCGGCGGCCGAGCGCGGCGAGCTGCTGGCGGGGACGATCGACAGCTGGGTGATCTGGCGGCTGACCGGCGGCAAGGTCCATGCGACGGACGCGACCAACGCCTCGCGCACGCTGCTCTACGACATCCGGGCGGGGACGTGGTCGGGGGCGATGGCCGACATGCTCGGCGTGCCGCTGAGCCTGATGCCGCAGGTCAAGGACTGCGCTGCGGACTACGGCGAGACCGAGCCGGAGTTGCTGGGGCGGGCGATCCCGATCCGCGGCGTCGCCGGCGACCAGCAGGCCGCGCTGATGGGTCAGGGCTGCGTTCGGCCTGGCGAGATGAAGGCCACCTATGGCACCGGCTGCTTCCTGCTGGTCAACACCGGCGAGACGGCGCCGGTGTCGCGCGCCCGGCTGCTGACGACGGTGGCGGCCCGGGTCGGCGGGCGGACGACCTATGCGCTCGAAGGGGCGATCTTCATCGCCGGGGCGGCGATCCAGTGGGTGGAGCAGGGACTGGCGGTGGCCGGCGGGCCGCAGGCGGTCGAAGCCCTGGCGATGGGCGCGCGACCCGACCATGGCGTGATCATGGTGCCAGCCTTCACCGGGCTTGGCGCGCCGTGGTGGGACGCCGGGGCGCGCGGCGCGCTGTTCGGCCTGACGCGGGACACCGGACTGGCCGAGATCGCCCAGGCGGCGCTGGACGCCAGCGCGTTGCAGACCCGCGACCTCGTCGAAGCGATGCGCGCCGACGCGCCGGGGGCGTTCGCCAACGGCGTCGAGCTGCGGATCGACGGCGGCATGTCGCGCAGCCGGTGGTTCAGCCAGCGGCTCGCCGACCTGACCGGTCTGAAGGTCTGCCGGGCGACTTACCAGGAGACCACGGCGCTGGGGGCGGCGCTGTTCGCGGGACTTGGGGCCGGGGTCTACGAGTCCGTGGGGGCCGCGGCGGCAAGTCGGCCGGCTACGGAGGGATTCTCATCTGTGATTGCAGACGGGGCGCGGGAAGCGTCATATGCACGCTGGCTGGATGCGGTCGCTCGCGTTCGGACCTGAGCGACATTAAATAAAATTGAAGGGTTAGAGGCGTTTTCACGAGCTGTTGCAGCGTGGAAATGCAGAGCCATCCTTCTGTCACTCGACGAAGTGTATGGCGAGCCGATAAGAGACCACCGCTATTTTCCGGGATGGAGCACCCAGGTTTTGTTGAGGCGCCACTTCTTTCTCGTCGCAGCCCTGGTTGTGTTGGCTGTCATGGTGGTGTTCGGCGGCCTGAA
>NZ_JBIIGK010000253.1:0-2847 GCF_044236515.1 Phenylobacterium sp.
GCTCTTCGCCGCGCATCTCGGCCTTGAAGGTGCAGCCGACGCCGCAATAGGCGCAGGTCGTCACCACCGAATGCTCAGGCGTGCCGATCTCGATGACCGCCTTTTCGTTCAGGGCGGCGGTCGGGCAGGCCTGGACGCAGGCGCCGCACGAGACGCATTCGGAGTCGAGGAACGGCTGGCTCTCGCTGGCGGCGATCCGGCTCTCGAACCCGCGGCCGCTGACCGTCAGGGCGAAGGTGCCCTGCACTTCGTCGCAGGCCCGCACGCAGCGCGAGCAGACGATGCACTTCGAGGAGTCGAAGGTGAAATAGGGGTTAGACGTGTCGCACGGCAGGTCGAGGTGGTTCTCGCCCTCATAGCCGTAGCGGACCTCGCGCAGTCCGACCGCGCCGGCCATGTTCTGCAGCTCGCAGTCGCCGTTGGCCGAACAGGTCAGGCAGTCCAGCGGGTGATCGGAGATGTAGAGCTCCATCACCCCCTTGCGCAGCTTCTTGAGCTGCGGCGTCTGGGTGCGCACGACCATGCCCTCGGCCGCCGGCGTCGTACAGGCGGCCGGCGTGCCGGGACGGCCGTCGATCTCGACCAGGCACAGCCGGCAGGAGCCGAACGCCTCCAGGCTGTCGGTGGCGCAGAGCTTGGGGATCTGGGTGCCCATCGCCTGGGCGGCGCGGATCAGCGAGGTCCCGGCCGGCACGCTGACCTGCTGGCCGTCGATGGTCAGGGTGACGCGGGCCTGCGACGTCGAGGCCGGCGTGCCGTAGTCGATCTCGGTGATCAGGCCCAACTCAGACCTCCTCGACGGCGGGCTGCCGGCGGTCGTTACGCGCCAGGAAGTCCTCCGGAAAATGCCGGATCGCGCTCATCACCGGATAGGGCGTCAGCCCGCCGAGGGCGCAGAGCGATCCAAGCCGCATAGTCTCGCACAGGTCTTCCAGGACGGCGAGTTGCCCCGCCTCGCCGGCCATCGCGCGGTCGAGGGTCTCCTGCCCGCGCACCGCCCCCAGCCGACAGGGCGTGCACTTGCCGCAGCTCTCGATGGCGCAGAACTCCAGGGCGAACCTCGCTTGCTGAGCGAGGTCCACCGTGTCGTTGAAAACGACGACGCCGGCGTGGCCCACGAGCCCGCCGGCCGCCGCGAAGGCCTCGTAGTCCAACGGCGTGTCGAACAGCGCCGGCGGGAAATAGGCGCCCAGCGGGCCGCCGACCTGGACCGCGCGCACCGGCCGGCCGCTCAGCGTGCCGCCGCCGATGTCGTTCACGAGCTCGCCCAGGGTCACCCCGAAGGCGGTCTCGAACAGGCCGCCGTTGCGGACGTCGCCGGCCAGCTGCACCGGCATGGTCCCGCGCGATCGGCCCATGCCGAAGTCGGCGTAGGCCTGCGGCCCCTCGGCCAGCACGAACGGCACGGCGGCCAACGTCAGGACGTTGTTGATCAGCGTCGGCCGGCCGAACAGGCCCTGGTGCGCCGGCAACGGCGGCTTGGCCCGCACCATGCCGCGCTTTCCCTCCAGGCTCTCGAGCAGCGCCGTCTCCTCGCCGCAGACATAGGCCCCGGCCCCGACCCGCACCTCGATGTCGAACGGCATGCGGCCGCCGTTGGCGCTCGGACCGAGCAGGCCCGCCGCCCGCGCGGTCTCGACGGCGCGCGAGAAGGCGCGCACCGCCAGCGGATATTCCGAGCGGATGTAGACGTAGCCCTTCGTCGCCCCGACCGCGAAGCCGGCGATGGCCATGCCCTCGATCAGCAGGAAGGGATCGCCTTCCAGCAGCATGCGGTCGGCGAACGTCCCGCTGTCGCCCTCGTCGGCATTGCAGACCACGTACTTCTGGGCTGCGGGCGCGAGGCGCACCGTCTCCCACTTGATCCCGGCCGGGAAGCCGGCGCCGCCGCGGCCGCGCAGGCCGGAGGCGCGGACCGCCTCCACCACCGCTTCAGGCGTCATTCCGACCGCCCTGGCGAGGCCCTGCAGCCCGCCGTGCGCCTGATAGTCCGACAACGACTGCGGGTCGGTGATCCCGCAGCGGGCGAAGGTCAGCCGCGACTGGCGTTTCAGGAACGGCAACTCGGCTGGATCGCCGATCCGGGTCGGATGATCGCCTCCGCCAGCGACCAGCGCGTCCAGCAGGGTCGGAATATCGTCCTCATAGACCCGGGCGTAGCCGATCCGGCCGCCTGGCGTCTCGACCTCGACCAGCGGCTCCAGCTCGAACATTCCGCGCGAGCCGTTGCGGACGATGTCGAGGTCGATCCCGCGCTCCGCCGCCAGCCGCCCGAGCGCGCGGACCAGCCGGTCGGCGCCAACCGCGATCGCCGCCATGTCGCCGGGAATGAAGACCTTCAGGCTCATCACGCCAGGCTCCGGACCAGCGCCGTGGCCGACGCCGGGGTCAGGCGGCCGACCGGCTCGCCGTCGACCAACGCCGCCGGGCCGCTGGCGCACAGGCCCAGGCAATAGATGGCCTCGACCGTCAGCCGGCCTTCGGCGCGCGTCTCGCCCATCGCCACGCCGGCCGCGTCCAGCGCCGCGCGCTCGACCTCGCGACCGCCCCGCGCCTGACAGGCCTCGGCGCGGCACAGCTTCATCACCCGCTCGCCGGCCGGCGCGCGCCGGAAGTCGTGATAGAAGGTGATGACGCCATGCACTTCGGCCCGCGACAGGTTCAGCGCCGCGGCGAGCAATGCCGTCGCCGGTTCCGGCACATGGCCGAAGGCATCCTGCAGGTCGTGGAGGATGGGCAGCAAGGCCCCCTCGCGCCCGTCGTGCGCCTCGACGATCGCAGCCGCGACGTCGGCGTTCCACGGCTGGAACCGGCTCATCCATCCTCCCGACGCCGGGCGTCTCGCGG
>NZ_JBIIGK010000254.1:0-2825 GCF_044236515.1 Phenylobacterium sp.
GCCAGCGTGATCGTGATCGCCGCCGTCAGCGTCGTCTTGCCATGGTCAACGTGACCAATCGTGCCGATGTTGCAGTGCGGCTTCGTGCGTTCGAATTTCTCTTTGGCCATTTCAAGCTCCAGCCCTGTCCGGGCTCGTCCTCTAGCTAGGGTTGGATTGGGTTAGGCGTACTTCTTGATCACTTCGTCGGCGACGTGTTGCGGCACCGCCTCGTAGTGGTCGAACTGCATGGTGAACTGGGCGCGGCCCTGAGACATGCCGCGCAGGTTGTTCACGTAGCCGAACATGTTGGCCAGCGGCACGAAGGCGTTGATGACGATGGCGTTGCCGCGCACGTCCTGGCCCTGGATCTGACCGCGACGGCCGTTCAGGTCGCCGATGACCGAACCCAGGTACTCTTCCGGGGTCACGACCTCGACGCCCATGATCGGCTCGAGCAGCTTGGCGCCGCCCTTCTCGCGCAGTTCCTTGAAGGCCGCGCGGGAGGCGATTTCGAACGCCAGGACCGAGGAGTCGACGTCGTGGAAGGCGCCGTCGATCAGGGTCGCCTTGAAGTCGATCACCGGGAAGCCGGCCAGCAGGCCGTTGTCCTTGGCTGAGTTCAGGCCCTTTTCGACGCCGGGGATGTATTCCTTCGGCACCGCGCCGCCGACGATACCGCTTTCGAACACGAAGCCCGTGCCGACTTCACCCGGCTCGAAGACCAGCTTCACGCGGGCGAACTGGCCCGTACCGCCGGTCTGCTTCTTGTGGGTGTAGTCGATCTCGGCCTTGCGGCTGATGGTTTCGCGGTAGGCCACCTGCGGCGCGCCGATGTTGGCCTCGACCTTGTAGGTGCGCTTCAGGATGTCGATCTTGATGTCGAGGTGCAGCTCGCCCATCCCCTTGAGGATGGTCTGGCCGCTCTCATGGTCGGTGGAGACCGTGAACGACGGGTCCTCAGCGGCCAGCTTGGCCAGGGCGACGCCCAGCTTTTCCTGGTCGGCCTTCGACTTCGGCTCGACGGCGATCTCGATGACCGGCGCCGGGAATTCCATGCGCTCCAGGATCACCGGGTTCTTGTTCGGGTCGCACAGGGTGTCCCCGGTGCGGGTGTCCTTCAGGCCGGCCAGGGCGACGATGTCGCCGGCGTAGGCTTCCTTGATGTCCTCGCGGTTGTTGGAGTGCATCAGCAGCATGCGGCCGACGCGTTCCTTGCGGTCGCGGGTCGAGTTCAGCAGGCCCATGCCGGTTTCGATCTTGCCGGAGTAGATCCGGCAGAAGGTCAGCGAGCCGACGAACGGGTCGTCCATGATCTTGAAGGCCAGCATCGAGAGCGGCTCTTCGTCCGAGGCCTTGCGCTCGATCTCTTCCTCGGTGCGGAAGTCGATGCCCTTGGTGGGCGGGATGTCCACCGGCGAGGGCAGGTAATCGACGACCGCGTCGAGCAGCGGCTGGACGCCCTTGTTCTTGAACGCCGAGCCGCAAAGGATCGGATAGAAGGCGCCGGTCAGCACGGCCTTGCGGATGCACTTCTTGATCGTCTCTTCCGACGGCTCTTCGCCGGACAGGTACGCTTCCATCGCCTCGTCATCGAGCTCGACGGCGTTTTCGATCATGTAGCTGCGGGCCTCGTCGGCCTTGGCCTTGAGGTCGGCAGGGATCTCTTCGTCGCGGTAGCTCGCGCCCAGGCCGTCGTTGTCCCAGACCACCGCTTTCATGCGGACCAGGTCCACGAGGCCGCGCAGCGAGGATTCCGCGCCGATCGGGAACTGGATCGGAACCGCCTTGGCGCCAAGGCGGTCGCGGATGCTCTCGACCGACTTGTCGAAGTCGGCGCCGAGCTTGTCCATCTTGTTGACGAAGACGATCCGCGGAACCCGGTACTTGTCGGCCTGCCGCCAGACGGTCTCGGTCTGCGGCTCAACCCCGGCGTTGCCGTCGAGCACGGTCACCGCGCCGTCGAGGACGCGCAGCGAGCGTTCCACCTCGATGGTGAAGTCGACGTGCCCGGGGGTGTCGATGATGTTCAGGCGCTTGTCGTTCCAGAACGCGGTCGTCGCGGCCGACGTGATCGTGATGCCGCGCTCCTGCTCCTGCTCCATCCAGTCCATGGTCGCGGCGCCGTCGTGGACTTCGCCGATCTTATGGCTCTTGCCGGTGTAGTAGAGGATCCGCTCGGTCGTCGTCGTCTTGCCCGCGTCGATGTGGGCCATGATGCCGAAGTTGCGGTAGTCTTCGATTTTATGCGTGCGGGGCATAGCGGACAGCTCTGGAAAAGGGGCGTTCGTGGAGGGCCGAACGAGAGGCGCGGGCGGTTTAGCTCAAACCGCCCGCGCCGGAAAGCTCTGAAAGCCCAGGAGGAAGAGGGCTTACCAGCGGTAGTGCGAGAAGGCCCGGTTGGCTTCAGCCATCTTGTGGGTGTCTTCGCGTTTCTTGACCGCGGTGCCGCGGTTCGAGGAGGCGTCCAGCAGTTCGCCGGCCAGCTTCTCGGTCATGGTGTTCTCGCCGCGCTTGCGGGCGGCGCTGACCAGCCAGCGGATGGCCAGGGCCTTGCGGCGCTCCGGACGGACTTCGACCGGCACCTGGTAGGTGGCGCCGCCGACCCGGCGGGAGCGGACTTCGATGGCGGGCGCGACGTTGTCGAGCGCAGCGTGGAAGGTTTCCAGGGGACCCTGGTCCTTGCGCTTGGCTTCGAGGATCTCGAAGGCGCCATACATGATGTTTTCGGCGACGGCCTTCTTACCTTCGTACATCACGTAGTTCATGAACTTGGTGACGACGAGGTCCCCGAACTTCGGATCGGGAAGGACTTGGCGTTTCTCTGCGCGACGGCGGCGGGACAT
>NZ_JBIIGK010000096.1:0-10957 GCF_044236515.1 Phenylobacterium sp.
GTCATGGGTAAGGCCGGCCGCAACCGTCACAAGGGCCGTCGCCCGCACGTCCGCGGCGTCGCCATGAACCCGGTCGATCACCCGCACGGCGGCGGTGAAGGCAAGACCTCGGGCGGCCGTCACCCGGTCACCCCGTGGGGCAAGCCGACCAAGGGCTCGAAGACCCGTACGAACAAGGCGACGGACAAGTTCATCATCCGCTCGCGCCACGCCAGGAAGGCTCGCTAAGGCATGACCCGTTCTGTCTGGAAAGGCCCGTTCGTCGACGGGTATCTGCTCAAGAAGGCCGAGGCTCTGCAGTCCTCGGGCCGGAAGGACGTGATCAAGACCTGGTCGCGCCGCTCCACCATCATGCCGCAGTTCGTGGGTCTCACGTTCGGCGTCCACAACGGCCAGAAGCACGTCCCCGTGCTGGTCTCGGAAGACATGGTCGGCATGAAGCTGGGCGAGTTCGCGCCCACCCGCTTCTTCCCGGGCCACGCCGCCGACAAGAAGGCCAAGAGGAAGTAGTCATGTCCAAGCAAGCGAAAGCACGCCGCCTGCAGGGCATCGAGGCGATGGCCAAGGTCCGCACCCTGCGCACCAGCCCTCGCAAGCTGAACCTGGTGGCCCAGTCGATCCGCGGCCTCAAGGTCCAGCGGGCCCTGAACGAGCTCGAGTTCAGCCACAAGCGCATCGCCCGCGATGTGCGCAAGGCACTCTACTCGGCGATCTCGAACGCCGAGAACAACCACAACCTCGACATCGACAACCTGGTCGTCGCCGAGGCCTTCGTGGGCAAGAACCTGGTGATGAAGCGCTTCGCCGCCCGTGCGCGCGGTCGTGCTTCCCGCATCGAAAAGCCGTTCTCCGAGATCACCATCGTGGTCCGCGAGCTGGGTGAGGCCGCCTGATGGGTCAGAAAATCAATCCGGTCGGGCTGCGCCTCGGCATCAACCGCACCTGGGACAGCCGCTGGTTCGCCGACGGCGTCGAGTACGGCAAGCTGCTGCACGCCGACATCAAGATCCGTCGCGCCCTCAAGAAGCGCCTGTATCAGGCCGGCGTGTCGCGGATCGTCATCGAGCGTCCGCACAAGAAGTGCCGCATCACCATCTATGCCGCGCGCCCCGGCGTGATCATCGGCAAGAAGGGTGCGGACATCGACAAGCTGCGCAAGGACGTGTCGGCGATGGCCGGCGGCGTCGAGGTGCACCTGAACATCGTCGAGATCCGCAAGCCGGAGACCGACGCCCAGCTGATCGCCGAGAACATCGCCCAGCAGCTCGAGCGCCGCGTGGCCTTCCGCCGCGCCATGAAGCGTTCGATGCAGTCGGCCATGCGTCTTGGCGCCAAGGGCGTCCGGATCAACGTCTCGGGCCGTCTCGGCGGCGCGGAAATCGCCCGCATGGAATGGTACCGCGAAGGCCGCGTGCCGCTGCACACCCTGCGCGCCGACGTCGACTATGGCTTCACCGAAGCCAAGACCACCTACGGCATCATCGGTGTGAAGGTGTGGGTCTTCAAAGGCGAAGTGCTCGAGCACGACCCGATGGCTCTCGACAAGCGCCTGGCCGGCGAAAGCGGCCCGGCCGGCGAGGGTGGCGGCCGTGACCGTGGCGATCGTCCGGACCGCGGCCCGCGCCGCGAGCGCCGCGGCGAGCCGGCGAACGCCTAAGGAAGCGAAGTCATGCTGTCTCCGAAAAAGACCAAGTATCGCAAGCAGTTCAAGGGCAAGATCCATGGGGTCGCCAAGGGCGGCTTCACCCTGAACTTCGGTTCCTACGGCCTGAAGTCCGTCGAGCCCGAGCGCATCACCGCGCGCCAGATCGAAGCGGCCCGCCGCGCGATCACGCGTCAGATGAAGCGTCAGGGCCGGGTGTGGATCCGGATCTTCCCGGACGTCCCGGTCACCGACAAGCCGGCCGAAGTCCGGATGGGTAAGGGTAAGGGCTCGGTCGAGTACTGGGCCGCCCGCGTCCACCCGGGCCGGATCATGTTCGAAATCGACGGCGTGCCGGACGATGTGGCCCGTGAAGCCCTGCGCCTCGGCGCGGCGAAGCTGCCGGTGAAGACCCGCATCGTCACGCGCATCGACGCCGCTGTCGCGGAGCACGCGTGATGAAGATCGACGACATCCGGGGCCTCACCCCCGACCAACTGGCCGAGCAGCTCGTCAACCTGAAGAAGGAGCAGTTCAACCTGCGCTTCCAGAAGGCGACCGGCCAGGTCGAAAAGACCCACCGCGTGGGCGAGGTGCGCAAGGACATCGCGCGCATCCGCACCGTCCTGCGCGGCAAGCAGGCTCAGGCCTGAGGAGATACGAGTAATGCCGAAGCGAATTCTCGAAGGCGTTGTCGTCTCCGACAAGGGCGACAAGACGGTCGTGGTGAAGGTCGAGCGGACCTTCCTGCACCCGGTGCTGAAGAAGACCGTCCGTCGGTCGAAGCGGTACCACGCTCATGACGAGGCGAACGCCTACAAGGCCGGCGAGGCCGCCCGCATCGTCGAATGCGCGCCCAAGTCGAAGCTGAAAACCTGGGAAGTGCTGCCTAAGGGCAGCGCGGACCAGCAAGCGTAAGAGGGATCAGATCCAATGATCCAGATGCAAACTAACCTGGACGTCGCCGACAACTCCGGCGCCCGCCGGGTCATGTGCATCAAGGTGCTTGGCGGCGCGAAGCGTCGCTACGCGTCTGTCGGCGACCGCATCGTCGTCTCCGTCAAGGAGGCGATCCCGCGCGGCCGCGTGAAGAAGGGTGACGTGCTGCAGGCGATCGTCGTGCGCACCAGCCAGGCGATCAAGCGCAAGGACGGCTCCGTCATTCGCTTCGATAAGAACGCCGCCGTGATCGTGAACAAGCAAGGCGAGCCGATCGGCACGCGGATCTTTGGCCCGGTTCCCCGCGAACTGCGCGCGAAGAACCACATGAAGGTCATCTCTCTCGCCCCCGAGGTGCTGTGATGGCTGCGAAGATTCGCAAAGGGGACCGCGTCGTGGTCCTCACCGGCAAGGACAAGGGCCGCCAGGGCGCCGTCCTCAAAGTCTTCCCGAAGGAAGAGCGCGTGCTGGTCGAAGGCCTGAACATGGTTCAGCGCCACACCCGTCCGACGCAGCTCGACCCGCAGGGCGGCATCAAGAACAAGGAAGCGCCGCTTCACCTGTCGAACGTCGCCATCGTCGACTCCGCCGGCAAGCCGACCCGCGTCGGCTTCCGCGTGGAAGGCGACAAGAAGGTGCGGTTCGCCAAGTCGAACGGCGAGGTGATCTCCAATGGCTGAGCAAGCTTACGAACCCCGGCTGAAGACCGAGTATCGCCAGCGCATCCGCGCGGCGATGAAGGAGCAGTTCAGCTACACCAACGAGATGCAGATCCCCAAGCTGGACAAGATCGTCCTGAACATGGGCGTCGGCGAGGCCGTCGGGGACTCCAAGAAGATCCAGTCGGCCCTGGCCGACCTGGCGAAGATCGCCGGCCAGAAGCCGGTGCCGACCAAGGCCCGCACGTCCATCGCCGGCTTCAAGCTGCGCGAAGGCATGACGATCGGCGCCAAGGTCACGCTCCGCCAGGATCGCATGTACGAGTTCCTGGACCGGCTGATCACCATCGCGCTGCCGCGCGTGAAGGACTTCCGGGGCCTGAAGCCCACCTCGTTCGACGGCCGTGGCAACTACGCCATGGGTCTAAAGGAGCACATCGTGTTCCCGGAGATCAACTACGACCAGATCGATCAGATGTGGGGCATGGACATCATCGTCGCCACGACTGCGAAGACCGACGACGAAGCGCGCGCGCTTCTCAAGGAATTCCAGTTCCCGTTCGTGCAAGCGTAACGGGAAGGAAAGAGCACCATGGCCAAGAAAAGCGCCGTCAACCGCAACGAACGAGTGAAGCAGCTCGCCAAGCAGTACGCCGCCAAGCGCGACGCGCTGAAGGCGATCGCCAACGATGAGAGCCTGCCGCTCGAAGAGCGCTTCGAAGCCCGGCTCAAGCTGGCGGAACTGCCGCGCAACTCGTCCAAGACCCGCATCCGCAACCGGTGCGAGGTCACGGGCCGTCCGCGGGCTTACTACCGCAAGCTCAAGATGAGCCGGATCTCCCTGCGCGACCTCGGTTCGCACGGGCTGATCCCCGGCCTCGTCAAGTCGAGCTGGTAAGGGAGATCGAGAGATGGTGAACGACCCCATCGGCGATCTGATCGCCCGTATCAAGAACGCCGCCGGCCGTGGCCGGTCGAAGGTCTCGACCCCCGCCTCGAAGATGCGCGCGCGCGTCCTCGACGTGCTGGCGGACGAAGGCTACATCCGCGGCTACCAGCTGGTTGAGAAGCCGGGTGCGTTCCCGGAGTTCGAGATCGAGCTTAAGTATTTCGACGGCCAGCCGGTCATTGTCGAGATCAGCCGCGTCTCCAAGCCGGGCCGCCGCGTCTATTCGTCGATCAAGGACCTGAAGCCCGTGAAGAACGGTCTCGGGATCTCGATCCTGTCGACGCCGAAGGGCGTCATGTCGGACACCGCGGCGCGTGACGCCAACGTGGGCGGCGAAGTGCTCTGCCGGGTCTACTAAGATGTCGCGGATCGGAAAGAAGGCGGTTGCGGTCCCCAACGGGGTGACGGTGACCCTCGACGGCCAGTCGATTTCGGTGAAGGGCCCCAAGGGCCAGCTCGCCTGGACGGTGCCGGAAGAGATCGAGGTTCGCCAGGAAGGCGGCGAGCTTCAGCTGTCGAAGCGCACGGAGAACACCCGTGCGCAGGCGATGTGGGGCCTGTCGCGCACCCTGGTGAGCAACATGGTCACCGGCGTGACCGACGGCTTCGAGCAGTCGCTCGAGCTGGTCGGCGTCGGCTACCGCGCCGCGATGAAGGGCCAGGCGCTCTCCATGCAACTCGGCTTCAGCCACGACGTCGACGTGCCGGCCCCAGCCGGCATCACCTTCGCCACGCCGAAGCAGACCGAGATCAAGATCTCCGGCATCGACAAGCAGCTGGTCGGCGAGACCGCGGCGCGCATCCGCCGCATCCGTCCGCCCGAGCCCTACAAGGGCAAGGGCGTTCGCTACGCCGGCGAGCAGGTCCGCCGCAAGGAAGGCAAGAAGAAGTAAGCCATGGCGCTCTCCCCTCGCGACTCCACCCTGCGCCGCGCGCAACGTGTCCGCACCCGCCTCCGCAAGGTGGCGGCTGGCCGCCCGCGGCTGTCGGTCTTCCGCTCGTCCAAGAACATCTACGCCCAGGTCATCGATGATGAGAACGGCGTGACCCTGGCTGCCGCCTCGTCGCTCGAAGGCGGCGAGAAGAAGCAGAAGGGCTCGGACAAGGACGCCGCCGCCCGCGTCGGCGCCCTGGTCGCCCAGCGCGCCATCGAAAAGGGCGTCAAGGACGTCGTCTTCGATCGCGGCGGCTATCTCTATCACGGTCGGGTCAAGGCCCTGGCCGACGCGGCTCGTGAAGCCGGCCTGAATTTCTAAGGAACGATCATGGCTCGCAGAGACGAACAGCGCGGCGATCGTCGCAACCGTGGCGCCGAAGAAGAGCGCGACAGCGAAATCGTCGAGAAGCTGGTGCACATCAACCGCGTCGCGGCCACCGTTAAGGGCGGCCGGCGGTTCTCCTTCGCTGCGCTGATGGTCGTTGGCGACCAGAAGGGCCGCGTCGGCTTCGGTCACGGCAAGGCGCGCGAAGTGCCGGAAGCCATCCGCAAGGCGACCGAGGAAGCCAAGAAGTCGATGATCCGCGTGCCGCTCCGCGAGAGCCGCACCCTGCACCACGACGGCAACGGCCGTTGGGGCGCGGGCAAGGTGATGGTCCGCGCGGCGCCTCCCGGCACCGGCGTCATCGCCGGCGGTCCGATGCGCGCGGTGCTCGAAACCCTGGGCGTCCAGGACGTCGTCGGCAAGTCGGTCGGCTCGTCCAACCCCTACAACATGGTGCGCGCGACCTTCGAGGCGCTGAAGGCCCAGTCTTCGCCCCGCCAGGTCGCCGCCAAGCGCGGCAAGAAGGTCGCGGACGTCATCGGCCGCCGCGCCGACGGCGCTTCGGCCCAGGCGGCCGCGGACGCGGAAGGATAAGCTCAGATGGCCACCGTCACCGTTCGCCAGACCGGCAGCCCGATCCGTCGCAAGAAGGATCAGCGCGCCACCCTCGCGGGCCTCGGCCTGAACCGGGTCGGCCGCGTCTCGACGCTGGAAGACACCCCCTCGGTCCGTGGGATGATCGCCAAGGTCGCCCACATGGTCGAAGTGGTCGAGTAAGAACGCTTCGGGCGTCCTCGTGACGCTCCTCCAAGACTAGTCGAGGGGGTTGCATCCGCCGCTCAGGCAGGGTTCAACCCCCTCGAACCGTTTCTGGCGTCCGTTTGGGGCGCGCATCGCCGAGTCGGGGCTTCGCCCCGGCGCAGATCTCCAAGGAGAGGCACATGACCAAGCTGAACGAACTCGCCCCGCGCGAAGGCTCCACCAAGAACCGCATGCGCGTCGGCCGCGGCCCGGGCTCGGGCAAGGGCAAGACCGCCGGCCGCGGCGTGAAGGGCCAGAAGGCCCGTTCGGGCGTCGCCATCCAGGGCTTCGAGGGCGGCCAGATGCCGCTCCACATGCGTATGCCCAAGCGCGGCTTCAACAACCCGTTCGCCAAGGAGTTCGCGGAAGTGAACCTGTGGCGCATCGAACAGGCGATCGCCGCCGGCAAGCTGGACGCCAAGGCGGCCATCGACGCCGAGGCCCTGATCAAGGCCGGCGTCGTGCGCCGCGCCAAGGACGGCGTGAAGCTGCTCGGCAAGGGCGCGCTGACGTCCAAGATCGAGATCACCGTCTACTCCGCGACGGCTTCGGCCCGCGCGGCGGTCGAAAAGGCCGGCGGCCAGCTCACCACGACCAAGCCCGAAGCCGCGGCGGAAGCCTAAGGCCCTTCGGGACCTGCGATCTCCGGCCTCGCTATCGGGGCCGGAGCGTCCTATTTGAGCGGGACCATAGTCAGGGGAATTGGTGAATGGCTTCGGCCGCTGAACAGCTCGCCGCCAACATGAACTTCGGCGCCTTCGCCAAGGCGACGGAGCTTCACAAGCGCATCTGGTTCACGCTGGGTGCGATGATCGTCTACCGGCTGGGCTGTTTCATCCCCATCCCCGGCATCGACCCGGTCGCCCTGCAGCAGGCCTTCCAGGGCCAGGCCCAGGGCATCCTCGGCATGTTCAACATGTTCTCGGGCGGCGCCGTCGAACGGATGGCCATCTTCGCCCTGAACGTGATGCCGTACATCTCGGCCTCGATCATCGTTCAGCTGCTCGGCACGGTCTATCCGCCGTGGGAGAAGCTGCGGAAGGAAGGCGGCGAGGCGGGGCGCAAGACGCTCAACCAGTACACCCGCTACCTGACGGTGATCCTGGCGGTCTTCCAGTCGTTCGGCATCGCCATGGGCCTGGCCAACTCGCCCGGCCTCGTCGACGCCCCCGGGCCGTTCTTCGTCATCGCCACCGTCGTCACCCTGACGGGCGGGACCATGTTCCTGATGTGGCTCGGCGAACAGATCACCAGCCGCGGCGTCGGCAACGGCATCAGCCTGATCATCTTCGCCGGCATCGTCGCGGTCCTGCCGCGCTACATCGCCCAGGCGTTCTCGATGACCAGTACCGGCGCCATGAGCGGCGGGGCCCTGTTGCTGATCGCTGTGCTGGTGGTCGCGGTGACCATCGCCATCGTCTTCTTCGAGCGTTCGCAGCGCCGCCTGCTGGTCCAGTATCCGAAACGCCAGCAGGGCAACCGGATGTTCGGCGGCGACACCTCGTTCCTGCCGCTGAAGATCAACACCGCCGGCGTCATCCCGCCGATCTTCGCCTCCAGCCTGCTGCTGCTGCCGACCACGGTCATGGGCTTCGCCGCCCAGGGCGACCTGCCGACCTGGCTGCAGTGGCTGCCGGCCGCGACCGGTCAGCTGCAGCACGGCCGCCCGCTGTTCATGCTGCTGTACGGCATGCTGATCGTGTTCTTCTGCTTCTTCTACACCTCCGTGACCTTCAATCCGGAGGAGACGGCGGAGAACCTGCGCAAGTACGGCGGCTTCTTGCCCGGCATCCGTCCGGGCAAGCGCACCGCCGAGTACCTCGACTTCGTGCTGACCCGTCTGACGGTGATCGGCGCGGCCTACATCACCGTCGTCTGCCTGCTGCCCGAGGCGCTGATCGGCTTCTACAACGTGTCCTTCTATCTCGGCGGCACCTCGATCCTCATCGTGGTGAGCGTGACGATGGATACGGTGACGCAGATCCAGTCGCACCTGCTGGCGCACCAGTACGAAGGCCTGATCAAGAAATCCAAGCTGCGGGGCGGGCGCGGCCGCTAGGGGCCGTCGCACCGCTTCGGCGGCTCCGGGGGCGGAGCCGCTAGGGGAGGGGACATGAATCTGATCCTGTTCGGCCCGCCGGCGGCGGGGAAGGGGACCCAGGCCAAGCGCCTGGTCGAGACCCACAATATGGTCCAGCTGTCGACCGGCGACATGCTGCGCGCGGCGATCGCTTCGGGCTCGGAGCTCGGCCAGCGGGTGTCGGGCATCATGCAGCGCGGAGAGCTGGTCTCGGACGGCATCGTCATCGAGCTGATCGAGAGCCGCCTGCCCGAGGCCGAGGCCGCTGGCGGCGCGATCTTCGACGGCTTCCCGCGCACCTTGGCGCAGGCCGAGGCGCTGGACATCATGCTCAAGGGCCGAGGCCGGCAGATCGACCTCGTGGTCCGCCTGAAGGTCGACGACGCCGCCCTGCTGGAGCGGGTCGCCGGCCGGTTCGCCGAGACCGGCCGTCCCGACGACAATCCGGACAGCTTCAAGGTCCGCCTGGCTGCCTACAACGACCAGACCGCGCCGCTGCTGCCGTACTACGAGAACCAGGGCAAGCTGGTGCAGGTGGACGGCATGGGCTCGATCGACGAGGTCGCGGCCGCCATCGACGCCGCCCTTTCCAAGGCCTGACCCACCTCCACCGTCCGCGGCCGTTCGGCGCGATTGCGTCCCTCGGCCTTCGTGCTACCCTCCACCCTGTCCGCCATGCACCGGGCCAGGCCCCGGTTCCGCGCGCGCAGGAGCCCATTCTGCGCCGGCGATAATTCGTTCATATTTGGGCGCATTCCGCATTGACGGAGGCGCGGCGATCCTTATAACGAGGCGCTTCCGCGAAAGAGCGCGAAGGACGCGCCGGCCTGCGCCTTCGGGCATTAGAGGCCGGGGCGCCGTTCGCGCGTCTCTTGCGTGATCAGGAGAATTTCCCACGTGGCCCGTATCGCTGGCGTCAACATCCCCACCAACAAGCGCGTCGTGATCGCGCTGCAGTACATCCATGGCATCGGCGCGGCGAAAGCCCGCGAGATCGTCGGCAAGGTCGGCATCGAGGACGCCCGTCGCGTCAACCAGCTGACGGACGCCGAGGTCCTGCAGATCCGCGAGGCGATTGACCGCGACTACGTGGTCGAAGGCGACCTGCGTCGCGAGACCGCGGTCAACATCAAGCGCCTGATGGACCTCGCCTGCTACCGCGGGCTGCGTCACCGCAAGGGCCTGCCGGTCCGCGGCCAGCGCACGCACACCAACGCCCGCACCCGCAAGGGTCCGGCCAAGCCGATCGCCGGCAAGAAGAAGTAAGAGAGCGTACCTCCGATGGCCAAGGAACCGGCGCGCGTCAAACGTCGCGAGCGCAAGAACATCACCTCGGGCGTGGCGCACGTGAACGCCTCGTTCAACAACACCATGATCACCATCACCGACGCTCAGGGGAACACGATCTCCTGGTCCAGCGCCGGCATGATGGGCTTCAAGGGTTCCCGGAAGTCGACGCCGTACGCCGCCCAGATGGCGGCCGAGGACGCCGGCCGTAAGGCCGCCGAGCACGGCGTAAAAACGCTGGAAGTGAACGTCTCGGGTCCCGGTTCGGGCCGCGAGTCGGCGCTTCGCGCGCTGCAGGCCGTCGGCATGACGATCACCACCATTCGTGACGTGACCCCGATTCCGCACAACGGCTGCCGTCCGCCCAAGCGCCGTCGGGTCTGAGTAACAAAGTACTGCAATTCAAGGCGCCGGCCCGCGCAAGCGGCCGGCGATCCTTCGTTCCAAGGGACACCCATCCGTGATCGAAAGAAACTGGAACGAGCTCATCCGTCCCGAGAAGCCGCAGATCGAGACCGGCGCCGACGCCAGCCGCAAGGCGCGCGTGGTGGCCGAGCCCCTCGAGCGCGGCTTTGGCGTGACGCTGGGCAACAGCCTCCGTCGCGTCCTCCTCTCCTCGCTGCAGGGGGCCGCGGTGACCGCGGTCCAGATCGACGGCGTGGTGCACGAGTTCTCGTCGCTGGAAGGCGTCCGTGAAGACGTCGTCGACATCGTCCTGAACATCAAGCAACTCGCCGTGCGCATGCACGCCGAGGGGCCGAAGCGCATGACCCTGCGGGCCACCGGCCCCGGCGTCGTCACCGCCAGCCAGATCGAGGCTCCGGCCGACATCGAGATCCTGAACGGCGACCATGTGCTGTGTACGCTGGACGAAGGCGCCACCGTGCGCATGGAGTTCACGGTCCAGACCGGCAAGGGCTATGTCCCGGCCGAGATGAACCGCCCCGAGGACGCGCCGATCGGCCTGATCGCCGTCGACGCCCTCTATTCCCCGGTCAAGCGCGTCGCCTATCGCGTCGAGCCGACCCGCCAGGGTCAGAGCCTCGACTACGACAAGCTGATCATGGAAGTCGAAACCAACGGCGCCGTCTCGCCGGTCGACGCGGTGGCCTACGCCGCCCGCATCCTCCAGGACCAGCTGCAGATCTTCATCACCTTCGAAGAGCCGAAGAAGAAGGTCGAAGGCGAGGCCAAGCCCGAGCTGCCGTTCAACCCGGCGCTGCTCAAGAAGGTCGACGAGCTCGAGCTGTCGGTCCGTTCGGCCAACTGCCTGAAGAACGACAACATCGTCTACATCGGCGACCTGATCCAGAAGACGGAAGCCGAGATGCTGCGGAC